>CAXUIB010000001.1:0-72752 GCA_964250945.1 uncultured Acidobacteriaceae bacterium
GGCATGGGGAGGGGGCGAACGTCGAAGGGTTCCCCGTCAGCGTTGCGGGCTTCGTGGAGGCGCTGGAGGTTTTCAGCGAGCGGAAGGTGGTTCTCGTCGGCGGTGTTGGGTTCGACGGCGGTCAGGATGGTGTTGGGAGCGACGAAGCGGGTGACGTCGTCGACGTGGCCGTGGGTGTCGTCGCCGGCGCAGCCGCGGTTGAGCCAGAGAACCTCTTCGATGCCCAGGAAGTCGCGGAAGGCCTGTTCGAGTTGGGGTTTGGAGACGCCGGGGTTGCGTTGCTGGACGTCCGACAGGAGGCACTCTTCGGTGGTGATGAGGGTGCCTTGGCCGTCGGTGTCGACGGATCCGCCTTCGAGGACGAGGCGCTGGCGGGCGCCGTCGGCGAGCGTCGCTTCGGGCTGGAACGAGCGCATGGCGTAGAGCTCGGCGACCCGCTGTGGGATGAGGTCGTCGTTGAGGTGGTTGGGGTACTTGGCCCAGCCGTTGAAGCGCCAATCGGTGAGTGCGACTTCGGCGTCTGGGCTTTGGTTTTCTGTCTTGACGAAGATGGGGCCGGAGTCGCGCAGCCAGACGCGATCGGTGCGCCAATGGTGGAAGTGGAGGCGAGCCAGGTTGGCTCCCTGGCGGCGGAGCATGCCGGTGGCGCGCTGCTCGGTGGCGAGGTCGTTGACGAGGATGTGGACGTCTTCGACGCGGGAGAGATGGCGGACGATCTCGCAGTAAACCCAGGGGATAGGCTGAAATTTTCCGGGCCAGTCGGCGCGGTTCTGCGGCCAGGCGATCCAGGTAGCGGCGTGCGTGGACCACTCGGCCGGCATACGGAACCTTTGCTGGACGGTGCTTGTGGTCACGGCTCCGGGGTCTCCTCGATTTAGTGTAGATGGGCGCCGATCCAGTGTAGATGGGCGGCTGAGGTATCGCCCCGATCTGGCTGCCGGTGGGTGCTGTGATCGTTTCCGCGAAGGCTTGCTAGAATAGCAGAGCGCCGGGATGGCGGAACTGGCAGACGCAGCGGACTCAAAATCCGCCGAGGGCAACCTCGTGGGGGTTCGACCCCCCCTCCCGGCACCATCGTGTAGATGCTTTAGGGGCGACCTGCCTGGCGTAACTCTTCCGCCAGCAGAATGGCCTCGGCGATCTCGCGCATGGGCCGCCGCCTTTGGCGACTTTCGCGTTGCATGGTCCGGTAGGCTTCGTCTTCGCTGATCTTCAGATCCCGGAGCAGTACACCTTTGGCCCGGTCGACCAGCTTGCGGTCTTCGAGACGTTGCATCAGCGCGGAATTTTCCGTTTCCAGCCGAGCGCGCTCCATCTCCGCTCCCACAAGCGTACCGATGGTTGAAAGCAGCCGCCGACCGAGTTCCGTGTGGTCGTACCGCTCGCGATGCTGGAGGTTCAGCACACCCACGACGCGGTTTGCGCAAAGGATGGGCACGGACAGCATTGCCTCGAAGCGATCCTCCGGCAGATTCACGAAGGCGCTGAAGCGCGGGTCCTCGGAGGCGCGGTCGGAGATGGCCACCGCTTCCCGATGCTCGGCCACCCATCCCGTCACGCCTTCCCCGACCGAGATCTTCAACCGGTCCACGACATCCTCGTGGGGGTTTTTGGAGGCGCGCAGCACCAACTCGTCCCCTTCCACCGTGTACAGGAAGCAGGAGTCGCAGGGAAAGACGGTCGATACGAACTGAACGATGCGTCCCAGCACAACGTGCAACGGATCGGTCGTGGTGATGCGGCTCGATACCTCCTCGAGGATGTCCAGCGGCCCCAGGCCATCCAGAAACCCTGCCATCGTCGGCGTGGAAGGAGCGACCTGCGCGACACCGCGCGGGGAAGCGGCCCCGATCGCCGGCGCCGATCGGTCCGCACTGTCTGGAGGGAGCGGCGCCGGCGGCAGATCGACCGTCGGCGCCAACGTACGCTTGGCCGCGAGCACCTTTCCCGCATACTGCGCAGCCTCATTGATCATGAAGCCCATTTTGGGGCGGGAAGGTTCGAAGTCCGGCGAGACGTCGTAATGTTGCAGCTCCTCGGTGGTGGTTGGACCGACCGATACCACTACCCGTGTCGCCAGAGCGCGCCGGAGATTGTCGGCGAGTCCCATTTCTGCGGCGATTTGGAACAGGTGAATGACTTGCACGGCGGTCATGAACAGAACGACGTCTACCGCGCCCTGAGTGACAGCCAGCACACTCTCGCGCAGCGGCTGCAAGTCGAGCGGCAGGCCCCACTGATACACCGGCACCCTGGTGACCTGGGCGCAGCGCGTGACCAGCTCGGCGAGCAACTCCGGATTGGAAGCTCCGTACTCCTGGACAGCAAAACGCGTCTCGGGCAGGCGGTCTTGGAAGCTCGCATCGAGCGTTTGGATCACCTCTCGCCAGGTTGCCGGCTCCGGCGCCACAGCGCTGACCGGCACCTCCAACTCGCGCAGCACGGCGCCGGGCTTTACGCCACGCGCCACCACGGTTGTGCGCCGGAGCGCCTCAACCACGGCGTCGCGGGGGATCTCGGTTTCGAGGATGCTCATCATCGAGCGCACCCCAACCCCGGTCATAAACAGCACCATGTCGAACTCGCCCGCCACGAGCCGCCGCCCAAACTGGAGGCATGCGGCATTGGACGACAACGGCAGCTCGCGCATGGCCGGCACCACGGAGGGTTCGCCGTTGTAGGTGCGAATCAGCTTTTCTACCTCGCGGGCACGACGCGCCTCCAGCGACAACACGCGGAGTCCATCGAAGCTCGGATGCGGCATTCGGGCCGGTCCTTTTCGCTCACTCCCGGGGGGAATCGCCAACTTCCGCGGGGACGTCTCCGACGGGAGAAAGGTGCGTTTAGAGCAGATCTCCCGTTTTTGTGAGTCGGATAGAGTGTGGGAGTGCCGTTTTCATTGGGGAAAACGGCCATAGGGCCTGTGGTTTCGTTATACACCTACAGGAGAGAACCGGTATGAGTGAGTTTTTCTATCCTACATCCCGCTCCCCTGAGCGTGAACCGGTTGTGGAGGTTTACGGCCTGGGAGCATGGCCGACCGGCTCTGAGAACCTGTAGTTCAGCTCAAAAAATCCGTACTGCGCCACTCGGTCGCGCGGGTAGATCCCTGCCACCACTGTTTTTCCGAAGGCCCGGCCATAAAAGACGCCCAGCGCCACTTGCTTGCTCAGTGCGTAATCCGCGCTGACGTCGTACACCGACGAGAAGCTGCCGTGTCCGCCGGCCGGACGTCCGATGTATCCGAAGGCCTTGTTGTCGAAGGCGCCGCCACCCTGGTACCAAAGGTCCTTCGGTGCGGTGAGCTGGAGGAAGTGCAGGTCTGTTCGTAGATCCAGTTTTTTGGTGGGTGCATCGATCAGCTGCACGAACTGGTCTTTGGAGTTCATCATGTTGAAAAAGGGAAAGCGCGCGTAAAGACGAGGCGTCGGCAATATCTGAAAGAACGTGTTGTGGACGCCGTCCGTGTTGTTGTTGTCGCCCGTCGTGCGCAGGGCGCCGCCGCGCAGCCATGGCCGGGTCTTCACCGCCGTCCAGTGGTATCCGCCTTCCACCGCGTATCCGCCGGAATGCTGGTTTAACAGGCCCCAGGAGCCGTTCTGGAGCACACCCCAGAACAGCAGATCGACGGTATTCTTGCGCACGGGGATCGCCGTCGTCGCGCTCATGCCATAGGTGCCTATACGGATGTTTTTGTGATCCAGGGCGCGCGCCGCCGCGGTGCGATTGTCCGTTTTGGTCAGCCCCGTCCGGCCATCGTGGTAGTCGATCGCGAAGCCGCGCACGATCAGCCGCTTGTGCGCCAGGGAGCGCGTGTACGCCAGGTACTGCAGATCCACATTCAATTCGGGATTGGCGTTCATGTTGAAGACGCCCTGCACCGCTCGTCCGGCCATGGCCGTGAGGTTCCAGTTCGCCCCGCCTACCTTGCCGTCGATGCCATCGAACGACCTTTGCCCGTTGGAGAAGCCGAAGTTGCCTATCAGGCGCTGCGCGATGCGATTGGCTTGCAGCCATGCGAGTGTCGGGTTCTCGGGCGTAGTCTCCGCCCCGTCGAAGAACTCAAAGCGTCCCAGCCGAAGCGTGTTTGCGTCGCGCTTGAAGTGGTACCGCAGATAGCCCTGGCGAAAGGACCCTGCGGCCGGGAACCGGTTGTTGTTGTTGGCGACGTAATAGTTTGCTCCCAGGCCAAGCTGACCCTGCGCCGCTACCGGGGACACGGCATCGTTGGGCAGAAACCACTCCGAGCTTTGCTCGATTTCAGCCAGGTAGTCGAAGTGCCTGATCCGCTGCGCAATCCCTAGCCGGAGCAGCGAATCCTGGTGCCCGTAGACCTCGTCGTGGGGCGTCGCCGCAAACCACTGCGTCGCGTTGGTGCGCTCACGGATCACCGCTGTGATCGTGGGTGGAGTGGACGGTGGAAGAGCAGGCGGCGCCGGGGCCGGGGCAGTTTGCGCAAACGATGAGACACTTGGGCCCAAAAGCAGGCACACAAACAAGGTGAAACGGAACAAAAGGAGCCTCCTGAAAATATGCAGATGGTGGCCGGACGATGGGACGGCGGTATGTCTCCGGACCTGGGACCGGTGTACAAACGCGCGCTCTCGTTGCTTGTTTGCATACGTGTAACACAGCTGGGACGAAACCGAAAAATGCACCGCTGCGAAACGGTCCAGATCCCGCTTGCGTCCGGCGCAGAATTGTCCTATATTCGGCTTACCGAGAGCCCACCTGCAAGTCACCAGCTCCGGACCCGTTCGGCCCCATGACGCGCCGGACTCCCTACCGAAAACAAGTTTGTTCAGCTCCGTCGTGGGCTCTTGTTGGACTGCGTTCTGCAGCCGGCCTGCCGCACACACGCAGCTACCGCTCATGGGAGGCCGTCTCAGATGTCTACGTCGATGTCTACGTCCGATCGGTCGTTTGCGGCCTCCGCGGGGACCTTTTCCGAGCAGCAGAAGCAATATCTGCAGGGCTTCTTCGCAGGCGCCATGCAGCGGGCTCCCTTTGCCGGAGATCTCCCAAACGGAACGGTCACCAACGACTCCACCTCCGGCGCCGCCAATCTCGCTTTCGCCGAGCCCGAAGAGCCCACCTTCTGGGGCACGCCCGTCAGCGAGCTCTGCGCGGAAGAGGTTTGGAAGTACGAGCGCAACCCGCTCGACTGCTGGGACGACCTCCTTGCCCACGCCGCCGAAAACAAGGCGCCCGACACCGAGTTCCGCTACCGCTTCAAGTACTTCGGCTTCTTCTATGTCAGCCCCGCGCAGGACAGCTTTATGCTCCGGATGCGCGTCCCTGGCGGCCTGCTTGAGAGCTATCAACTTCGCGGCATCGCCCGCATGGCCGAGATCTGGGGTCCCGCGCGGATCGACCTCACCACCCGGGCGAACGTCCAGATCCGCGAAGTACAGCCGAAAAACATTGTGGATGTCCTGAACGCCATCCAGCGCCTCGGCATGCGCTCGCACGGCTCCGGCGCCGACAACATCCGCAACATCACGGCCTCGCCGATCAGCGGCTACGACCCGCAGGAGCTCATCGACGTCCAGCCTTTCGCCGACGCGCTTCAGAACTACATCTCGAACTCGCGCGACATGTTTGGTCTCCCGCGCAAATTCAACATCGCCTTCGACAACGGCGGGCAGATCTCTGCGCTTGCCGACACCAACGACATCGGCTTCGTGGCGGTCCGCGTCGGGGAAGGCAAATCCGTTCCTCCGGGCGTCTACTTCCGCGTTCTTCTCTGCGGCATCACCGGTCACAAGCAGTTTGCCACCGACTGCGGCCTTCTGCTCCGCCCCGACCAACTCGTCGCCGTTGCCGCGGCCATGGTTCGCGTCTTCGCCGAGCACGGAGACCGAACCGATCGCAAGAAAGCCCGGCTCAAGTACCTGGTTGACCGCTGGGGCGTCGCGAAGTTTCGGGAAGAAACCGAGCGCAAGCTTGCCTTCCCCGTGCTCCACGTCGACGCCGCCGAGTGCGATCCGCGCGGCTCCATCGACCGCGCCGGCCACCTCGGCGCGCACCCCCAAGCACAGCCGGGCCTCCATTACCTCGGCATCTGTGTCCCTGTCGGCTGGCTTCCAGTCGCTCAGGCGCGCGCCCTGGCCGACATCGCCGACCGCTTTGGCTCCGGCGAACTCCGGCTGACTGTGTGGCAAAACCTGCTCCTCCCCAACATCCCCGGCGATCAACTGGAAGCTGCCAAAGCCGCCGTCCGCGAGGCCGGGCTCGACTACACCGCCGGTCGCGTGCTTTCTGGCACCGTCGCCTGCACCGGCAACCGCGGTTGCCGCTACGCCGCCACCGACACCAAGGGCCACGCGGTCGAACTCGCCCGGTCGATCGACGCCAGCTTCGACGTCACGGAGCCCCTCAACCTCCACGTCACCGGATGTTCCAACTCCTGCGCGCAGCACTATATCGGGGACATCGGCCTGATGGGCGTCAAGGTGGACGGCGAAGAGGGCTACCAGGTCAACCTCGGCGGCGGCGCCGACGGGGACCAGGGCATCGCCCGCGAGCTCTTCCCGGCCATGAAGTACACCGACGTCAAGCCCGCGCTCCATCGCCTCTTCGCGCATTTCGACGCAGCGCACAGACCCGACGAAAGCTTTCTCGAGTTCGCCCGCCGCCACTCGGTCGACGATCTGCGCGCGATGTGCGCGGCTGAACTCGCAACCGGCAACACCGAAGCGTAGGTCCCTGACCACGAGCATGCAGACGGTTCCCTACATTCCGGAGAACGCGCCCTTTTCGCCCGACCAGCGCGCGTGGCTCAACGGCTTCCTCGCCGGCCTCTTTTCGAACGCCCCCGGGGGCGCTCCTGTCGAGCCCGCCGCAAAACCCATCTCGCTCAAGTTCGGCGTCTACTTCGCCTCGCAAACCGGCACCGCCGAGCGGCTCGCCAAGAAGATGGTCAAGGAGCTCAAAGCACAGGGCCACACGGCCGAGCTCGCCTCGATCGAGAAGCTCACTCCCGCCGAACTTGCCAAACAGGAAAACGCCCTCCTGTTTGTCAGCACCTACGGCGAAGGCGACCCGCCGGACACCGCCAAAAACTTCCGCGACCAGATCTTCTCGGACAGCGCACCGCAGCTCAAGACTCTGCGCTACTCCGTCTTCTGCCTTGGCGACAAGCACTACGAACATTTCTGCAAGTTCGGTATCGATCTCGACGAGCGCCTGATGGCCCTTGGCGGCACCCGCTTTATCGACCGCGCCGAGAGTGATGTCGACGTGGACGCTCCCTTTGAAACGTGGAAGTCCGACCTCAAGCCGCACCTCACGCACAAGCACTCCGAATCCAACGTCGCGTTGCAGGCCGACCACGTCCACCCGCCCGCACAGCCCGAGCTCACCCCCGGCGCGTCCAGCAACGGCAACGGCAGCCACCTGAACTACGCCGGTGTATCGAACGCCGCGCTGCACGAGCCCGAGCACGTTCACACCCGCGACAACCCGTTCTTCGCGCCGCTGGTCGAACGCCGCCCGCTCACGGCCGACATCAGCTCGAAGCTGACGTTGCATCTCAGTCTCGGCCTCGAGGACTCGGCGCTTCACTATCAGGCAGGCGACGCCTGCGGCGTCCTTGCCCAGAACGACCCCAGCCTCGTCGACGAGATCATCGCTCACCTGCCCTCGGACGGCGGCGCGATCGTGAGCCTCCCCAAGCTCGGCGCCACCACCGTGCGCGAGGCCCTCTTGCATCATCTGCAGCCCACCCGCCTTACCCGCAAGATCGTACAGCACTTCGCCGAAAAGAGCGGCAGCAAGACCCTCCACGCGCTGCTTTCGCCCGAGCAGGCCACGCACCTTGAAACCTACATGTACGACCGCGGCCTCATCGATCTGCTCACCGAATTCCCCGACACCCTGGCCGACCCTGCCGAACTCGTCGCGATCCTGCCGCGCCTGGCCCCGCGTCTCTACTCGATCAGCTCCAGTCCGGCAGCGCACGGCCGCGAGGTCCACTGCACGGTCGCCGTGGTGCGATATCGCTCGCACAACCGCGAGCGCGGCGGCATTGCCAGCACCATGCTTGCCGACCGCGTCGACGTCGGGGAGCGCCTCCCCATCTACATCCAGCCCAACAAGAAGTTCCGTCTGCCCAAGGACCCATCCACGTCGATGATCATGATCGGCCCCGGTACCGGCATCGCCCCGTTTCGCGCCTTTCTTCACGAGCGGCGGACGCTCGGCCAGACCGGCAAGAACTGGCTCTTCTTCGGCGAACGCAGCTCGCAAACCGACTTTCTCTACTGCCAGGAACTGAAGGGGATGCGCGACTCCGGCCATCTCACGCGGCTCGATACCGCTTTCTCCCGCGACCAGGCGCACAAGATCTACGTGCAGGACCGCATGGTTGAACACGGCGACGAGCTCTACCGATGGCTGGAGGACGGCGCCCAGATCTTTGTCTGCGGCGACGCCAGCCGCATGGCCAAGGACGTCGACGCAGCCCTGCACACCGTCCTTGAGAAGCACGGCAACCTCGACCCTGAAGCCGCCAAAGACTACGTCTCCGACATGCACGACAACGGCCGCTACCACCGTGACGTGTACTAGAGCCCACCTGACGCAAACGGACGACCTGGAGATGCACCATGGCACTTCCGCTTCACGAAATCGCGATGGAGACCGGCAGCGAAGAGCTTGTGCGCATGACGCTGCTCGAAGGCGGCGCCGCTCCCGCGCTCGTGGAAGCCCTGATTCCCAACCGCCCGCTCGAAGCCGGTGAGCAGTATCGCTTTCACTTCGACATGACGAAGTGCATCGGCTGCCGCTCCTGCGAGGTAGCCTGCAACGAGCAGAACGGAAATCCGGCCGACATCAAGTGGCGCCGCGTGGGCGAGCTCGAAGGCGGCACATGGCCCGACACGCAGCGCACTTATCTTTCGATGGGATGTAACCACTGCCTTTCGGCCGACTGCCTTAAAGGCTGCCCCGTGAACGCCTATACCAAGGACCCGCTCACCGGCATCGTCCTGCACTCGGCCGACGCCTGCATAGGCTGCCAGTACTGCGTCTGGAACTGTCCGTACTCGGTCCCGCAGTTCAACCCCGAGCGCGGCGTCGTCGGCAAGTGCGACATGTGCCGCGGCCGCCTGCTTGAAGGTCTCGAGCCCGCCTGCGTCAACGCCTGCCCGGAAAACGCGATCCAGATCGAGATCGTCAACAAGATCGAATGGCGCGAAAACTTTGCCGGCGCCGACTCCCCCGGCCTCCCGCCTGCAGGACAAACTATCTCCACCACCCGCCTCACGCTTCCGGAACGTTCCTCCGCCTGGCTTGAGCGGGTCGACACGGGCGACATTCCGCTGGAGCACGCGCACCCCTCTCTGGTGCTGATGACCACGGCCATGCAGGCCACCTTTGGCACACTCACCGCGCTTGCCCTGGGGCGTGCGCTCGACACGGTCAGCATCACTCTTCTGGCCGCGCTCACCGCCTGCGCCCTGAACATCTCGGTGTTTCATCTGGGCCGCCCTGCCTATGCCTGGCGCGCGCTCAAGATGTGGCGGCGCTCCTGGCTTAGCCGCGAAGTCCTTTGCTTTACGCTCTTTTTTGCCGCCATCGGCGTCTGCTGCGTGGCTACCTGGGCCGCCGCGCTCACGACCTTGCACCGATCGGGCGCCGGAGGTGTCGGCTCGGAGCACAAGCTCAACCACCTTCTGGGCGCCGCCTCGCTCGCGCATCTCGGCGGCGCAGTACGCGCAGTTGGGGCGCTCACCCGCCCCGCCGCCTATGCCGCCATCTTTTTCGGACTTTGCGGCACCTTTGCCAGCGCCTACATCTACCTCGTTCGCGCGCGCCCCTCGTGGAACATGCTCCACACCCCCATCGACTTCCTGCTCTCCGCCGGCCTGCTCGGCACCGCGATGGCGTCCGCCATGCAGCAGCCCGCCACCGCTTTGGCCGAGTTCGCCCTCCGCTCCGGTCTCGACCTCCATCCCATGCCGTTGCTCGCCGACGCCCGTCCCTCTGCCGTCCTCGCGTTGCTTTGGATCGCCAACCAGGCGACGCGTCTGTTTCGGCTTCGCGCCTCGGAAAACTTCGAAACGCGCGCCTGTTACAACCATCTCCGTGGCGAAGCGCTCTGGTGGATTGTCGCGCTTTCCTGGCTCGCCGCGCTGGCGACGCCGCTGTTTCTCTATGCGCCGTTGCCTTTGCTGGCGCTCGCGACCTCCCTCGCCGCCGTGATGCTCGGCCGATATCTTTTCTTCGTCTCGGTCGTTCCGCTGAGCATGGGACTGACCTTTCTCAAGCATCGTCCCGCCCCCGGAGCGCACGCATGAAGCGCCTCTTCCGACCTTCCACCGTCGACAGCATGCCCGGCCCCGGGGTCGCCGACACCCCTTCGACCTCGGCGGCGCCAGCTTCGCTCCTCGATCGCCTCAAGCGCCTTGCCGGCATCGACACCAACCAGCGCAAGTACGCTTACGCGATCGATCCGCGGTTCGGCTACATCTCCGAATCGCGCATCGCCGACACCTGGACCAAGACCACCTGCGGGTACTGCTCGGTAGGCTGCGGCATGCTGATCGGCACAAGGGACGGCGAGCCCGTCGCGGCGCGCGGCAACCCCGATCATCCGGTGAACCGCGGCAAGCTCTGCCCCAAGGGCCTCTCCGAACACCACGTCCTCGGCGCCCCAGGCCGCGCCACCACGCCCCTGCTCCGGGTGGGCGGCCGCGGCACGCCACTGGTCCCTGTCAGATGGGAGACCGCGCTGGACGTCATGGTGGAAAGGATAGCCGCGCTGCAAGGCCGGCACGGCCGGGAAACCCTCGGCGTCATCGGCACAGGCCAGCTGCTCACCGAAGAGTTCTACACCCTCGGCAAACTCGTGCAGATCGGATTTCGCTCCCCCAACTACGACGGCAACACCACCCTCTGCATGGCTTCCGCCGTCTCCGGATATAAGCTCAGCTTCGGCTCCGACGGACCTCCGGGTTCCTACGCCGACATGGAGTCCGCGGATGTGCTTCTGCTGGTCGGCTCCAACATCGCCGACAACCACCCCATCCTCTGCAACCGCGTGCACAAGAAGCCCGGCCAGGTGCTCATCGTTGCCGACCCGCGTGTCACCAAGACCGCGATGATGGCCGACATCCACCTGCCGGTCAAGCCGCGCTCGGACATCGCGCTGCTCAACGGCATTGCGCACATCCTGCTTCGCGACGGCCTCTTCGACCGCGCTTATGTAGACGCCCACACCGAAGCCTTCGACGACTTTGTCAGCTTTGTCGCCGACTACACTCCCGAGCGCGTCGCCGAAACCACCGGCCTCGCCCCCGCCCTGATCGAGCGCGTCGCCCACCTCTACGGCGAGGCCAAGGCCGGCTTTATCGGCTGGACCATGGGCGTGAATCACTCGACCCAAGGGGCGGTCACCGTCGCCGCCATCAACAACCTTGCCATGCTGACCGGCAACATCGGCCGCCCCGGCGGCTCGCCCTTCTCGATCACCGGCCAATGCAACGCCATGGGCACCCGCGAAAGCGGCTTCACGTCGTCCATGCCCGGCTACCGCAAGTTCGAGGACCCCACCGCCCGCCAGGAACTGGCCGACCTGTGGGGCCTCAGTCCCGACCGCCTGCCCACCGAGCGCGGTCTCGCCTACCCCGACATTATCGAAGCCGCCGTCGCTGGCCGCGTCAAAGCGCTCTGGTTTGTCGCCACCAACCCCGTTGTCAGCTTTCCCAACTTCGATCTGCTCACCCAGGCGCTCCGCACCGCGGAATTTGTCGTCGTGCAGGACGGCTTCCACCCCACGCCCACCGCCGATTTTGCCGACCTCGTCCTTCCCGCCGCCATCTGGGGCGAAAAGGAAGGGACCTACACCAACTCCGAGCGGCGCATCAGCAAGGTCAACGCCTTCAGCACGCCGCCCGGCGAAGCACGCTCCGACTTCGACATCTTTCTCGCCCTGGCCGAACGTCTCGGCACCGGCGCCGGCGGTCGAAGCGTCAAGGACGAACTCTTTCCTGGCTGGACGAGCACGCACGACGCCTGGCTCGAGTGGCAGCGCGTCTCCGCCGGCCGCCTCTGCGACTATTCGACCTTCACCTGGGGGCAGATCGAAGACGAGGGTGGCGTCCAGTGGGGCGGCGACCGTCTCTACGCGGACGGCCTCTTTCCCCGGAGCAACGGTCGCGCCCTGTTCCATTGCGTTCCCTGCCTGCCGTTTGAGGAACAGCCGGACCGGGAGTACGACCTGATTCTCAACACCGGCCGCACCGTCGAGCACTGGCACACCCGCACCAAAACCGGCGGTATCCCCATGCTGCACGGCATGGCGCCCAATGCCTGGCTGGAGATGAACCCGGCAGACGCCGATCGTCTGGCGCTGCGGCCGCATGACCGCGTCACCGTCGTTTCGCGCCGCAACTCCGTTCCGGACCTCGAGCTGCGCGTCACCAACATCATCGCTCCCGGGCAGGTCTTTATGCCGTTTCACTTCGCGGAGCACAACTCCAATCTCGTCACGTTGGGGGCCTTCGATCCCATCAGCCGCGAGCCCAACTTCAAGCAGTGTGCCGTGCGCGTCGAGCGCAGCGGCCATGCCTGATCCCGCAACACGCTGCGCCCCCGTCCGCCGCAGCCGTTACCACCCGAGCGCACCCTGACGTTCGCTCGCGAGCACAGCACGCCGCAGGTTTTTGTTCGGCTAAAGCAGATCTCCTGTAGGTGTACACCGAAACACAGATGCTCCGGCCGTTTTCCCTAAGGAAACGGCGCTGCAAACACTGTATCCGGCTCACAGCAACAGGAGAAATGCTCTAGACACGCTGTTCAACGACTTCCTTCCAGGAGTGTTCTTCCCATGGCGAATGCCAAGATGTTTCTCAAGTCCGGCCACCCCGCGACTTTGTTTGCGTCCTTCCTCTACTTCGACTTCAGCTTCGCCATCTGGGTGCTCAACGGCGCCATGGCCCCTTTCATCACCGAGCAATACCACCTTTCGCCCGCGCAAATCGGCCTGATGGTCTCCGTGCCCACGCTTGCCGGCGCCCTTATGCGATTTCCGCTCGGCGTACTGAGCCAGTACATCGGCCGCAAAAACGCCGCGATCGTCGAAATGACTGCCATCTGCATCGCGCTCATGTATGGCTTCCTTTTCGTCCACAGCTTCTCGGATGTGCTCGCCATGGGTGTTCTGCTCGGCATCGCCGGCGCCAGCTTCGGGGTCGCGCTTTCGCTCGGCTCCGGCTGGTTTCCCAAGGAGTACAAGGGGCTTGCCATGGGCATCGCCGGCGCCGGCAACAGCGGAACGGCTATTGCCGCCTTTTTTGCCCCGCGTCTCGCCCGCGCGCACGGCTGGCACACGGTCTACGGCATCGCTGCCATCTGCATGCTGCTGCCGCTGGTTGTGATGATCTTCTTTGCCAAGGAGCCGCCGGATCGCGAGCACCAGACCCTGCGTCAACACCTGGCTCCGCTCGCCGAAAAAGACGGTTGGTCCTTCAACCTCGTCTATGTCATCACCTTTGGCGGATTCATCGGTCTGGCCACCTTCCTCCCCACCCTGTTTGTCAGCCAGTTTCACATCACCAAGACGGAGGCCGGCACCTTCACCATGATGGCCACGCTGCTCGGCAGTCTCACCCGCATCGTCGGCGGCTGGTTTTCTGATCGCATCGGCGGTGTTACCACGCTTTCGGTCGTGCTCCTTGTCGCCGTCGCCGGCCTCTTCGGTCTGACCCTCAACCCTTCCCTGGCCTTTACGGTCTCCATGTTCATGGTCTGCTTCGCCGCATTCGGCGCAGGCAACGGCGCCTTGTTTCAGCTGGTGCCGCTGCGTTGGCCGCTGACCACCGCCGTCGCAGGCAGCATGATCGGCGAGATCGGTGCTTTGGGCGGATCTATCCTGCCGAACGTTCTGGGTCAGAGCAAGCAGCACACAGGCTCGTTCGCCACCGGGTTCATGCTGTACGCTCTGTTTGCCATCGCAATCCTGGTCATGCTGCGCGTCGTCAGCAGGGTTTGGACGAAACGTTGGGTCGGCGCTGGAGGGCGCGCGCTCCCTTCCAAGACCCCGGCCGCAATCGCACTGACCAACCCGGTCGTCCCGGATGAAAGCCTTGCTACCTCCTGATACCGGAACGAAATCGACAACAATGAAGAAGTCCCCCGCTCGGGCGTTCGGAAGATCGAAAAGCGGTTCTCCTGTAGGTGTATAGCGAGAACACAGCTCTCATGGCCGTTTTCCTCAATGAAAACGGCACTCCCACGCTCTATCCGACTCACAGGGACAGGAGAACCGCTCTAAAAGGTCAGCATCCCTGTTGTCGATCGCACGCGCTCCCAAGCGGCGAAAAGCTGCCGACGCTACGCGGTGCGTCGGCAGCTTCGCTGATGTATCCGGACCGGCGGCTCCTTTCGGAGCTTCGCCCGGGCCTGGCGCAAGCGTATTCTATGCGCTCCTCGATCTTTGAAACAGGGTCGCGCCGATGCCGATGGCGGCAAAGGCTCCGAGTGCAAACCATTGCCGATGCAGGGATAGATAGACTTCCGCGCTTGAGTTCTTGGACCGGTCTACAAATTTCCCTCGGGCACTGTGAGCGCCGGGAACAAAGTTGTAGAGATTGTCCGGCACCTCTGGATTGCGCGGTTCGTCTGAGATCTGCTGCGACTTGTACCCCGTTTTGCCGAGGTACCAATCGAGCAGTCCCGGAATAATCTTGTTTCCCACGATCGCTTCGACTGTCGAGCTCCCGACCCAATACTCCCGCCGTGGGCGTTTCGCGAATCCAGCGGCGACGACCACCTCGGCCGAGACTTCGGGTTCAAAGATGGGAGGCACGGGTTGGGTGTTTTTCGGCATGCGGTTCTTTACCCAGTTGAACTGCGTAGTGTTCATCGCCGGCATCTCCACGACGGTGATGTTGACCTTGCTGCGATCGTGGATAAGTTCGCAGCGCAGGGAATCGGTGAAGCCGATGATGGCATGTTTGCAGGCACAATAGGCCGACTGCAGAGGGATCGAACGGTAGGCGAGAGCCGACCCTATCTGGATGATGGTTCCGCGGTTGCGCGGCAGCATACGGCGCAACGCCGAAAGCGTACCGTGCACGAAGCCGAGGTAGAGGACATCGGTGACGCGCTTGTAATCCGATGCCTCCATCTCCTTTACGGGCGAGAACACGCTGACCATGGCGTCATTGATCCAGATATCGATGGGTCCAAGTTCCTCTTCGACCCGACTTGCCGCGCGATCGACAGCATCTGCATCGGAGACGTCGGTTGGAACGAAGATCGCTTGGCCGCCGAGTTCTTCGCACTCGCGCTTTGCCGCGGCCAGAGCCTCGGGGTTGCGAGCCAGAAGGCCGAGTTTGGCGCCTCGTTTTGCGTAGGCATGGGCAATGGCCCGACCCAGACCTGCGGATGCACCTGTGATGACGACGACCGGTGATGATTTCATGCTTGCCTCCATGTGCGTGTGGAAAGTTTTGGGTTGAGGTTTCTCTGCTCCGCCGCTTGCGCTATTCGGCGGTTACAAGGTAGTCCTTGCCTTCCCATCGATTCTCGTTTTTCCAGAAGAAGGTCCATCGGACTTCGGTTCCTTTGGATAAGGCGAGGCCGTCAAGATCGACATAGCTGATGTTCAAGGAGTTCTGCGTAGACTCGGTGTTCTGTACGGTCGTCCAGCCATCCACCGACCAGTGCAGAAGGAACGGCGCCTGACCGTGAATGCGCAGGGTCTCGGTCGACTTCATAAAGCGCATGTGTCGGTTCGGCTTCCACACTGCCCATTGCTTTCGCTTCCGTTTCTTCCCCAGGTAGCGTTCCGCGACCTCGGGAAGGAAGTCGTACACTTTGCCGTCCTGCGTGGAACGAAGCAGCTTGATGTATTCGGCATGGGCCCACATCAGCGGCATGGCCGAGCCTGTGGGTCGACCGCAAAACATATAGACCTCCGGCTGATCGGGTTGATCCCAGGCCTGTTCCGGAAGCAGGCCCGTCTTCGAGGCCAGGTTCTCCATGGAGCGAAGGCACACCTCGGTGCTGTGACCGGCAGCCAGCTCGTAATGTCCGCGTTCTCCGGTAAGCAGAGGCCAGACGCGACCGATGCCGGACTTTATGAACGGCGCGCCATCCTTGCCCTGCCCATACCCGTCATGGTTGTAGCGATGCCATGTGGGACCGGACGGCGTATCCACTTTCAATACCTGGTCGATAACCTTGAGCGTAGCCAGAATAAGAGGATCGTTGGGAGAGCGGATTCCGTAGCGGACAAGCCCGAGAAAACCTCCGTCGACGATATTTCTGGCCGGGAAGTCGCTTTGCTCGTCGGGCGCGTGATTGGCGATGTGCAGAACCCGTTCTTCCTTGTCTTCGGCGGGGTGTTCTTGACCGACTTTTTCCGGAAGAATGCGCATGTAGTACTTCGAGATTCCGTCCACAAGCGAGCCGGTCGTCGTCATCGTCCACGCTTCGATGTGGGCTTCAAGGTAATCCGCGTACGATTCCATGAACGTCGCGGCCTCGGCATCGCCTTCCTCACGGAGCAGGTGCGACGCGCAGATGAGGGCGGCGATGGTGCAGGCGAGAGTGGAAGGGGAGTAGCCGGAAGCTTCTTCCCAACGCTCCTCCTGGGTTACAGGACCGTTGCGAATAAGATAGGCCGCGGCTTGGCGCACCATAGGACGCGGATCGAAGTCGCCCAAAGCCGCTTCACGATGGAGGTGCCAGGCCAGAAGGATGGGGAAAGCCACTTCATCCAGTTGAATACCGCTCCAGTAGGTTTTTCCGTCGACCCAGAAGTTTTGTGCGAAGCCGCCATCCGCATGCTGCGCGACGGCAAGGTAGATCAGCGCGCGGAGGGGCGTCTCTTTGTCCCCGGCCGCCAGCAGAGCCGTCGCGCTCATGACCATGTCACGAGTCCATACCAGATGGTAGCCACCCGCGTCCTTGTCTCCCTTCGCCTCTCCCCATGGGATGGCAAGTGACGCCACCAACGCACCGGGAAAGGCCTTGTCCTCATGAGCCAGCAACAGGTTGTAGCTGCTTTGATAAAGCCGGCCGCCGTCGGAGGAGAACTTTTGCAAAGGATTGCGATGAGCCGTACCCTCGGTCCACTGATCTTTGAACCTGGCGAGAGATACCTCAAAGGGTTCCCCAAAGGCTTGAAGCAGATTCGCTATGGCCCGGTGCTCACTGTTGCCGAAGGCGAGCCCAAGCGTGAACTCGCGTGTTTTGGAAAGATCCAACTCCCCGGTCAACGCGATGTTGCCGTCTGACGCAGAATCGAACTCCCAATCCATCTTGAAGTCCTCGTGCAGGTCGGTCCAGCCGTCACTGATGCCAACGAAGCCGCAAGAGAGATGCGCAAAGGGCACCGTTGCACCCATCGCCATCCACGTGCCCCCCTTGTGCGCCATCAGGATGCGGTGCCCATTGGCGACCACAACATAGCCGTTGTTTCCGGCTCCACCGACCTCGAGGTGCGGCGCGCAAAGAGCGTACATCTTTAGGCTTGCAACAAAGGCCTCGTCCTTGCCGGTAAGTTTGGTGCGTATCAGAAGGCAGGACAGACGGGGATCGGAGATCATCTCCTTGGTGATGACATAGCGGCCTTGCTTATCCGCGTTTTCACAATAAAATCCAAGTGCATCGTCGGCAACGCGCTTCAGGGTTGTGTCCAGATCCCGTTTTTCTTCATGGAAAAATGTCCGGCCATCTGTAATTAGAAACTGGAGATCGCGCAGCTGAGGCCGATCGGTCCTGGGGTAGTACACTTCGGTGACGATACCCTGCCAGATGGTGAACCATAGCCGGCTGGACAAAGCGAATGCCGTGCCGATGCCGGCCTTGTTGCTGTGGGTCCAACACGGCGCTATGCCCGGCTTTCCGAAAGCTTCACCGCCAACGACAGGTTGCATGGAATACCCCGTTTCAGCTCCTGAGATCAGGAAGTCATGGTAGAGTTTGCGATCTCTCGATCCGCAAATCTGTGCAGTTTTGCTCAGTACGCTCGGTCTTTGCTCGAGCCAGAACGGCGGAGAGCAGGGAAGCAGGCAGGACACGGAACGTTATCCAGATGCGACAGCCCGAAGCAGGGACGCAGACACTTGCTTGCCGACAATGCAAACTCATTTCGCTTCCAATGCGCTTTTATTTCACACGGGTTCCGTTGCATCCTAGATCGAACGCCGGCAAAACGTTTTTGTGAAGATCGACCAAGGCCGAAAGCTCGATACGATTCCACTGTCTTGATGCGCGGGAGACCGAATGATCAGCCCATCCGAAGGTCAGTACGTTGGGAGCCATCTGCGGGAACTTGCTTCCTGTCTTGGTTGGTTTGTGTTTCCCACGAATATATTTTCCGTTGCCGCCACGCCGGCCCACTCGATACGCCAGCTGTCGATTCTCGCGCTGGCCGTTACCGGCTCGATCTTTGCTGTCATGGCCACGCTTTTTACGGTGGCGATCGTTCGATTTCGCGCACGTCCTGGAAAGAATCAGCGTGAGCCGATCCAGCTGTACGGCTCCAACCAGATTGAGCTGTCATGGACGGTGATTCCACTTGTGATTGTGCTGGTGTTGTTTTTGGCGACCGCACGTGTGATCCTCGCGACAGAAAAGGCGCACGCGCCCAAGAATGCGCTGCAGGTGCTGGTGATCGGCCACCAGTTCTGGTGGGAGTACCGCTACACAGGCACCGAGGTCGTGACCGCGAATGAGTTGCACATTCCCGTGGTGAGCGCGGGGAACACGGGTCCGACGTATCTGAGCATGATCTCCGCGGATACGGATCACAGCTTCTGGGTGCCCCGGCTTGCAGGCAAGCTGGACGTCATTCCGAACAAGATCAACGTGATGTGGTTTGATCCGCACACGCCCGATCTTTACGTGGGCCAGTGCGCCCAGTTCTGCGGAACGCAGCACGCCAAAATGCTGATTCGGGTGTACGCCCAGACGCCCGAGGATTACCGGCGCTGGTTAGCCAATCAAGCGCTGCCTGCACCACAGGCGGCGGACGTGCAGGATGGCCGCGCCGTCTTTGAGCAGAACGCCTGCATGAACTGCCATCGCATCCGCGGCACGGTGGCCGACGGGCGCTTTGGCCCGGACCTGACGCACTTTGCCAGCCGCGACACGCTGGCCGCGGGCGCTGTGCCGAACACCCCGCCCAATGTGGCGCAGTGGATCAAAAATCCCGCGCATTACAAAGACGGCGCGCTGATGCCGGCCATGCACCTGGACGACGGTCAGATCGCCCGCGCTACCGCATATCTGGAATCGTTGCACTAGACCCTGAACGCAGCCTGAAAAGGACACAGCATGGCAACTACGGCTCCACATACCGAGATCGAGGTCGCGCCAGGGCAGGCCGAGCGCAGGCAGCGGGGATCCATTCTCGTCGAATACCTGCATGGCTGGATGACCACCACGGATCACAAGCGCCTCGGCATCTTGTACATGCTGTCCGCGTTGTTGTTTATGGTCATCGGCGGTCTGGAAGCAGCGATGATGCGCCTGCAGCTGGCATGGCCGGGCATGCACGTGGTCGGTCCCCAGACCTTTAACGCCCTGTTCACCATGCACGGCACCACGATGGTGTTTTTCATGGGCATGCCGGTGCTGTTCGGCTTGGGCAACTACCTGATCCCGCTGATGCTGGGCGCCCGAGACATGGCTTTTCCGCGACTGAATGCGTTCAGCTTCTGGGTGAGCTTTTTCGGCGGCCTTCTTTTGTACTACAGCGTGCTGGGCGGCGACGGTCTGTACGGCATGGGAACGGCGCCGAATGTAGGGTGGTTTGCGTATGCGCCGCTCACCAGCAAGGTGTTTTCGCCGGGCCACTCGACCGACTACTGGACCCTGGGCGTGATGGTCAGCGGCATCGGTTCGATCGGCGTTGCGCTCAACCTGCTCGCCACCATGGTTAGTCTTCGATGCCGCGGCATGAAGGCGATGCGCATGCCGCTGCTGGTGTGGCTGTATGCCATCACCTGCCTGCTGGTGCTTGTAGCGGTGAGCCCGCTGACCGCGGCGCAGATTATGTTGTGCCTCGATCGCTACCTTGGAGCTCACTTTTTTGACACTCAGGCGGGCGGCTCCGCCGTGATGTGGATGCACTTCTTCTGGATCTTCGGTCACCCCGAGGTTTACATCCTTGTCTTGCCCGCGTTTGGCTTTGCCAACGAGATCGTTCCCGTCTTCTCGCGCAAGGTCATCTTTGGGTATCCGGCGATGGTGCTCGCGACCATCGCTATCGGATTCATCAGCTTGGGCGTTTGGTGCCATCACATGTTCACCGTGGGTTTAGGACCCGGGCCGAACGCTTTCTTCACCCTGTCCACGATGATCATCGCCATCCCCACCGGCATCAAGCTCTTCAACTGGCTTGCGACCATGTGGGAGGGCCAGATCCGCTTCGCCACGCCGATGCTGTTTTCGACCGGGTTTCTTTTCAACTTTCTCCTTGCCGGTTTGACGGGCGTGATTTTGTCGGTCTCTCCCTTTGATTGGCAGCTGGGCAACAGCTACTTCGTTGTGGGGCATTTTCACTTTGTGCTGGTCGGTGCGATCCTGATGATGATCTTCGCCGCGATCTATTACTGGTTCCCCAAGATGAGCGGCAGGATGCTGAACGAGCGGCTTGGAAAATGGCATTTTTGGCTGTTCTTGTTCGGTTTTCACCTTACGTTCGAGCTCATGCATTTCACCGGCCTGATGGGCATGCCGCGGCGCGTGTTCACCTACGAGTCTGACCGCCATTGGGCGTTCTTGAACCTGTTTACTTCCGTGGGTGTGATCTTCCAGCTTGCCGGAATATCGATCTTTCTTTGGAACATTCTGAGCAGTCTGCGCCATGGCCCGAAAGCCGGACCGGACCCGTGGGATGCATGGACGCTCGAGTGGTCGACCACCTCGCCACCGCCGGACTACAACTTCGCCGAGGAGCCCATTGTGCATAGCCGGCGGCCGCTGTGGGATCTGAAGCACCCCAACGATCCGGATACCGATTATCAGCTGTAACGTCCACAGCCCCCAGGAGACAAGTCTATGAGTTCGGCACTGACCACCGGCTCCATCAGCTACGCCCAGACCTACAGCCAACGGCCTGACCGGGGCAGGGTCGGGATGGCCTTCCTTATTCTGGCGGAAAGCTCGCTTTTCATGATTTTTGTGGTGGCCTATATCTACTACATCGGCCGAAGCTTGAACGGACCGACACCGCAGGAGGTGCTGAAGCTGCCCATTCCCGCCACCATCTGCCTGCTTTCGAGCAGCTGGACCGTACACCGCGCGACCTCGGCGCTTCGCCGTGGAACGAGCGTCGACGCGGGCTTCTGGCTGATGGCGACCATGCTGCTGGGCGGCATCTTCCTCGGCTTTACCGCGTGGGAGTGGTTTGGCCTGATTGCGCATAAGCACCTCACGATCAAGACCAATCTCTTTGGGACGACGTTCTACTCCCTTGTGGGTTTGCACGCCACTCACGTGACCATAGGTCTGCTTCTGCTTTCGGTGGCGACCTTTTTGTGTCTCTTCACCGACCTGAAAGCCAAGGACGCCACCCGGCTTGAGGTTCTCTCGTACTATTGGCACTTCGTCGACGCCGTCTGGATTGTGGTGTTCAGCGTGGTGTATGTGTTTGGCCGCTAAAAGCAAGGAAAGCGTCACCACAACACCTTATCCGGCTCACAGGAACAGGAGAGATGCTCAAAGGAGGTTCTTCCCATGCCTGAAAAAGTTGAAGCTCGGCGGTCCTTGAACCCTGGCGCGCGTATTGAGATGCCCGCCTCGACACCCTTCCCCATGGTGCTGGCCCTGGGTGTCGCCCTCAGCATTACGGGCATGGTGACCTACGGCTATGTCACCGCCCTCGGCGTCCTGATAGCGCTGTTTGCGGCTCACGGGTGGTTCCATCAGGTGATTCCGGAAGAAAAGCATGAGTTGATGCCGATCTCGCCCGAACAGGTCGAGATTACGCCTTCCAAGGAAGGTGTGGCGCGAATCGAGGAGTCCGGGCACCAGCAGGTACAGTCGCTCGAGAGCTTCAGCTTTTTGCCGGGCCTGTACGGCGGCGCTGCGGGTGGGGTCGCGATGGTTGTGCCCGCCGCTCTGTACGGGCTCATCAAGTACGGCAGCATCTGGTATGCGGTCAACCTTCTCGCGGCGGGCGGGTTTCCGTCCTGGGCCGGGAAGCCCAACAGCTTTTTTGCCGAGTTTCATCTGGAAGGCCTGGTTTGCGCCCTCATCATTCACACCATCACCTGCCTGTTGGTGGGCATCCTGTATGCCGCTCTTCTGCCGATCTATCCCAGACGCCCCATTCTTACCGCGGGCGTCATCGTTCCGCTGTTCTGGACGGCGCTGCTGTGGGGCGTGCTCGGCCTGGTCAGCCCCATCCTGAATCAGCGCATCGACTGGTGGTGGTTTATTCCATCGCAGATCGCCTTTGGCCTGGTCACGGGCTATGTGGTCAATCGCTTCCTCCATGTGCGCTCGCCGGAGTTTCAGAAGAAGTCCCTGGCCGAGCGCGCCGGCGTGCACAGCGACGTGAGCCATCGTGAAAAGGAGGACGGCAAGTGAGGCGCCCGGCAAAGAGAGGGCAGGCGCTCGCGTTGGCCTTGGTGACCCTGGGAAGCGCGGGATGCCGCTTTCCGGGCAAGCCCGGGCCGGATCACGTCCCGACACGCCCGGATCAGATCACCAAGTTCGAGGTGCTGTACCAGCGAAACTGCCAGGCGTGCCATGGCAAGGACGGACGCAACGGCATGGCTGTATCCCTGGGCAACCCGGCCTACATCGCCTACGCCGGACCTCGGCATATCGCCGAGGTTACGGCCAACGGCATCGGCGGCTCGCTGATGCCGGCCTTTGCCACCAACACGGGCGGATCTCTGACCGATCAGCAGATCCAGATCCTGGCCGACGTCATCGTTTCCGGCTGGGGCAATCCCGGTGCGATGAAAGGGGCCGCTCCACCCCCCTATGAAAGCCAAGCAACCGGGAATGCCGCCGCGGGGCAGGCCCTGTACCGTTCCGATTGCCTTCGCTGCCACGCCGCGGGAACGAAGTCCATCCTCGATCCCAACTATGTGGCGCTGGTCAGCAACGGCGGCCTCCGCACTCTGATCGTTGCGGGAAAGCCTGCGGAAGGCATGCCGGACTGGCGTGGATACCCTGGCGGCCCGCTTCAGGATCAACAGATCGCCGACCTGGTGGCCTTTATGGCAAGCTATCGCATCCCCGCGCCCGGACAGCCGTTTCCGAACGCCGAAGGCGCGGCTCAGCCGGCAAACGCCGCGGCCGAGGCAGCGGCGGCAAAGGCGCAAAGCCGGACCGCAACGCAGGCTGGACCGGCTACCGGCGGTCCAAAGGTCAGCCACTCCCCTGTACCCACAAACAAACCCAAGCACCCCACGAGTCTTGAGCCATGAATGATTTTTGCGAACTTCCCCCGGAACCGAAAAAGCCACACTCCGACGACCTCCTGCGGCCGGAGTCCGCACCTCTGCCGTCCGCAGCGGAACACAGCTTCAAGCACTCCCGCCGAACCTTTCTGTTTCAGCTCGCAGTCGGCATGAACGCGGCGGTCGCGGCCGTACTCGCCGTGCCTCTGCTGGGCTACGTGATCTCTCCCGGCTTTCGCAAAAACGGCTCCTACAATGCGTGGGTTCCGCTTGCCAAATTGGACGCCATGCCGGTGGGTGCAACGCGGCTGCTGGAGTTCCTGAATCCGGTACGCACCCCCACCGATGGGGAGACGGCCAAGATCCCTGTGTGGGCACGGCGCACCACGCACACGCAGTACGAGGTGTTCGCGATCAACTGTGCTCACCTGGGCTGTCCCGTGCGCTGGTTTGAGCAATCGCAGCTGTTTCTATGCCCCTGCCACGGCGGCGCCTACTACTCCACCGGCGACGTGGCTGCCGGCCCGCCGCCGCGCGGCATGTACAAATACGCCGTGCGGTTGGACGGCGATACGGTCATGATCCACGCCGGCGAAATTCCTACCTTGCGCGATGTGGCTTGTTCGGGAGCCAAGGACCGTGAGCTTATCCAGATCGATCCGGCAGAGCGCTCGGGAAAGGGCGTGACCGGCTACAACTTGTTGCCCGCGCGCAAGGATGGAGAGGAGTCGTAAATGGAAACCAAGCCCGAACAAAAGCTCGAAACCCTGGAGCACGAGGTCGTCGATGTCGATCAGAAGGTCACAAAAGAGACCATCCTCGTGGGCGAACGCGTGGGCTGGCGACTTTACGGATGGTTTGAAGCCCGCACCGGCCTGATCGGCCCTACCTTGAAGATGTCCGAGCATGAGGTGCCGGAGAACACCTCCAGCTGGTGGTATGTCTTCGGTTCCGCGGCTCTGGTGCTGCTGATTCTGCAGGTCACCACGGGCATCCTGCTCGCGTTGATCTATGCGCCATCGGCGGCGGACGCCTGGAAGAGCCTCAACCTGCTGGACTCGCAGGTGGCGCTCGGGTGGATGATCCGCGCAATACACGGTTGGGGATCGAACTTTATGATCGCCATCGTGCTCATCCACATGACGCAGGTGTTCCTGTTTGGAGCCTACAAGTACCCGCGCGAACTGACATGGATGGTTGGCGTGCTTCTGCTCTTGCTCACCATGGCCATGGCGTTTACGGGTGAGGTGATGCGCTTCGATCAGGACGCCTACTGGGGTCTGGGCATCGGCGTGGCTATCGTCGGGCGCATACCGCTGATCGGTGGGCGGCTCGTCCACGTCATGTTGGGCGGCCCTATTATCGGCGGCCCTACGCTGACGCGCTTCTTCGCTCTGCACGTCTTTGTACTGCCGGGAACGCTGCTGGCCTTTGTCGGGCTGCATGTGTGGATGGTGCTGAAGCTGGGCATCAACGACTGGCCCATGCCGGGTCGGCTCGTTCGAAAAAGTACGTACGAGCGCCAATATCACCAGTTGGTGGAGCGCACCGGCATCTCCTTTGTACCGGATGCCGGATGGAAGGACGCCATCTTCGCGGCCGCGATTTTGCTCAGCGTGCTCGCCGTGGCCGTTACCTTCGGCCCATTCGGTCCCAACGGCACACCGGACCCCACTATCGTTCACACCGCCCCCAAGCCCGACTTTGTCTTTCTGTGGATATTTTCCCTGCTCGCGTTGATGCCGCCGGCGCTCGAAACCCCCTTGATCCTGATTGCTCCGGTAGTGATCATTCTCGGGATGCTTTCGCTGCCGCTGTTTGCCGGTCAAGGGGAAAAGCATTGGTCCCGCCGGCCGGTGGCGGTTCTGATGGTGGCCGTGATCGCGTTGGCCCTCGGCATCTTCACGCGCCTGGGCACGTACACTCCCTGGAGCCCGATCATGGATGCCTGGTCGAGCGACCCGGTGCCTCCCGCCGATCTCGTGCACAAGTCTGCGCTCGAGCATCAGGGCGCGATTGTGTTCCAAAACAAGCAGTGCCGCAACTGTCACCAGATCGGCGGCGTCGGCGGCGAGCGCGGACCTGCGCTCGACCTGGTCGCCACGCGCCTGAGCGACGACCAGCTGATCCGCCAGGTGCTGCAGGGCGGAGGCAACATGCCGGCGTTCGGGAAAGCCCTGACGCCGCCACAGACAACAGCGCTTGTGGCCTTTCTCCGGTCCATGAACGGGAACAGCGATCTTCGGCCCGCCGAGGTTCCCGCCATGCAGCTTGGGCGAGACGGCAACGATCTGCCGTACCAAAATCACGGCGACCCATCGCTCGATATGCCAAAGACTCCGAAGTATCAGAAGCAATAGGGCGGTTCTCCTGTAGGTGTATAGCGAAACCACAGGCCTCATGGCCGTTTTCCCCAATGAAAACGGCACTCCCACACTCTATCCGACTCACAGGGACAGGAGAACCGCTCTAAACAGAGCAGAGCAAGCGCAAGGAGAGATCCCTGGACAGCCTGATCAGCGTTTGGCATCCCCCGCTAACGATCACCCTTGGGTGCGTGCTTGCCTTGGTCCTCTATCTGGTCGGGCTGCGACGCTTGCGGCGCACCCGGCCTGAGTTTCAGACGTGGCGCGCGTGGTCTTTTGCGGGGGGGCTGGCGGTGCTTTGGATCTCGCTGGCTTCGCCGCTCGAGGAGCTGGCCGATACGGTTCTGACGGCTCACATGATCGAGCACCTGCTCCTGATGGCCGCTGTTCCGCCGCTTGTTCTTCTGGGTTGGCCCACGGTTCCTCTCTTGCGCGGGTTGCCGTCCGGGCTGCGTCGATGGACGGTCGCTCCTTTCCTGCGATCGCCTCTCGTGCGTCGTTTCGAGCATGTTCTGGTCACGCCTGTGTTTGCCTGGCTGGCGATGAACCTGACATTTTTGCTCTGGCACATCCCTCGAGCGTACAACTATGCCCTGGAGCACGAGGCGGTCCATGACCTGGAGCATCTGTGCTTTCTCGCCGGCTCGCTGCTGTTCTGGTGGGTTCTGCTGCGCCCCTGGCCGTCCCAGGCCGAGCCGTTGGGGTGGTATGCCCTGCCGTATCTGGTCACCGCGGACTTTGTAAATACCCTCTTGTCCGCCATGCTCGCCTTTGCCGGGCGCCCGGCGTACAGCTTCTATCTCGAGCACGGCAACGCCTTCGGCCTCGACCCGCTCACGGATCAGGCGGTCGGCGCATGCATCATGTGGGTGTTCGGATCGATCGTCTTTTTGCTGCCTGCCCTGGTTCTGCTCGGCCGACAGCTCCAAGGGCGCGGTACACCTGCGCTTTCCCATCCTGGCCAGCGCGTCTCGCCGTTGCGTCCATAAGCGAGAGGGCGTCGATGAGGTGGGCTGTCAGAGCGCGAAGTACCCCGGGCTCTTCTAACGAGGATACTGCGCCAACCGGGCGGCCGCACGCACCAGTGCAATATGGGAAAAAGCCTGCGGGAAATTTCCTATGAGGCAGGCATTCTCGGTGTCGTATTCTTCCGAAAGCAGACCAACGTCGTTACACAAGCCGAGCAGCTTCTCAAAGAGGGTTCGGGCTGCCGCCACTCTGCCTGCCATGGCATAGTTCTCTACCAACCAGAAGCTGCAAGCTAGAAATGCACCTTGTTTGGCTTTCCGGGATTGAGGAATGTTGCGCAGCAACAGACCATCCTGCATCAGCTCGCGCTCGATCGCTTTTACGGTGCCGAGCATGCGCCCATCGGTTGCCGGCAAAAAACCGACGATCGGCAGAAGCAGCACAGAAGCGTCCAGGCGGTCCGAGCCATAGTGCTGCACGAAGCTTTTCAGGCGCTTGTTGAAGCCGCGCCTGCAGACATCGGCATGGACCTTGTCGCGCAGCCGCCGCCATTTGCCCAGCGGTCCACCCATCCCATGCCGCTCGATGCTGCCGATGGCGCGATCGAGGCCCAACCAGGCCCTAGCGCCTGAGTAAGTGTAGTGTTGCGGCTTTCCGCGCTGCTCCCACAGTCCGGAGCCGGCGTGATCCCAGACCTTGGCGAGCCGCGTCGTGAGGTCCTGCTGGAGCGCGAGCTCCTCGGGTACCACAGGCACGCCCGCCTCTCGTGCGTGATACAGGGCCGCCGCGATTTCTCCATAGATGTCCCTTTGTTTTTGGTGCTGGGCAGCGTTGCCGATGCGTACAGGGCAGGATCGGTCAAAGCCGCGGAGCCATGACACTTCCCATTCCGGGATGTGGCGTTCTCCCCGGATGCTGTACATAATCTGAATCTCCGCCGTATCCTGACCCACGGCACGTATCAACCAATGCTTCCAGGCCGTCACCTCTTCTGTGTATCCGGCCTCGACTAACGCGGACACGGTAAACGTCGCATCGCGAAGCCAGCAAGCGCGATAGTCCCAGTTCAACGATCCGCCGGAGCGCTCGGGCAGCGAGGTTGTCGGCGCCGCCACAATGCCGCCCGAAGGTCGATAGGTGAGCGCCTTCAGCGTGATCAGAGAGCGTTCGACGGCCTCATCATAAGGCCCTGCATACTGACTGCGCGCAGCCCAGTTCTTCCAGAACGTTTCTGTCTTTTCGAGCTCCGCGTCCACATCGATCGGAGCAGGCACAGGCTCGTAAGAGCGGCCATACGTCAGGGCAAAGGTGTGGCTCTCACCAGCCCCAAGCGTCCACTCGCCCGTCAGCGTACCCGGAACGGTCTGTTTCAGACCGCACTCAGTTCTTAGCACGGTGAGATTCGCACCCATCTTCGCGATCCAGGAAGTCTGTCCCGACGGGCCCGTCTCCGCGGTGATCCACGGCACAGAACTTCCATAGTCGAATCGCGGACAGAGTTCCGTCCGCATGTCTACGCGGCCCTGCAAACACGTCACGCGCCGGATAAGATCGGAGTGTTGCCCGCGCACCGGCATGAAGTCGGTCACGAGCACGACGCCCTTTCGGGTCTTCATCGTCGTTTCGAGGATCAGCGTATGCGGCCGGTAGCGGCGCGTAAACACGGCATCGCCGTCCTCAGGCGCCAACGACCAATGTCCGTTTTCCTGCGATCCCAGAAGATGGGCGAAGCACGCCGGCGAAGCGAAGTCCGGCCAGCACAGCCAGTCGATGTCGCCGTTGCGACGGACCAGAGCTGCGGTTTCGCAGTCGCCGATCATGGCGTACTCCGCGATTTTGCGAGATTCCATGCGCTCTCCCAGTTTGCCGATCCGGTTCGGGCTGAGCAGACAGAAGACTCAGCGTTAGGGCGAAATCTACTTCAAGCGAGGAACGCCGTGGCCCCAGGTCTCTGGAGGCGCCAGTTCGCGGCGGATGGGTGGCGCCGTCATATCGCGTTCGTTGCTGGTGAAGACGCGATCGCCTTGCGAGATCAGGTAATCTGCCGTGCGCGCGGCGAGCGACTGAATGGTAAGTCCGGGATTTGCGGAACCCTGGGTCGGGAAGATACTGCCGTCGCAGATGAAAAGATTGGCGATGTCATGGGAACGGCCGAACTTGTCGACCACGGATGTGCGGGCATCGGCGCCCATGCGGCAGGCTCCGACGAGATGCGCATAGCGCTCCTCCTGCACGACTTCTGTCGCTCCCGCGGCCGCCATGATGTCCTTCGTCTTCTCTTTCCCGGCTTTGATCAGCTTTTTGTCGTTGTCATGGAGGTTGAAGCTGACGTGCGCCACGGGAAGGCCGAAGCCATCCTTTTCATCCGCAAGCGTCACGGTGTTGTCGGCCCAGGGAAGAATTTCTCCCAAGAGACCGAAGCCGGCCCAATGGTTGTAGTCCATCATCTCGCGCCGCAGACCCCAGCCCCAAGCTTCTTTCGCCACTGTCATCTGCTTGCCGAACGCGACGGGCAGCGGACCAACCGTTTGGATCGCATATCCGCGGGCGAAGTCGTTCTTCGGATCTGTCTCATAGAACGCTTCGGTGAGGGCGTGCGCGGGCGGCGCCTTGTACATACGCACAGGCTGGTCGAACCGACCCAGGATGACGTTGCCGGCCTGCGCCATCAGATACTTGCCCACGGTACTGCTGGAGTTTGCGAGGCCATTCTCATATCCGGGACACGCGGAGTTCAGCAGCAAACGGGGCGTCTCGATAGCGTAGCCCGCGAGGATGACAGCCTTGGCTCGCTGGAAGTGAGCCTCGCCTTTCTGATCGATGTAATGAACGCCTGTGACGCGGTTGTTCTTGCCCAGTTCGACACGCGACACCATCGAGAAGTCCCGTAGTTCCGCACCGCTTCGCAGCGCATCCGGAACGTGGGTGATCAGCGTGCTTGCCTTTGCGCCCACCTTGCAGCCTTGAATACAGAAGCCGCGATAGATGCAGTGCGGCCGGTCGCCGCGCGATCCCGAAAGAATCGCCACCGGACCCCCGATAGAGACGCCGATGTTCAATGCCGTACATCCCTTGATCAAGGCGTTGCCGACGCCACCCATCGGATGCGGTCCATAAGGATATCCATGAGGGTGGCCCCAGGGATAATAGGGTGGGCCGGCAACGGGCATTTCGAGCTCAAGCTGCTCGTAGTAGGGCATGATGTCGGCATAATCGATCGGCCAGTCCACACCCACGCCGTCGCGGGTGTGGATTTCGAAATCCGACGGATGGAGGCGTGGCGTAAACGAAGCCCAGTGCACCGAACCACCGCCCACGCCTTTGCCGCAGTTGTTGGCGCCCAGAGCGAGTGGATCCTTTCCACCCGTGACGCGTGGCTCGGTCCAGTAGAGGTTGTGCGAGCCTACCTCGTCACTGAACCAATCCTTTTCCGTGTTCCAGAAGGGACCGGCCTCCAGACCGACGACGTTGAAGCCGCCGCGGGCGAGTCGCTGCAGCAAGACGCCGCCGGCCGAACCCACACCGACGATGACATAGTCCACTTCGTCGGTGTCCTTGAAGCGACGCATCGGGACATGAATGGATTGGAGCGAACCCAGCATGTGCTTGCCGTTTTTGGGGGCCTCGAAGGCTCCGAGAATAGGTGTATTCAATGTGTGCCTCCGCTGCTTTGGTGACTCTGGCTATCGGATTCGTCGTCGGATCCATCCACGGCGTCTGAAACGCTGGAGATCGGCGCCAGCCACTCGTAACGCTTTTCTTTCACCTCCCACGGCTCCGGCTCGCCTCCCTCCAGACGCGTGTATGCCCGCGGATATGCAGGGCCGCCGAAGCCGACCTCATCCCATGCCCACGGATGGGAATAGTAGCCTTCAATGGCGTCGCCCAGAATCAACTCCCAGAAGTGCTGCACCGACATCCGCTTCCAGATCTCGGGCGCGGCTTCGGGCTTGCCGTCGTGGATCGCCTGCAGAATAAGATCCTGCTGCAGGTACGGCAGAACGAGAAACTTGCCACCGTAGCGATGCTCTGCTTCGCGGTCGATCGCTTCAATGCCGATCTCGTAAACAACCCGGTCCTGCGGCATATCTTCGAAGCGATACCCCGCGGTTTGGTTCTTGCTGAGCCGGTGGTCGAGGTGCGGGATCAGAGGGATCTGGCGATCGGGGGTGCGATCCGTCTGCGGGACCAGATGATTGAAGACGGCCTGCCAGAAGTTCCATGCATCTTCGGAGAAGAAGGTTCGCTTGGGCGGGTCCTTTACACGCTTGTCCACCAACTCGCGCGTGGCCTCTTCCCAGAAGGAGCTCTGCGAAAGCGTGCTGAAACCGGGGTAGTATCCAGGCTGGCGAGAGGGTTCGAGCGCTTCTCCTGTAGCGGGGTCGCGCGGACTGAGAGCAGAATCGACGATGGGATATGGGGATGTCATGCACGCCTCCGGCGAAGCAGACTGGCCAGCACGCCGAGCATTCCAGCGGCGCCAAAGAGCAGCGGCGCAAAGATCGGCGGACCGTACATTATGTTGTACAGAAGATATTTGGAGCCGCCAGGTCTGCGAAGCACGCCGCGGGCGTGATAGTAGAACCCAACCGCGGCATCGACTCCGGCGATGACCGAGACCGCGGGGAGCGCTGTTGTGGCGACTCTGCGGCTTTTCACCGAAGTGAAAGCAGTGCCCGCCAGAACCGGCGCGAGGACCACCGGCGTCCACTGGACCCAATAGCGGAAGTTATTCGCGTAGTGCGAGTAAAAGGATTCAATGCCGCTGAGCAGAGCGCTGATGCCCGTGGCGATCGCCACCTGACGCTGAAATTTCCCTTCGCGGATGTCCTGCTCGGCGGAAAGCAGCTCACGACGCTCCTTCAACGGAAGCAGTCGCGCCAGAAGAGAGCCTTCCCCCGATTGCGAGGCGTCATCTTTGCTGTCCTCGCGTTGCAGGAAAGAGGCGATCAGACCAAGATAGGCGGCGGTCCCAAACAGCAGAGGGGCAAAGGTCGGCGGACCCATGATCATGTTGGTCATCGGCAGCCGCCATCCGCCCGGCTTGCGCTTGACACCGCGAATGTGAAAGTAGAAGCCGATGATCGCGTCCATCAAGGTGACGGCAGACACAACCCGCAGCAGACCGCGCGCCATGCGCTTGCTGAAGAATCCGGCGATGCCCGCCGCCCCCAGCAAAACGCTGAGGATCACGGGCGTATACATGACGCGACGGCTGTAACTGCCGCGGTAATGTTCATACGCCACGTCGAGCCCGCTCACAATGCTGGAGATGGCGGTGAGCAGGGAGAGGCTTCTCTGAAAACGCCCCTCCCGCAGGTGGTTGTCGATGATCTTCAGATCCTTCTCTACACCGTTTGCGAGGATTGCAGTTTCTGGCGGCATGGTCTTAGATCACCTCGCGTAATTTGTCTTCAGCGATCGTTTTGATAATGCCCATGGCATTTCTCTCGCCGCGGAGTATCCCCTTGGCAAACTTGATCGCCTGTTCTGTCGTGATCTGGCCCGGCATCGGAGGCTCATTCGGATCCACAACCGCTTGAACAAGCGTCGGTCCGCGGTGAGCAAGCGCCTCGCGCAGAACATGCTCCGCATCCTCCGGTCGTTCGAGGGTGAAGCCCTTCACGCCGAAACCGTTTGCCACCGCTGCAAAGTCGATCGGTTCCAGCTGCACGCCGAACTGCGGGTTGCCGTCTTCGATCATCTGTTCCCACTTGATCTGGCCAAGGACGTTGTTCTTCACGACGATGACGCATACCTGCAGCTTGTACTTCACCAGCGTGGCCAACTCGCACATCAACATAGTGAGCCCGCCATCACCCACCACGCAGACCACCTGACGACCTGGGTACGCCACCGCCGCGCCCACGCTGTACGGCAGGCCGTTGCCCATGGTCGCAAGCGATCCGGACAACGAAAACTGCATCGTTCCACGGATGTCCACATACCGTGCGGTCCAGGTAGCGATCGTGCCGCTGTCAGAGGAGACGATGGCATCGTTGTTGAGCAACTTGTTGAGCGTGTGCGTCACCACCTGAGGCTTCATCGGCATGTCCTTGCGGGTGCCGCGCTCCTCCATCAGGTTGAACCAATCTTTCATCCGCTCCTGCGACTTCTTCAGGAACTTGTTGTTTCTGCTCTTGATCAGCGGCAGCAAGGCGGTAAGCACAGCCTTCGAATCCCCGACCAGACCAACGTCGATCGGATGCCGCAGTCCTATACGGGTCGGATTGATGTCGATCTGCACGCACTTTGCCTGATCGGGCTTGGGCAGAAATTCCATGTAGGGATAACTTGTCCCGATCATGATGATGGTGTCGCACTCGTGCATCGCGTCGAGCGACGGCGCCGTTCCCAGCAAACCGATTCCCCCCGTGGTATAGGGGCTGCGGTCGGGAAGCACGCCCTTTCCGAGCAGAGCTTTTACAACGGGACCGCCTACCTTATCGGCGAGCTGCGTGATCTCTTCAGCGCAACCAAGGGCGCCGCGACCGACCAACACGACCACCTTGGACCCGTCGTTGATCACGTCCGCTGCCTTTTTGATCAGCGATTGCGCCGGCTTGTCTGTACTTGGAACGCTCCAATCGGCGCTATGGTGCGCCACATTCGCGCTGCTCCGGTGATCGTTTGAAACCTTCCACTCCTGGATGTCCTTGGGGACGCAGATATGCGAGACGCCTTTGCGTCCGTACGCCGAACGTATCGCCATATCGACCACGTTGACGGCGTGCGGAGCGCTCATCACGCGTTGGTTGAAGACCGAAACGTCCATATACAGCTTGTCGAGATCGACGTCCTGTTGGTAGTCCATGCCGATCAGGTCGCTGAAGGTGTGTCCCGTGATGGCAAGGATCGGTTGCGAATCGCACTTGCCGTCATACAGCCCATTCAGAAGGTGAATGCCGCCCGGACCGGAGGTCGCTAAACACACGCCGATGCGCCCGGTGTACTTGGCATACCCGACCGCGGCAAAGGCCGCCGCCTCTTCATGACGGACTTGAATGAACTTCACTTCCTTCTGATGGGTTCGGAGCGACTCAAAAAACCCGTCTACGCCGTCGCCGGGAAAACCGAAGATGGTGTCAATTCCCCATTCAATCAATCGCTCGATGATCAGATCCGATATCTGTTTCGCCATCACATTCTCCCTGGTGCGAGTCGCACACGTGCCTAAAGGTGGGTTGCTGCCTATGTACGGACACGGCATTTCTGCCGCGCATGCAATCAAACACGGTACCGTTCTACATCTTTCTCCTTCAACGTAAGTCCCATGCCGGGACGGCTTCGGTCCGGTGACATGATGCCGTTGCGGGGTTCGCAAAAGCCGTCAAAGAACATGCGCTCAATGCGAGCGTGATCGTGAAAAAACTCCATGTGAATGGCGCGCGGAACCGCGCAGCAGACATGGAGGTGCATGCTTGGGCCGCAGTGCGCGGACAAAGGGACGTTGTCGGCCCAGCAGAGCGCGGCGGCATCGAGAAATCCGGTGATGCCGCCACAACGCGTGGCGTCGGCCTGCAGCACGGTGACCGCTTTTGCCTTCAGCATGCGATCGAAGTACCACGCGGTGTAGCCGTACTCCCCCGCCGCGATGTCCATTCCGAGCGGGGCCCGCGAGCGCACCTCGCTCAAGCCAACGAGGTTGTCGGAACTGACCGGCTCTTCAAACCACCGCACGTCCTGTTCTTTGAAACGGTGTCCAAGCTGCAGCGCTTGCGTGACCGTGTAGGCTCCGTTGGCATCCACGAACAGTTCAACGCTCTGGCCGATGGTCGCTCGAGCAACACGCACCCTCCGTGGATCGTCCTCCGGATGCGTTCCGATCTTCATCTTCACCATGCCGAAGCCTTGTTCCGCCCAGCCGCCCAGCTGATCGGTCAATTGCTTGTCGTCGTAGCTGGTAAAGCCGCCGCTCCCGTAAACGGGAATGCCGTCGCGCACAGCACCGAGCAGGTTGACCAGCGACACCCCCAGCAGACGTGCCCGCAGATCCCACAATGCATTGTCGACCGCCGCGATCGCCATCGCGGAGATGCCCGTTTCGCCCAGATTGCGCACAAAATGGAGCATCGACTGCCAGATGGCGCCATGGTCGAAGACATCGCGAGCATGGACAACTTTGCTGAGCAACTTCTCGACGAGCTTGCCCGTCGCGGCATCCGCGTACGTGTATCCAAGTCCCTGTTTGTCTCCGGCAGCTAAGCTGACAAGCACCATGGTCGTGCTGTCCCACGCATCGGTCCCATCAGCCTCCGGAGCATCCGTTGGAACCGTATAGACCCGTACTTCGCCGGACGTGATTTTGCAGTCTTGGAGCATCGCTCTCCTCAGAAGTTCGTCAACATGCGGGCCGTCTCCGGTTCCCGTGACTTACATCGCGACGGCCTATGCCTCGTAGCCGTCGCAGGCTATCGCTTACACGCAGCAGTGTTCGCGCATCAAGGGCGCCGGTCGCGGAGCCATGGCGAGACCATATCCGTACCTTCCCGGAGTGCCTCCCAAGGGCGGCGGCAGCAACGGAGCACTGACCGCGTTCTGTTCAGAGATCTGATCCTGCAACACCACGGTAAGCAGAGATCGGCGAACGGTGATGCAGCTGTCATACGAGATAAAACCTTGGTCACGGAATCGGTTCATGAAAAAACTTACCCGTGAGCGCGTAGTTCCGACCATCTCCGCCAGGGTCTCTTGCGAGATCTTTGGTATCACCGTTTCCGCTTCGCCGGAAGTCTCAAACTTCGCCATCAAGAGCAGGATGCGAGCAAGGCGCTTTTCACTGGAGTTGAACAGCTGGTCGACGAGATCGGCTTGCGTTCGCATGCCGCGAGCCAGCAGAAACGCAAGAAAGAAGTCCGAAAAAGTACTTTCATCGTGAAGCGCCCGCAAAAGCTCTGCCTTTTCGATCTGCAAGGCTGTACAGGGCGAAACCGCCACCGCCGTCGCGACCCGACTCCTGGCGGTGCGTGCAAGGGTCTCCTCTCCGACAAAATCGCCCGCTCCCAACAGCGTGATCGTTGCTTCCTTGCCCTGGCGAGACACAACGGTCAGTTTGGCGCGCCCTTTGTTGATATAAAACACAGAATCTGCCGCCTCACCCTGGACAAACAATGCCTGCTTGGGCTCAAGATGAAGGACTCGTCGGCCTCTGCCACCCAAAGACAAGAACGCAGATAGATCGAAGTGAGGAGTGTGCATAAATCCCTTTTCAGACCTCGGAAAATTGGACTGCAAGTCCCACGTACATCTACAAACTTCTATCCCCTTGCTGTGCTTCGCAGGAGGACGGCACGCGAATCAAGAGTTCGATTCCGTAAGCATGGGGCTACTCATCGATCCGCCTGCGGCTATTGATTCGGGCGATCAGGATTGGTTTCTTTATGTCTACGGTGGATCCGGGTAAGTCTTGCTGACGCATAGCAACCCTTTCAGTGGGGTGGGAGAAGATCGATCCCGAACTAAACCCGCGGGCAAAGGAACTTCTTCACGGGTCGAGTTTCGTTCTGGCAGGCGAGGTGCTCCATCTCTCATGCCAACGTCTAGGTGCGCGGTAAAAAACGTCCTTGGGCGAACGCAAGGCCTGCCTGATTAGAATGCCTGATTTTGGTGAGGGATTGGCTCACGTCGGAGGCAAACATCGTTTGCAGCCGAAGCAAGCGCATCGGGATTGACGATCAACACAGCCGGTCCACGCTCTGCACAGCCGGTCCACGCACTGCGCCGGCCAGACATTCATCCAGGTGCCGGAAGACCTTTGACTCCGGGACGGCGGCGCTGGTGGGTGCCCCCCTTCCCACGTTCTGGAACCCGAACCCACCCGACGACGCGGCCTGGCGAGCGATCGTGACGCGAGCTGCCGGAAGGGACTGGAGCGAGACTTACGCAACGGCGAGCTGCTTTGCGTCAGACGAGAGAACGTAAGGAATACCGGGGCAGACCTTCCACTGCGAAATGCTTGATCTTCATCGCTTTGCCTCTGCTCGCTTTCCTGCCAACTCCTTGAACTCGCGCCGACTCTTCTTGGCTTCGCTGCTGCACACCAGAGCGCAAAGCTTGAACACCATAGGGTCGCTGATCGCAGGTGTGGATCTGCCGGTGACGGGCGGAAGCGGCTGCTTAATCGGAGCGCTCTTTGGGAGTCGGCCCGCGCTCTTGCTCGTAGATCTGTCCAGTCAACCGTAGCTCTTTTCATCGCAATGGTGTCCGCTGAAGGCCTGGCCGTCGTCCTAACCAATTTCTTTTGAACCCATTCAATTGTTGTTGACTTACCTCGCTGGGCAGGTCATTATTGACCATGGTCAAAAACGACCCGGCAACCGAAAAAGGGGAGCAAACCCGGCGACAGATCTTCGAAAGCGCTCTCGAACTGTTTCGAGAGAAAGGTTTCGACTCGACCACAATGCAGGAGATCGCAAACCGGGCCAAGGTGGTGAAGAGCGCAGCCTATTACTACTTCCCCAGTAAAGAGGAGATCATCCAGGCATATTACGAAACTTTACAAGCCGAGCAAGAGCGCATCTGTAAAGAAGCTTTTGCTAGAAGTAAGGATCTCAAAATCCGCTTACCCATAACAATGAACGCCAAGTTTGATTTGGTGAGGAACGATCGCAAGTTGCTGGGTGTAGTGTTCCGTTACACCGGCGAACCCGATCATCCACTTTCCTGCTTAGGAAAAGGAACCGCCGAGATACGTCGACGAAGTACACAAGTTTTCAGGGACGCCATCGCAGAAGAGAAGTTACCTAAAGATCTTCGAGAACTTCTTCCCCTTGCTTTATGGGCTCTCCAGATGGGCCTTTTGGTGATGTTCCTCTACGACTCATCTGAGAACCAGCGCCGCACGCGTCAGATGTCTGACGGTGCTCTCGATCTCACGCTCAAACTACTTACTTTAGCTAAGTTACCCGTGCTAAAGCCTGTTCGAACCAGGGTCCTCTCTCTTCTGCGCAAAGCCGAGCTTTTATCTGAACTCTAAAGGGAGGAGCAATGCCCGAGATGGACGAGCAATCGAGAAACATTACTCCTGCGCAGTGGTACGTCGTAGCGCTCATCGTGGCCTTTTCCGTCGGATCGGTTCTGTACAAGTACCTAGTTCACCAGCAGCTTGGTCATAGCGCAGCTATGTTTCTCGGCATTCCAGCCGTGCTCGCAATCTTGCTCGCACTGGCTCCAAAGGCAAGGACGGTAACCGGCGGCATTCTTAAAGGCATTACGCTCGCATTGTTGGTGATGGCTCCTCTCCTCGGGGAAGGCTTTCTTTGTATTCTGGTGGCATCTCCCCTCTTCTATCTTGTTGGAATCATCGTCGGACTGCTGGTAGATCGGCAGCGAAGCAACAAGCATGTCACGCTAAGCTGCACGGTTCTGCTTCTGGTGCCGATGTGTCTCGAAGGCATCACGCCAAAACTCACCTTGAGTCGAATCCAGTCCGCCGAAGCTAAAACAGTGATCGACTCTCCGTATGATCTGGTAGAAAGCCACCTTGCAAGAAAATTGGATGTATCTACTCTTCCGCCTTTAGCACTCCGTATCGGCTTTTCAAGGCCGCTTTGGGCGCTTGGTGAAGGTCTATCTGTTGGAGATACAAGATTGATTCATTTTGCAGGCGCAGAGGGAGACCCTCCGGGTGATCTCATCCTGCACATCACGGAAAGGCGCCCGGGCTATGTTCGCTTCGTCGCCGTCAGCGACACCAGCAAAGTATCGCAATGGGTTCACTGGACAAGTTCAGAAGTGAGCTGGAAATCACTTGATTCAAACCACACAGAAATTACGTGGCACATCAACTTCGAGCGCCAGCTTGATCCGGCTTGGTACTTCAATCCCTGGGAAAAGGCGGTGGTCAAGGAAGCCGCAGCGTATCTAATTCAAGCTACTGCGATACCTTCGGGGTCAAATAATTGACCCCTGCCGATTGGGAGCGTGCCTCAGCCATTTACTTGCCTTTGGTCGTTGCCGCCATTGCAAGACTACTGAACGGTTGGAAGCCAAGGCAGTTCGCAGCGTGCCTGCTAAGTACTCTGTGGACGGTCCCCACTCTGCTTGCGCTTCAAAGAGTGAATACGCGCGCCGTCTGGTGGACCTTTCAGGGAGGATCAGCAGTCTCTCTGCGCGGCATACCGCTAGAACTCTTTATAGGATGGGTTCTTCTCTGGGGCCTTGTTCCTCAACTAGCGCTGCAGCGGATCGGCATCTTCTGGAGTGCTGTGGTCATGATCGCCGCGGATTGTATCTTCATGCCAACATTCACCGCAGCTATAAGCCTCAGTCGCAATTGGCTCATAGGTGAGATAGTAGGCGCGGCTGTGGTGCTCCTACCTGCGCTTTCCATCGGGCAGTGGACCCGTAACAAGATAAATCGTGGAAAGCGCGCAGCAATTCAGGTAGTCACGGCGGGACTTCTCTTTCTATTTCTGATTCCGGAAACTATCTTCGCTCTTCGACCCGGCCTCGGTTGGAGCCCGCTGTTTGACTTACCTGGCTGGGCTCGCCAAATTGAGTTGCAAATCCTTTTCATCTTCGCTCTACCAGGGCTCGGTGCAGTGTTAGAGTTTGCAGAACGCGGCTTGGGTACTCCGATCCCGTATGACCCACCGGAGCGGCTCGTTACGAGTGGGATCTATCGATACTGTGCAAATCCAATGCAAATGTCATGTGGACTAGTTATGTTTGGTTGGGCCGGTCTGCTCAGAAGCTGGTGGATGGCCTTGGCGGCCGGCATATCGATCGTCTATAGCGCAGGCATTGCAGAGTGGGACGAGGCCGAGGACTTGGGCCGTCGCTTCGGTCCGCAATGGAAATGCTACCGGGCATCCGTAGCTAGCTGGCGCATAAGGTGGACACCCCACCATGTGGGGCAGCCCGCAATACTTTACATTGCTAGCGAATGTGGTCCGTGTAGCCAAGTAAGATCTTGGCTGGCAGACAGAAACCCTAGGGGATTGCAAATTGTCGATGCCGAGAGTCTGCCGGCAAACTCTATTCGTCGGATGCGCTACGACCCTCAGGACGGAAGCGCCCCTGTAGAAGGCGTCCGAGCTATGGGGCGCGCTCTTGAGCACCTGCATTTTGGGTGGACTATCTGCGGTACCGCGCTGCGCCTTCCGATACTCTGGCACATCACTCAATTATTCATGGATGCAAGCGGGTTAGGGCCGCGGGACATCCGATCGAGCGGTGCCAGCGTCCGAGGTGGGCGGGCTCCTGCCTTGAAACCTCGAAACTGAGGTCGAGCCCGCCGCAGCCAGAAAACAGTGATACCGCCGACAGTCAGTTGGAGCCCGGGGTCCTGTTGAGTCTCCAAAAAGGAGGATAGTCAATCGAGGCCAGGGAACGTCCTGGCAGCGATCTGATCCTGCCCGACGACTCTATTCTGAGTCTCCCAAGCTCGCGCGAGTGCGGCGCCTGCTCGGGATAAAATCGGCATGTGCGAACTCCGGTCGTTGCTGCGAATCTCTTTCTGTTTCCGCTGTTTCTGGCTCTCACCGGATGCGGTAAGCCCACTTTGGATGTGCTCCCAACCGTCGCCACCATCGGGCAGGCAACGCCTCTCGTTGTCCACGTCCACGATGCTCACGGGGTCAGCCGGCTCACCGCCACCGTGGCACAGAACGGCAGCCAGTACCCGGCCTGGCAGGCTCCCGCCGCCGCGAAGTCCGTCGACACCACGTTCAAGTTCAACGTGGGCGCCAAGACCACGCCCCAGCTGCGCGATGGACCTGCCCGCCTCATCCTTGAAGCCACCTCCGGAGGCCTCTTCCACCGCACCGCACGTTGGGAGCGCGAGGTGAACGTGATCACGGAGCCGCCGGTCGTCAGCGCCGACTCCGATCAACACTACCTCTACCTCGGCATGGCCGATCTGGCCACCATGAACGTCACCGGTCCCTACACAACCGCGGGCGTCCGCGTCGGCAACCAGACCTTCCGTGCCTGGCCGATGCCCGGCGGCAAGCCCGGCCTCTTCTCCATCTTCGCCTTTGCCTGGAACATGCCGCCCGGCACAACGCCCCTCGTCTTTGCGTCGGACGGCGGCGACGATGTTTCCACGCCGCTGACCGTCATCTTTCCCAAGCGGGAGCAGCCCGTCTACACCCAGCACCAGATCCAGGTCTCCGACCAGTTCCTGCAGAAGGTCGTAGGAGAGCTTGATCCCAACGGCGCCGGCGATCCGGTGGAGCGTTTCGTTAAAATCAACACCGAGATGCGCCAGGCCAACAACAAAACGCTGGCCGACCTGCGCTCGAAGACCGCCGATCAGTTCCTCTGGCGCCAGCCCTTTCTGCGTCAGGCGCACTCCCAGGCCGAGGCCACCTTCGCCGACGTGCGCAGCTACATCTATCACGGCAAAAAGATCGATCAACAGGTCCACCTCGGCTACGATCTCGCCGTCACCCAGCACGTCGGAGTCGAGGCCTCCAATGACGGCCGCGTCGTCTGGGCCGCCCCCCTCGGCATCTACGGCAACTGCATCGTGGTCGATCACGGGTATGGCCTGCAAACCATCTACGGCCACCTGAGCCGGATCGACGTACACGAGGGCGACATGGTCAAACGCGGCGGCGTCATGGGCCTGAGCGGTATGACGGGGATGGCCGGCGGCGACCACGTCCACTTCGCCATGCAGCTGGATGGCGTCCAGATCGATCCCAAAGAGTGGTGGGACGCGCACTGGATCCAGGACCACGTCGCCCGTCGCGTCGATCTGCCCGGCTTCGGCAAGTGACATGCCGATCGCCGGCCCGCCGATCCGAAGCGACATGAGGTCCCGGTTGAGCGGCCGCCTTCGGCATCGGCAGCGTCGTCGCGGTCAACCTCGGTCGACAGAGCACCAGCGATTGCGCGCTGCTAAAGCGGATCTCCTGTCCCTGTGAGTCGGATGGAGTGTGGGAGTGCCGTTTTCATTGGGGAAAACGGCCATCAGGCTTGCGGTTTCGCATATACACCTATAGGTGAAGCGCTTCTACGTTGCATCGAGAGCACGCGTGGATTGCATTCCGGGCAACCAACTCAGCGACTCAATCGGCCTTCTGATCCGTTAGCGTAGTACGCAAAGGGGTGCGATCTCGATGCACCGATGTGTTTGATCTGGTCCGGATTTGGACGCGGACGAAACCGTAACAGCGCGCGGAGGAAACCGAATGGCAAGCGTGGCGGAAGTTCTGGTCCAAACACTCGCTCTATCCGGAGTGAAACGTATCTACGGCTTGCCGGGCGACTCCCTCAACGGGGTTACGAATGCACTCAGGACCCGTCCGGAGATCGAGTGGATCCATGTTCGGCATGAGGAGGCGGCCGCCTTTGCCGCGGGTGCGGATGCGCACCTGACCAATCGTCTGGCCGTGTGTGCCGGTAGCTGCGGTCCGGGCAACCTCCACTTCATCAATGGCCTCTACGACTGCCATCGCAGCCGCGTTCCCGTGCTTGCGATCGCGTCGCAGATCCCCAGCCCAGAGCTATACACCACGTACTTCCAGGAGACGCACCCGGAACTCGTCTTCAAGGATTGCTGCCACTACTGCGGAGTTGTCGCCGAGCCCGAACAGATGCCGCGTATCCTCGCCATCGCGATGCGCACTGCAATCGCCAACCGAGGCGTCGCGGTCGTCGTTCTGTCGGGCGATATCGCAGCGAAGTCGTGCCCGTCCGCGGCAGCGCCGCTGGGATTTCTCCAGAACAATTCAAGCCTTTTGCCGCCCGATGACGATCTTGTCTCCGCGGCGTCGATTCTGAACGAGAGCAAGCGGGTGACCATCCTTGCCGGCGCGGGTTGCGAGGGTTCGCACGCCGATCTGATGCAGATTGCGGAAGTCCTGCAAGCTCCCATCGTGCACGCGTTTCGCGGCAAGGAGTTCGTCGAGTACGACAATCCTTACGACGTCGGCATGACCGGACTTCTCGGATTCTCTTCCGGGTATCGCGCGATGATGCACTGCGACGCGCTCTTGGCCTTGGGCACGGACTTTCCTTATCCGCAGTTCTATCCGGAAAAGGCGAAAAAGATTCAGGTGGACGTGCGCGGCGAGCAGATCGGACGTCGCACCGTGGTCGATGTGGGCCTGATTGGAACCGTGAAAGAGACCATCAGGGCGCTTCTGCCCAGGCTCAAAGAGAAGGACGGCGGTCACCTCAAGAACAGCGTGAAGCACTACCTCGATGCGCGCAAGGAACTTGACGAGCTCGCCACGGGCAAGCCCGGCACGTCCCCTCTGCACCCGGAGTACGTGGCTCGCATCGTCGATGAGACGGCGGCCGACGACGCCGTGTTTACCATCGATGTCGGCACGCCTTGCATCTGGTCCGCGCGGTATCTGCGCTTCAATGGAAAGCGTCGACTTCTGGGCTCCTTCTCGCATGGATCGATGGCCTGTGCCTTGCCGCTTGCGCTGGGTGCGCAGGCTGCGCTTCGCGGTCGGCAGGTGGTTTCGTTCTCCGGCGACGGCGGCCTCGCGATGGGGATGGGCGATCTCCTGACGGCCGTGCAGAATAATCTGCCGGTCAAGATTGTGTTGTTCAACAACCATGCCCTCGCCTTTGTGGAGCTTGAGATGATGGCGGCCGGCATCGTGCCGTTCGGCACCGACCTCAAGAATCCTGATTTCAGCAAGGTAGCCGAGGCGTGCGGTTTATTCGGCGTCCGGGTGAGCAAGCCGGAAGATCTGAAACCCGCGCTGGAGCAGGCCTTCCAGCATAACGGCCCGGCTCTGGTCGACGTCCTGGTGCATCGTCGGGAGATCTCGATGCCGCCCACGATCACAGCGCAGCAAGCCAGTGGATTCGGCCTGTATACGGCCAAGTGCATTCTGAACGGAAAAGGTGACGCGGTCGTCGATGTCGCCAAAACCAACCTGCTCGATCGCATCTTCGACAGCTAAGCCGCGCTCTGCCGGCCCCGCGCGCTCTGCAGAGGGATTTGCGGAAACGCAGGTCTGATTAAGGACACACAGGTCTGAAAAAAGGAACGAGAGGGATCCATGCGAATCGGCTTGTTCGTCCCGTGCTATATCGAGGCCTTCTACCCGGAGGTCGCCATCGCCACACTGGAGCTGCTCGAAAGCCTGGGCCATGAGGTGGTCTACCCTCGCGAGCAGACCTGTTGCGGACAGCCCATGGCCAACAGCGGCGATCAGGCCGCGTCGGCAAACACAGAGACGCACTTCGCAAAGTGCTTCCGCGACTTCGATCTGGTGGTGGGACCGAGCGCGAGCTGCGTGCACCATATTCGCTTCCATCTTGACGCGTGCGAGCAGACCCCCGAAGTCAAGCATGTGCGTGGAGCTGTGCGAGAACTGACGGACTTCCTCCATGACGACCTCAAGGTAGAGCAGTTCCCCAAGGCCGACTTTCCTCACAAAGTAGGCGTGCACGACAGCTGCACGGCGATTCGCGGTCTCAAGGAGTCGCGCCCTTCGGAACTGGTGACCGAGCCTTACTTTTCCAAGAGCCGCGATCTGTTGGCAAAGGTGAAAGGTCTCGAGATCATCGATGCGCAACGGATCGACGAGTGCTGCGGGTTTGGCGGCAGCTTCTGCGTCACCGACGCGGCGGTCTCGGCAAAGATGGGCCAGGATCGCACCGCCGACTTCCTCCGTCAGGGCGCCGAGTACATCGCTTCGGCCGACATGAGTTGCCTTTTGCAGATGAAAGGAATCATCGACCGTGAAAAGCTGCCCCTCAAAGTCGTGCACTTCGCCCAGATTCTGAATGGAGGTCCCTTCGCATGAATCTCTTCCATGTTCTACAGGAAGTGGGAAACAAGCCGGTCGATCCGGAAGCTGCGGCGGCGCGCTTTATCGATGATCCCAAACACGAAGAAACACATGATCGGCTGGTGTGGGCGATGCGCACCCATCGCGATAAAGCCGCAAGCGCCCTTCCCGAGTGGGAGGAGCTGCGCGACATCGCCTCCGGCATCAAGGAACACACGCTTACGCACCTGGACCGGTACCTCGAAGCGTTTGAGGCCAAGGCCGTCGAGCACGGCGTCCATGTCCACTGGGCCCGCGATGGCGCGGAGCACAACGCAATCGTGCTTCAGATCTTCGAGGAGCACAAGGTCAAGCTGGTGATCAAAAGCAAATCCATGCTGCAGGAAGAGTGCGGCATGAACCCGGCCCTCGAAAAGCAGGGTATCGAGGTACGCGAGTCGGACCTGGGCGAACGTATTCAGCAGCTCGCGCACGAGCGGCCGAGCCATATTGTCGTCCCAGCCATCCAACAACTGCGCACTGACGTAGCGGATCTGTTTGCCAAAAACCTGGGGACGGATCGGAACAACTCCGATCCGCACTACCTCGCCGAAGCCATGCGCAACGATGCCCGGCCGCAGTTCCTGAAGGCCGGCGCCGGGATGACGGGCGCCAACTATGCCATCGCGGAGACAGGGAGCGTGGTGGTGTGCACCAACGAGGGCAACGCCGATATCGGGGTGACGGTCCCGCCCTTGCAGGTGTGCAGCATCGGCATCGAGAAGGTCATCCCAAGGACCGCCGACCTTGCCATCTTTCTGCGCATGCTTTCCCGCAGCGCGCTGGGACCGCCGATGACGCAGTACACCACGCACCTGCAGAGGCCGCGGCCTGGATCGGAGTTGCATTTCATCCTGGTCGACAACAAGCGTTCGGAACGTCTGGGTTCCGCCGATTTTTGGCATGTGCTGAAGTGCATTCGTTGCGGAGCCTGCATGAACACCTGCCCGGTGTACCGCCGCAGCGGTGGCTTGGCTTACGGCGCAACCTACTCCGGCCCGATCGGCGTCATCCTCGATCCCGGCTTTGATGCGCACAAGTATCGCGAACTTCCGTTCCACTCCTCCCTGTGCGGCAGCTGCTCCGAGGTGTGCCCGGTCAAGATCGATATCTCCGACCAGATCTACAAGTGGCGGCGCGTGATTTCGGCAGAAGGTGAGCTCCCCGCCGTAAAGTCCGTCGGCATGAGCGCCATGGGCGAGATGTTCTCACACCCGGCGGTGTTCCATGCAGCCGAAGATGCCGGACTCAAGGCGCTTACAGGGCTTCCCGAAGCCGTTGTGGACAATCCTCTGAACCCCTGGACGAAGCATCGCGAGATGCCGGTTCCACCCAAGCAGACCTTTCGCGAGTGGCACAAAGAGAACCGAGGTGATGCATGAGCACATCCGCTACCCAGCCGAGCGCGCGGGATACGATTTTGGGCGCGATCCGTTCGCATCTTCCCCAGCCTCCCGTGCCGCTGCCCGATGCGGCACTGCAGGGCGGAAGGGCGCCTACCGGCGGAGGCGTCGGCTACACAGGTTCGTTTCCCGATTTGGAGGTGGTGCAGGGCTTTCCCGGTCCCGGAGAATCGCCGGTCCCCTTCTTTCAAAAGCAGCTGACCGCCATGGGCGGATGCTCCTATGTGGTGCACGATTTCGCGGCGGCCAAGGCCAAGGCTCTGGCCCTGCATCCGGATGCCAAGGTCCGATGCTCCACCGTGCCGGGCATCGACGGCACACGCCCTGTCCAGGTCACCGACGACCCGCACAGCTTCGCGGACGTGGACGTGGCCATTCTGCGCAGTCGGCTGGGCGTGGCGGAAGCGGCCGCCTTGTGGTTCAGCAGCGACGATCTGATTGTGCCTTCGCTAGGCGTCTTGGCCCAGCACCTGATCGTTCTGCTTGACCCAAAACACATCGTTCCGACCTTGCATGAAGCCTACGGCGGCAAACTCCATCTCCAGGAAATTCCGTATGGCGTGTTCATGGCAGGTCCGTCCGCTACCGGGGATATCGAGGGCGTGATTATCCACGGCGCGCAAGGGGCGAGAAGCCTCACCGTGTTGTTGCTTGAAAGCTGATCCATGTCTTTCGGAGCAAGGCTGACTTCGCTGCCGGATCGGAGAAGGCAACCTGCTTTCAAGCCGCGGGCGTGGAACAAAAAGTTGGACTGGAGGACGGCTTGGCACAACGCGATCAGGATCGTTCCGGTCCAACCCAACCGCCTTCCCTCACCTATACCGATCAGAGGTATAGCGCGGACTGGGCCGACCGCAAGCATCATGGCAAACGTCTGGTGTGTGAGTTCATCGGCACCTTTGGATTCGTCTTCTCGCTTTCAGGCGGGGCCGGAGCGTTTCATGCGTTTGCAAAGCCGCCGCTTTCCACCGGCATCACCGTGACGTTGCTGACCATGGTGGCATCCATGTGGCTGGTGATCGCCATCTACGCGTTTGGAGACATCTCCGCGCACTTCAACCCTTCGATGACCTTCGCCTTTGCGCTTCGCGGCGATATCACCTGGAGACGCACGTTGCTCTACTGGTTGTTTCAATGCGCGGGCGCGGCCGCGGGTTCCTTTCTCGCCAGGGCATTCTTTGGGCCGAGCAGCGGCCTCGCCTCGGTCCATCCGCAGCCGGGCAAGAACTGGCAGGCAGTCGGGTTTGAGGTGTTGCTGACCGCCTCTTTCGTCCTCATGGTGTTGGTCATGGCACGTGGCCCCAAACTGAACGGTCCCTTCACGCCGCTGGCCGTAGCCGCCTATGTGCTCTCCTTCGCAACCTTTGGCGGCTTGTACGAAGGTGCTGCCTTCAACCCCGCCCGCGCCTTTGGCCCCGCGCTCGCCATCGGTCACCTCGGCGACCTCTGGATCTACATCCTCGGCGCCGCGGGTGGGGCAACCATCGCCGTAGGCATCGACCGCTACCTGCGCGGCCCGTTGCACAAACCGGACCAAGCGGCCGGAGCAGCCCCGTCCGCGAAACCTTCACAATAGCCAGCAATGGCAGGAGACGGCATGTCCCACGTCGAAGACACCCAGATCAAAGATGGCCGCTACAAACCGGGAACTCTGCTTGAGGACGGCAAATGGCGTGTCGAATTCGATTCCATGGGACAAGTCAAGGTGCCCGCGGATCGACTGTGGGGAGCCCAGACCCAGCGTTCCCTTATCCACTTCTCGATCGGCAACGACCACATGCCGAAGGAGGTCTACCATGCGTACGGATACGTGAAAAAGGCCGCGGCGATCGTAAACGAGCGCCTGGGAAGACTGCCCAAGGACAAGTCCGACCTGATCGTCAAAGCCGCCGATGAGGTGATCGCCGGCAAGCTCGATGAAAATTTCCCCCTCTTTGTCTGGCAGACCGGCAGCGGAACGCAAAGCAACATGAACGTGAACGAGGTGATCTCCAACCGGTCCATCCAGAGGGTGGGCGGAACTTTGGGTGCTCAAGAGCCGGTCCATCCCAACGACCACGTCAACATGTCGCAATCCTCCAACGACACTTTTCCGACGGCCATGCACATCGCGGCCGCGAAGGAGATCAAGGAAACCTTGCTGCCCAAGGTAGGAGCCCTGGCGACTGCCGTCGAAAACAAACAAAACCAGTGGGAGCACATCGTAAAGATCGGACGAACCCACCTCGAAGATGCGGTGCCGCTTACAGTCGGGCAGGAGTGGTCCGGCTACAGCACGCAGATCCGCTATGCTCTGCACCGGATTGAACAGTCCCTGGAAGGCCTCTATCAGATCGCGGCCGGTGGCACCGCGGTGGGCACTGGGCTGAACGCCCCCGCCGGGTTCGATGTGCAGATCGCGAAAGAGATCGCGGAGCTGACCAACTTGCCCTTTGTCACGGCGCCGAACAAGTTCGAAGCGCAAGGTTCGCTGGACGCCATGGTGGCCGCGCACGCCGGACTTCGCGGTCTCGCCGTCGCCCTCATGAAGATCGCCAACGATATACGCTGGCTTGCCTCCGGTCCGCGTTGCGGCATCAGCGAGCTGACGCTGCCGGCAAACGAGCCCGGATCGTCCATCATGCCGGGCAAGGTCAATCCCACGCAGTGCGAAGCCATCGTCATGATCTGCATCCAGGTGATCGGGGACGATGCAGCCGTCGCCTTTGCAGGTTCGCAGGGCAACTTCGAACTGAACGCGATGCGGCCGATCATCATCAACAACTTCCTCCATTCGGCGCGCATCCTGGCGGACGGTTGCGAAAAGCTTCGGATCTACACGATAGAAGGAACCGAGGTGAACGAAGCCAGGCTCGCCGAATACGTCAAAAATTCACTCATGCTCGTCACCGCGCTCAGCCCAGTCATCGGCTACGACAAAGCATCCGAGATCGCGCACGCGGCCCAAAAGGAAGGCGCCACCTTGCGCGACGCGGCGATCAAGAGCGGATACATCGACGCAAAGAAGTTCGACGAAGTTGTCGACCCTCGCAAGATGGTCTCAAACAAAGCCACCTAACAGAAAGCGTTGTTGTTGTGCGTGCCGAAAGCTCTGGGAGGACCGATGTTTCACCACCGTCTTTCAACTGGCCTGGCGCCCATCGTGGCCTGCTTCCTTGCTCTTCCCCTGCGCGCGCAGGACGAAAAGCAGGCAACCGAAGATCTGAGCGGACCGGACACGCACGAGCGCGCGCCCGAAGACCGCAAGTATCTCTTCGGCGACTGGGGCGGCGAGCGGCAACGGCTCTCAGAGCGCGGTGTCAAGCTCGATGTGCAGTACATCTCCGACTCGCTCTGGAATCTGCGGTCGGTTCAAAAAGAGCGCCTGGCGGAGTGGAGCCGCGTGCGCGGAACCCTCGACATCGACTTCAGTAAGTTGACCCATACGCCTGGCTTGCGCTTTCACATCACGGCGCCGTGGCAGGCCGGCGGCAATCTTGGCAAGTATCTAGGAACCATTGCAGAGCCGAGCAGCATGGCGAGCGCAAACACCTTTCGGCTGGATTCCTGGTGGTTTGAGCAGCGCGTAAGCCGAGATCGTGTTGTCTTTCGCCTCGGACAGTTTGCCGCGCAGGACTCCTACGGCACACAACATTACGGAGGATCGTTCATCGCGGAGCCGCTTGGATATGCGTTGAGCAATCTCAGCGCAACGTATGAGACGTTTGATCCACCGTCAACGCCGGCGGCGGAGCTCCGCGTCATACCGCTCCAACACTTCTATGTGAAGTCGATGGTGTACGCCGCCGATCGCATACCGTATGCGCACAACCCGACCGGCCTTGTTCCCCAGTTTCGTGGAGCCGCCTCAGACGTCGCCGAGATCGGCTGGTCTCCGGGGCAACCGGCCACCGCCGTTCGCGCTTTCGATACGCTCGCGCAACGTCGCGGCTACACCGGGCTCTATCAGCTGGGCAGCTCCTACAACCCTGGCAAGTTTCAGTCCACCGGGCCCGTTAAGACCGTGTCCGGCAACTACCTCATCTATCTGAATGGGAGCCAGGCTGTATGGCGAACATCGCCCAACTCCGGCGTCGGCCTCGATCTTACGGCGGCGACCGATTGGACACCGTCCCACCGCACTCATGTGCCTCGGCAAACGACGGTAGGTGTTCGGTTCGATGAGCCGCTTCCGCTCCGGCAGCACAACACGATCTCCTTCGGATATGTGCGGAGTTCGGTCAGCGACTATCTTCCCGCCGGAGCCGGCCTTCCCCGCCGGACAGAAGATGTGCTCGAGCTGAACGGTCTGATCGAGGTGACGGGCTTCCTCACCGTGCAGCCGGTGGTGCAGCGCTTTCTCGATGCCGGCGGAACTTCGAATTCAGCCACGGTCTTCGGATTTCGTTCCAAAGTGGATTTCTGATCTGAGAGCTTTCGTCTTTCGCGCCTCAGATCTTCAACCGAAGCGCACCTTCCCCCAACGCTTTAAGAAAAAGGAGCACGACCATGCACCCCGAGACAGACAGCTCAGTGGCACTTTTGCGCAATCCAGAGACGAACCGATCGACCGCCTTCTCTCCCCAGGAGCGCGAACAGAAGGGTCTAATCGGCCTGCTTCCACCACGGCAGGAGACCCTCCAGCAACAGGTGGATCGATGCTTGTTACAGCTCAGCAAAAAGCCGAACGATCTCGAACAGTACATCTATCTCGCCCAGCTTTCGGACGACAACCAGACCCTCTTCTACGCCGTGCTCGCGACCGATCCGGCCCGCTTTCTAAAGATCGTGTACGATCCGACCGTAGGCACGGCCTGCCTCGAATTCGGGCACATCTATCGCAAGCCGAACGGCCTGTATGTCTCGATCGATCAGCGCGGCAGGGTCAAGGAAGTGCTGAGAAATTGGCCGGTAAAAGACGTGCGCGTCATCTGCGTCAGCACGGGCGGCCGCATCCTCGGCCTGGGCGACCTCGGCACCAACGGCATGGGCATCCCCATCGGCAAACTGCAGCTCTACACCGCCTGCGCGGCGGTCCCGCCGGAAGTCCTGCTCCCCGTTCTGCTCGACTGCGGAACCGATAACCAGCAGCTGTTGGAGGACCCACTCTACCTCGGTCTCAAGCAGCATCGGCCCACCACCGACGAGCTCGACGCCTTTGTGCAGGAATTCGTCGACGCCGTGCAGGACCTTTATCCCAAGTGCTGCATCCACTTCGAGGACTGGAAAGGGACGGACGCCATCCGCCTGCTTGCCCGCTACGTCGACAAGATCAGCTGCTACAACGACGACATCCAGGGCACCGGCAGCGTCGCCGTCGCCGGTCTCTACAACGCTCTGAAGATCAGCAAGGGCGCGCTCAAAGATCAGCGCGTGCTGTTCCTGGGCGCAGGCTCGGCGGGCATCGGCATCGGCAACATGATCGCCGACGCCATGAAGCTCGAATGCCTCACGGAGGAGCAGGCACAAGCGCAAATCTCGATGTTCGATGTCGGTGGTCTGCTCCCGCCCGAGCCAAGAGCCCTTTCGCCGGAGCAGAAGAACTACGCGCACCCGCACCCGCCCACGAAAGACCTCGTGGAGGCCATCAACACCATCAAGCCAACCATCCTGATCGGCGTCAGCACCGTCGGAGGCGCGTTCACGCAGCAGGTGATCGAAGCCATGACCAAGCTGAACCAGCGACCCATCATCTTCGCCCTCTCCAATCCCACCGACCATGCCGAGTGCACCGCGGAAGAGGCGTACAAATATTCGGGAGGAAAAGCGATCTACGCCGCGGGTGTGCAGTTCGACCCTGTCCAGATCGACGGAAAGACGTATGAGCCGAGCCAGGCGAATAACTTCTATATCTTTCCCGCGGTTGGATTGGCGATCGTGGTCACCGAAGCCAGGCATGTGCCCAACGAAATCTTCATCGAAGCCGCGCGCGCCCTCGCCGATCAGGTCACACCGGATCAGCTGGAAAAAGGCGTGCTCTTCCCCTCACAGGGCAACATCCAGGCAAGTTGCGTCGACACAGCCACCAAATCCGCGGAAAAGATCTTCGACCTGGGCCTCGCCCGCGTCAAGCGGCCAAAGTCCATCAAAGGCATGATCACCTCGTTTCTCTATACGCCGGAGTATCCCAAGGCAGAAATTCCATCGCCGGCCCAGGAACTCGTCCATGCCGCCGGAGACTGAATACAAGCCAGACAACCCACAAAACGATAGCCACCCGGCAGGCGCCGATGCGATGTTCGTCCTCATCGCATTGGTGTTTGCGAGCGGCTTCGCCGACGCCGCCTCCTATCTCCTCACGGGCAGCTTTACAGGTCTCATCACCGGAAATACGGTGCTCGGCGCAACCGCACTCGCAGCCGGAAAGATGGATAGCTTGTGGCTTCACCTCACGGCTGTCGTCTCGTTTCTGCTCGCCACCGCTGGAGGCGTACTTCTCCCGCGACTGGGCCTGCGAAAAAATAGGACCCTCGTTCTAGCTCTCCTCATCGAAGCGGCTCTCGTTGCGATTGCTCCCTTGTCCCCCTTCTCTCAGCCGTCTCACGCCAAAGTGTTTATGCTCGTCTGCATGTGCCTTGCGCTTGGCACGCAGAACGGCGTCTACCGCAAAAGCAAAGGCGTCTCGATCCATCTGACCTATATCACTGGCGACGCCACATCGCTCATCGCGTCTCTTCTTCGACCGCCGGACGCCCCCAAGAAATCGCCGGGCGCGCGCACCACCGACGCCGTGCTCGGCGTCATCTGGCCCAGCTTCGCGGTCGGTGCAGCCCTGGCCGGCCTCGCTGTCCACTACCTCGCCGCCCATGCCCTCTGGTTGCTGGAAGTTCCCCTCCTTCTCGCAACCGCCGTCGCCTGGACCAGATCGTCCCGATCTCCCGCCACCGAGATGTAAGGGCTCACAAGGAGCGGTAGTTTGCCCTGGACTAAGATCGACACAGCATCCAAAAAACGGTTTGGAGAAGAGCCATGAGTGAATCTGAGATGCAATACCGGACGCTGGGCAGAACCGGGGAAAAAGTCTCCGCCATCGGTCTCGGTGGATGGCACATCGGTCTGCCGACCGTCAGTGAAGATCTATCCATCCGCATCGTTCGGACCGCCCTGGATCGCGGCCTGAACTTCCTCGACAACAGCTGGGATTACTTCAGTGGCCTCAGCGAATTGAGAATGGGCAAGGCACTCAAAGACGGCTATCGAAAAAAGGCCTTTCTCATGACCAAAATCGACGGTCGATCCAAAAAAGAAGCCGCCAGCCAGATCGAACAATGCCTCCTCCGGCTCGGTGTCGACACGATCGACCTCGTACAGCACCATGAAATCCTCCGCTTTGAAGATCCCCACCGCATCTTCGACGAAGAAGGCGCGCATGTTGCCGTGCTGGAGGCGCAAAAGGCCGGAAAGCTGCGGTATATCGGCTTCACCGGACACAAGGATCCGCAGATCCACCTCCATATGCTCGAGGTCGCGCGTGAAAACGGCTTCCACTTCGACGCCGTCCAGATGCCGCTCAACGTCATGGACGCGCACTACCGATCGTTTGAAAAGCTGGTCGTCCCGCAGCTCCTGGAGGACAACATCGGCATCCTCGGAATGAAGTCGATGGCAAACGGAATCATCCTGAAATCGAAGACGGTGACGGCGATGGAGTGCCTGCGCTATGCCCTCAGCCTTCCGACCTCCGTCGTGATCACCGGCATGGACAGCATGGAAATTCTGGAGCAGGCGTTGAAAGCCCTGGCCGACTTCGCCCCGTTGAGCGAGGCCGACCGCGCCGCGCTGCTCGAGAAGACACGAAAGACAGCGACGAAAGGTGAGTTCGAGCCGTTCAAAACTTCGTCCATCTTCGACGGCACGGCCACCAACAACAAGTGGCTCGGCGAAGAGCCGCCACGTCTGCAGCAGCTTATGCCGCAGTAAAAATCCTCCACCAGACCGCGGTCCGGACACTTTCTCGCAGACCGATGTACCCCGCTACGCAACCTGGCGGGGAAGGGAAGCCGGCGGCTGATTTGCATTGACTCTACATAGATCAGATCCTCTCTGACAACGTTGTCCTAAACAGCTGCCTTCCAGCTCTCAGAGGCGGACGTACTCTGCTCTAAAATGAAGCGCATGGAGCAGACCACAGGTCCCCGGAACACCGGGCCGCCCAACACCGACCCAGACCTCGGGGCCGCCGTCCAAAGCTCACCCGGACCTCCCGCCCCGAGCACCCGAGCGTCCGGTCGCGCCACCATCCGCGATGTCTCCCGTCGCGCCGAAGTGTCGATCAAAACCGTCTCGCGCGTGATGAACAACCAGGATTATGTAAGTGTCGAAACCCGCGCCCGCGTCGAACAGGTCATGGCCGAGCTCGCGTTTCAACCCAGCTCCGCCGCCCGTGCTCTGGCCGGCCGCCGCTCCCATCAGATCGCCGTCATCTGCGACAACCCCAGCCCCTGGTATGTCTACGAAATCCAGTACGGCGTCCGCGTGCGCTGCCGGCAAAACCGCGTCCGCATGATCGCCCAGCCTTACGATCGCGGCTCCCCCACCCTGCTCGAAGACATCCTCAGCCTGGTCGACCAGGTCCATCCGGACGGCCTCGTGCTCACGCCTCCCGCGTGCGACGACATCAAGGTGCTCGAAGATCTGCTGCGCAGGGAAGTGCCCTTTGTCCGCATTCAGCCCGGCACCCGCGCTGGGATCTCTTCCTCGGTCTCCATCGACAACGAGCAGGCCGCCAAGGACATCACCCAGCACCTGCTCGAGCTCGGCCACACCCGCGTCGGCATCATCGTGGGCGACCTCGGCTACATGTCGTCAGGACGACGCCTGGACGGTTTTCTCCAGTCCTTGACCGACGCCGGCGTTCTTATCTCGCCGGAGTACATTCGGTTCGGCCTCTTCGACTTCAGCTCCGGCGTCGCCCAGGCAGAGCATCTGCTGGCCCTGCCCAACCCACCCACAGCCATCTTCGCGTCCAATGACGATATGGCCGCAGGCGTACTCGCCACCGCCCACCGGCAGGGCATCGACGTGCCCCGAGACCTGTCCGTCGTCGGCTTCGACGACACGCCGTTCGCCTCGGTCGTCTGGCCGGCGCTCACCACCGTCTGCCAGCCCGTGCGTTTACTGGCCGAAGCCGCGGCAGATCTTCTGCTCAGCCCACCTCTACTCCCCGAAGCCCGGGAGGTCGCCTACCATCTTGTCATCCGCCAATCCACCGGCCCCGCTCCATCTCGAAAAGGAGCTTGACGAGCCTACGTCCGCATAGGACAACGGTGACCTAAGCCTCGCTGCCGGAGACCGCATGACCTCGAGTTCCATCGACCGGAGACGCTGGATCGTCGTCTCGCTCGCCTTCGCGGCCATCATGCTCAACTACGTCGACCGGCAGATCATCGCCATCCTCAAGCCCATGCTGCAGGCCCAGTTCCTCTGGACCAACCGCGAGTACAGCCACATGGCCTCCGCCTTTCAACTCGCCGCGGCTCTGGCCTTCCTCGGCACCGGATGGTTTATCGATCGCATCGGCCTGCGCAAGGGCTTCGCCATCGGCGTCGGCCTGTGGAGCCTCGCCGACATGGCGCACGCGATCGCCACCACCGTCTCCGGGTTTGTCGCCGTGCGCATCGCCTTGGGCATAGCCGAGGCAGTCGGAACCCCCGCCCAGGTGAAAACCGCCGCCGCCTACTTCCCTCCGGCCCAACGATCCATGATGCTCGGCATCGGCAACATGGCGTCGAACTTCGGCGCCGTCGTCGCCCCGCTCGCCATACCTCCCCTGGCGCTCCGGCTGGGCTGGCGCTCGGCCTTTCTCATCACCGGCGGCCTCGGCCTGCTATGGGTGGTCGCCTGGATCGCCGTGCCCATGCCGCCGGCCATCGAACCCGCCACCGCGGGAGACTCCTCCGTGCCCTGGTCCGGTTTGCTCCGCGACCGCCGCCAATGGGCCCTGATCGTCGCCAAAACCTTTAGCGACGAGGTCTGGTGGTTCCTCCTCTTCTTCGCGCCCGACCTCTTCCACCGCCGCTTCGGCCTCAGCCTGGGAACTCTCGGCCTTCCCGTAGCCTTTATCTACATGATGGCCGCGCTCGGCTCACTCGCCGGCGGCTGGCTGCCCTCCGCGCTCCTCTTGCGAGGCGTCTCCTACAATCGCGCGCGTAAGGGGTCCATGCTGCTCTACGCTCTCCTGATCCTTCCCGTGCCTCTGCTCCTCTTCACCCACACCGCGTGGGCGGGAGCCGCGTTTCTCGGTCTCGCCCTCTTTGCGCACCAGGGATTTTCTACCGGAGTCTTCGGCATGGCGGCCGATCTGTTTCCCTCGCGCATGGTCGGCACCGCGGTCGGCACAGCCGCGTTCGCCGGCAACCTGGCCGGCATGGCCATGATCGAGGCCGCCGGCTGGTCGCTCGATAACGGCCGCGGCTACGCCCCTTTGTTGATAGTCTGCGGTGTCTGCGACCTGATAGGGCTAGGCGGTGTGGAGCGTCTGGTTCCGCGCCTCACCGTGGCCGAGCCTTCCGTCGCACGTCCGCAGGTGGCCTATCCTTGACGCGGCTTCCCGCGAAAGAGCCGGGCCGCTCGCCGGCATCGCCAACACTCTCTCTGTGACATACTAGGACAACGGTGTCTCATTTAAAGAGCCCCAACCAGACATCCACCCTCGCAGATACCGGCATCCACGTCAGCACCTTCACCCCGCCCAGACCTCCGCTCTGCGAGGAGAAAATCTGCCATGAGCGAAGCCCCTCCTTCCATCCCGGGCGCACCCTGTGAAGTCAGCTGGTTCTCCGCTCTGTGCGACGACGACTACGAATTCCTCGGCGTCTCCGACCCTCTTCTAATGTCCAGCTGGGAGCACTGCCGCGACATCGTCCTCCAGGCCGATGCGCTCGGCTTCGACAACATCCTTCTGCCCTCGGGATACGCTCTGGGCATCGATACCACAGCCTTTGCCGCCGCCATCGCCGTGCTGGTCAAACGGATTCATCTGCTTCTGGCGGTCCGCATCGGCGAGACCTGGCCGCCGCAACTGGCGCGGCAGATCGCCACCATCGACCGCATCCTGGGCGGCCGGCTTACCGTCAACATCATCTCGTCCGACATGCCCGGCGAAACCCTGCCCTCGGCACCGCGCTACCGTCGCACCGTCGAGGCCATGCACATCCTCAAGACCCTGCTGGGCGGAGATGCGCTCGACTTCAACGGCGAGTTCTGGAAGCTGAAGCTCGAGCCGCCCCGCATCCGCACCGTCTCGGGCAACCCGCCGCTGCTCTACTTCGGCGGCATGAGCCCGGACGCCCGCGAAGCCGCGGCCATCGGTTGCGACATCTTCCTCATGTGGCCCGACAAGGAATCTAGAGTCAAAGCGCTGATCGCCGAGATGGAGCAGCGCGCCGCCAGACACGGGCGTACGCTGCGCTTCGGCTACCGCGCCCACGTCATCGTGCGCGATACCGAGGCCGAGGCACGCGCCGCGGCCGACCGTCTGCTGTCCAAGCTGGACGCGGCAGAGGGCGCCGCCATTCGCGCCAGGTCGCTCGATACCACATCGGCCGGCGTCGCCGCGCAGGCCGCCTTGCGGGAAGGCGCCGCAAACGATGGCTACGCCGAAGCCAACCTGTGGACCGGCGTCGGTCGCGCACGCTCCGGCTGCGGCGCGGCCATCGTCGGCGATCCCGACCAGGTGCTCAGCAAGCTCCGGAGCTATCAGGCAATGGGCATCGAAGCGTTTATCCTCTCCGGATATCCGCACGCGGCGGAGGCGGATCTGTTTGCTCGCCACGTTCTCCCTCATCTGCGCCACGGACCTCTCACCCGCAACTGACCACCCGGGACGGACCGCCGGGCGATGTCTTTAGCATCGGCACACCGTTCGTACGAATCAGCAGATAGGTAGGAGAGAGGCGCCGCATGTCCGCCGCAAACGCACCCTTGATCGTAGGCGTCGGCGGCACCACCGTGCCGGGATCTTCCACCGAGCGCGCCCTGCGCATCGCCATCAAGGCCGCAGAAGCGGAGGGCATGCGCGCGCGGATCTTCGACGGCGCCTCCCTGGCGCGGCTGCCGATGTACACGCCCAAACTGGGGGATCGCACCGTCGAAGAGCAGGAGTTCGTCGCCGCCATTCGCGCGTGCTCGGGCGTCATCTTCGCCAGTCCGGGCTACCACGGAAGCGTCTCGGGCCTCGTGAAAAACGCCATCGACCTCATCGAAGAGACTGCCAAAGACCCGCGCCCTTACCTCGACGACGTGCCCGTCGGTCTGGTGGCGACGGCCTACGGCTGGCAGGCAACGGCAAGCACCATCGCAGCTTTACGATCGATCGTGCATGCCTTGCGCGGCTGGCCCACGCCGTTCGCCGCGGCGGTAAACAGCGCGGTCTCGAGGTTCGACGGGGCCGGCGGTTGCGGCGATCCCGCCGTCGCCGAAGGTCTCGCTCGCGTCGGTCAGCAGGTAGCGCGCGCGGTTCGGTTGAGATCGCAAACATGACCGCGCTCAGCCTCCGCAAGGTCGAGGACGGCTTCGATATCCACGTCGGCAACACCGTCCTTCTGCGCCATCGGCCGCATCGTCCGGCCTTCTTTGTCGGTCGCGGACGTCCCGATATCCAGATGGATCGAGGCAACTTCAACATCGCCGATCGTCTCGACGAACGCCTCGCCCTGCGATCCGCTGAGGTCGCCGAAGCTCACGTCGAACTCGCTTCGGCCGCCGGACAACCCGCCCTTCTCACCCTGGCGATCGACGCCGGTGCTCTGCGTTTCACCTCCGCGGACCCGGCCGTGAATCGCTTCTGGATGCGCCTCCACGCCGATCCCGGCGAATCTCTGTGGGGCGCGGGCGAGCAGATGAGCTACTTCAACCTCGCCGGCCGACGCTTCCCGCTCTGGACCTCCGAGCCCGGCATCGGTCGCGATCAATCCACCCTCCTCACCTTTCAGGCCGACCAGGCAGGGTACGGCGGCGGCGACTTCTGGAACACAAGCTATCCCCAGCCGACCTTTCTCTCCTCGCGCCGCTACGCTCTGCACGTCAGCACAACCGCCTACACCTGCTTCGACTTCCGCGACCCCGCGTTCCACGAAATCGAAGCGTGGGAGGTGCCGGCACAGATCGAACTCTTCGCCGCCGCACGCTTCCGCGACCTTGTCACGCATCTGTCCACGCGCTTCGGACGTCCGCCGCGCCTACCCGACTGGGCGTTCTCCGGAGCGATTTTAGGCTTCAAATCCGGCACCGAAAGCTTCATCCGCATGGACGCCGTCATCGCCGCCGGGGCCGCCGTAACCGGCCTCTGGTGCGAGGACTGGGCGGGTCTGCGCCTCACCGGCTTCGGCAAACGTCTGTTCTGGGACTGGCGTGCCAGCCCCTCGCGCTACCCAGGGCTCCGCGCAAAAATCGCCGACCTCCGCACCCGCGGCATCCGCTTCCTCAACTACATCAATCCCTACCTGGCCATCGACGGAGCGCTCTATCAGGAGGCCCTCGCCGGCGGCCATCTCGCACGGCAGATCCACTCCGACGCGCCCTATCTCGTCGACTTCGGCGAGTTCCTCTGCGGCATCGTCGACTTCACCGGCCCGGCCGCGTCCGCCTGGTTTGCCGAACGCGTCATCGCGCAGGAGTCGCTCGACCTGGGCGTCTCGGGATGGATGGCCGACTTCGGCGAGTACCTGCCCATCGACGTCCGCCTCGCCGGCGGTGTCAGCGGCATGCTGGCCCACAATGCCTGGCCGATCCTGTGGGCGGAGGTCAACGCGCGCGCCGTCAGCTCCCGCGGCCTGACCGGCGATGCCGTCTTCTTCATGCGCGCCGGATTCACAGGCATCAGCCGACACTGCCCTCTGCTCTGGGCCGGCGACCAATCCGTCGACTTCTCGCGCCACGACGGCATCGGCACCGTTCTGCGCGCCTCCCTGTCCTCCGGACTCCTCGGCAACCCCTACCACCACAGCGACCTCGGCGGATACACCAGCGTCTTCGGCAACGTGCGCACACCGGAGTTGCTGATGCGCTGGAGCGAGCTGTCCGCGTTCTCGCCCGTCATGCGCAGCCACGAAGGCAATCGACCGGACGAAAACCTCCAGATCGACAGCGACCCCGCCGTGCTGCAGCACTTCGTCCGCATGACACAGGTGCACGCGGCCCTCGCGCCCTACGTGTCCACGCTGTGCGACGAGGCCGTCGCGACCGGTCTGCCGCTGCAGCGCGCGATGTTTCTGGACTACGAAGAGGACCCCGTGTGCTGGGACATCGAAACGCAGTTCTGCTACGGCCGCGACCTTCTTGTAGCTCCCGTGATCACAGCAGGCGCGACCGCATGGGACGCGTATCTGCCGGGCGGCGCAACCTGGGTGCACCTCTGGTCAGGCAAACCCTACGCAGGCGGCGCAATTGTCTCGGTCGCCGCGCCCATCGGAGTTCCACCCGTCTTCTATCGCGCCGACAGCCGCCACGCGGCCCTTTTCGCTTCGTTTCCAAACCGATTCGCCCAGTAGCTGCGCGACTCATGCCTTTTTTGGTTGTCACTCCCGAAGGGAATCTGCCGTTCTCTCTCCTCTACCTTCGCAGGAACACCGCTCTAAAACAAAATCTTCGCCCCAAACTGAAACACTCTCGGCCCCAGATTGGTGCTGCTGGTCCCCACCGTTCCCGTGATGCTGCCGACCGCCGCCGAGGACAGCGTCGACACCGGGTTCGCCAGGTTGGGATGGTTCAGAATGTTGAAGCCCTCCGCGCGAAACTGCCCGTGAATGCGACGCTCGGAAAACAAGTTGCGGAACAGCGACACGTCAATCTCTTCAAAGCCCGGACCGCGCAGGCTGTTGCGCGACGAGTCGCCATACGTCCCGAGCGCCGCCGGCGCAAACGCCGCGCGATTGAAGAACTGCTGCGCGCGCGACAGCCCCGCGGTGTGGCTGTGCGGGTTCACCCCCGGAACCACGTCCGCATAGTCGTTCCCCACGCCCGAAAGCGATCGATCCGTCCCGCTCAGCACCGTAAATGGAAGCCCCGTAAACAGGTTCGCGATCAGGTTGCCTTCCCACCCGTTCAGCGCCGCCTGCCCAAAGCGGTTGCCCCTGTACGTCGGAAAGAAGTAGTCGATCGCCGCATTGAAGCGAACCCTCTGGTCGAAGTCCGCAGGCCCCCGAGAGGACTGCGGGTTGAGCGGATTCGGCGGCCCGGGCGCAAGCTCCGTCGCGTCCGAGCTGTTGTCGATCGTCTTCGAAAACGTGACGTTGCTCAGCAACGTAAGTCCATGCCGCATGCGCCGCGTCACGTTTAGCTGCAGTCCGTTGTACATGGCGTACTCATACGAATCCGCAATCGTCACCGCGCCCAGGCCAGGGTACAGGCGACGCGCGTTCTCATTGGCCACCGTCGACACCACGCCCGGAACCGGCAAGGCTGGGTTCAGATAGCGGGAACCTTCCACATGCACCGCATGGTTGCCCACATACGCCAGCGACATCAGAAATCCGCCCGGAAGCTGCTGCTCCACCGTCAGGTTATAGTCCTGCGTGTACTCCACCTTCGAGTTGGGATTGAGCACGCCGCCCGCAAACGGCAAGACAAACTTGTAGGCGGAGAACTGCGACGGGTTCAGGTGCGGCCGCGGAAACGGATCGCCCCCCGCGTATCCGGCGTACGGGTTATCCCACGTGCCCGCCGGGTTGTTGATCTGCAAAATCAAATTCACCGGCTGCGCCTGGTCGGTGCGCTGGTACAGCAGACCTTCAGGGAAGCCGTAAAAGATGCCGTACGCCCCGCGGACCACCGTCTCGCCCTTGCCTCCGACGTTGTACGCAAATCCAACGCGCGGAGCGAAATCCTTGTAGTTCTTCCGAAAGATACTCGCCTGCACGCCAGGGTCGCCGTTGAAGAGCAGGCCCGTGGGCGCGTCCGGCGCGACCGTCGACTTGGCGCCCGGCGTGAAGCCAACCAGCGTGTTGTTCAGGTCGATCGGCGGCAGCCACGGGTCCCAGCGCAGGCCGGCGTTCAACGTCAACGCGCGGCTCAGCTTGAAGTCGTCCTGCACGTACATCCCGACACGGTTCTCGCGGAGGTAGAACTTGCGTCCGTTGTCCTGAAAGAATGTGCTGTCCAGCCCAAAGTAAAAGTCCGCAATCGCATTTCCGCTGCGCTGCCCGTTGAAGGTGTTGTCGCCGGGCGTATACGAAAAATCGGTCGCATCGATGCGCGTGCGTTCATACGTTCCGCCAAAGCTGACCGTATGCCGGCCCGCAACTTTTACCGCCTGCGCGCGAAAATCAAACGTGGTCGGGTCCTGCGTCAGAGCACCCCCCGAAAAAATATTTACATACCCCGAAATGTTCGCGCGAACGCCCGTAAATACCGGGATATTCGTCGTCCCCAAAGGCACATTCGCGCCCAGCGTCTGCAGGTTCTGGAGCCCCGGCGACACCGGCACCTGCGTGCGCGCAAACCGTTCGGCGGTCGCATACAACGTCATCGTCAGCGTGTTGCTGACCACCTGCGTGTCGGCCAGCGTCAGACTCTGGTTGCGAAACCTGTTGGCCGCATAAAAGCCCAGAGGCGCATTGAAGGCTCGCTGAAAGTTGTCTTCCACGTAAAAATACCGCGCGCTGAAATGGTTTCTCTCTGAAACGTTATGGTCGGCCTTGATCAGGTACTGCGTATTGTCGATGTTGGCGTTGGCGTTCGAGACGAAGTTGCCCGTGCTCGCGGTGTAGCCGGGGCTCGCGTACAGAGGTACGATAAACGCCTTGGCCACAGCCAGCGAGAGCGGATTGATCGGCGTCGTAATCTGGTTGTTCGCGTACGCCGCCCCCGTCGTAGGGTCGTGGATGTTGATTGATCCGAAGTTGCCGCTCAGCTCCGCCGCCGTCGGCAGAAAAATATTGATCGGATTGGGCGAGGATCGGCGCTGCAGATCTTCGGCCGAAAAGAAGAAAAACGTGCGATCCCGGCCGTTATACAACCGCGGAATGACGATCGGTCCGCCCACCGTTCCGCCGAACTGGTTCTGCTTGAAGGGCGGAATCGGCACCGGCGCGCGATTGAAGTAGTTGCGGCTGTTCAGCACTGTGTTGCGCAAAAACTCAAACGCAGAGCCGTGAATCTGGTTCGTGCCGGAGCGCGAACTGAGCTGCACCAGCGCGCCCGCACCACCGTACTCGGCCGAAAAATTCGCCGCCTGAATCGTGAACTCCTGCAGACCGTCCGGGCTCGGAAGCACCGGCACAGAATCGAAAAATCGATTCACATACAGCGCGCCGTCCAGCTGGTAATTGTTCTGCGTCGCGCGTAGACCGTTCACGGTTGGGCCAACGTTGTCCTGCTGGCCACTCTCCGTGCCCACCGTCGTCAACGCCGCCCCGGGCGTCAGCTGCGTCAGCTGCAAGGGATTGCGGCTGTTCAACGGCAAGTCCTGAATCTGTTCCTGGTCGACCGAGGTCGCCACCTCCGACGTCGCGCTCTGGATCAGGTCGCGCGCGCTGCTCACCGTGATCTGCTCGCCCGTCGATCCGACTGCAAGCTCCACATCGAGACCAAGACTCTGGCCCGTCAGCAGCGTCGCGTCGGTCAAACGCTTGGCCGCAAATCCGGGCGCGTCCACATCGACCGTGTAGGAGCCGATCGGCAGGTCGGTCAAGACATAAAGTCCGCTCTCGTTCGTCCTCTCGGTCCGCTTCAAACCCGTGGCGGCGTTGGTGGCAGCCACATCGGCGCCGGAGATGTTTGCTCCGGAAGCATCGGTCACCGTTCCGCGGATCGTACCGGTAGACTGGGCACAGACAAACCCCGTCCATCCCAGCAGAGCGACAAAGATACCCAACATCAGCACCCGGCGAGAGAAAACAAGCATAGCGATCCTTTCTGAAATGGAATCGGCAGAGGCGACGGTCCGCCTCGCCCGCGCAGAAACAACGCAAGGCGCACAAAGTTCACGTCTAGACTAGAGGGAGCGCTGCGGTCACGGCGCGAACGATACTATACTCAGACACCGTTGTCCTATTGCCCTATTCTCTCGACGCACCTGCGATCCAAACGAGGCACCGGCCCATCCTGCCCAGGCAGAAGGGGCCCTCTGCGCGTTAGTCTCTTCTCCAGGGAGCGCCAGGGAGCGCCCCGTGACACGTCTCTCTTCAGACACGTCTCTCTCTAAGAGGTACAGCATGAACCGCAAGCAACTTGGACGGGCGATCCTCAGCTGCGCTCTTCTTGGTTCCACCGCCGCGATCGCGCAGGAAGGCCGCCGTGGGCCGCCGCTGCCCCCCAATCCGCTGCCCTATGACCTCCTGCTCAAAGGCGGCCATCTCCTCGACGACAAGAACCACATCGACGCCAATCGCGACCTCGGCATCAAGGATGGCAAGGTCGTCGCCGTGGGCGAGGATCTCCATCCCAAAGATGCGCTCAAGACCATCGACGTCAAGGGACTCTTCGTCTCGCCGGGTCTGATCGATCTCCATGTGCACGTCTACACAGGCACAGGCGAGCGCGGATCGTATGCGGGCGACCTCTCGCTCCCTCCCGACGGATTTACTCTGCGCAACGGCGTCACCACCGCCGTGGACGCCGGAAGTTCGGGCTGGCGTAACTTCGACGACTTCAAAGACAAGATCATCGATCGATCGAGAACCCGCATCCTGGCCGAACTGAACATCGTCGGATCCGGCATGCGCGGCGGCAAATACGAGGACAACCTCGAAGACATGGACGGCAAGCTGACCGGCGACAAAGCCAAACAGTTTCCGGGCGTCGTCGTCGGCATCAAAAGCGCTCACTTCACCGGGGCGGAGTGGAAGCCCTTCGACCAGGCCGTGATCGCCGGAAACATCGCCGATGTTCCCGTCATGATCGATTACGGCGCGCGCCGCATCGAGCGCCCCTTGCTCGATCTCGTCTCGACCCATCTGCGTCCCGGCGACATCTATACGCACTGCTTCTCCGGTCTGCGCGGCGAGCAGAACCCAAACACCGGCGGACCGTCGGAGGCTCTGCTCGTCATGAGAAAGCGCGGCATCTACTGCGACGTAGGACACGGCGGCGGATCGTTCGCGTGGACTGTCGCGGCGCCCATCGTCCGGTCCGGCTACCTCCCTGATTCCATCTCGACCGATCTCCACGTCGGCTCCATGAACAACGGCATGAAGGACCTGCTCAACGTGGCCGACAAGCTGATGCTCCTCGGAGAGACAATGCCCGAGGTGATCGCGGAGATGACCTCGCACCCCGCTCACGAGATCAAGCAGGAGCAGCTCGGAAACCTGTCCGTCGGCTCCCCGGCCGACGTCGCCGTGCTTTCGGTCGAGACTGGCAACTTCGGCTTCGTCGATATGTACAACACCAGGATGATGGGGACCAAGAAGCTGGTCTGCGAACTGACCCTGCGCGACGGCAAGGTGGTCTACGACCTGAACGGCATCTCCGCCGATCTGTGGGACGCCAAGGAACACACCGCCGATGAGCGCCTGGCCGGCCGTTGGACGACCTTCAACGAGCGTCCGTTTGGCGCTACCCGTGGACAGCGGTTTCCGCAGTCGGTCCCCGTCGGATCGCCGCCGCAGAAAGACCAGAGCCCGCGATAGGGAAGCGGGACGTCCGTGCGCGATCGCCGCACCGTCCGCCCCACCGCTCCGGACAAGGTGGAGATAGGACCCGGAACGCATCTCTGGCGGCCTCGGGGACGTCCATACAAGGAGGCAGGCGTTCGCCGGGAGACCGACCATGAAGCGCGTCGCACCGATCTTGAGCAACGTACTCTTGAGCACCGTACTCTCGACCGCTCTGCTCTTTGCCGCGCCCGCCCCCGGCGCTCTGACCGTCGGCTGGTCGACCTTGAAGACGCTCAACTCGGGACAGGCTAGCTCCCCGGCCCGAGCGCTCAACAACAAGCTCGTCTCCGTCCCGGGATTCATGGTGCCCCTCGAAGACGACGCCGATCAGGTCTCGGAGTTTCTCCTCGTTCCCTTCGCCGGCGCCTGCATCCATGTCCCGCCGCCGCCGCCCAACCAGATGATCTACGTCAAGCTCAGGGCAAACGGAAAGGCAAAGATGTCTTTCACCGAGCCCATCCTGGTCACCGGCCAGATCCACGTGAGCACCGTCCAAAGCCCCTATGGCGACGTCTCCTTCAACATGGACGGCGACACCGTTCGGCCGTACGCGCAATAGGCTGCCGCGCATGACGGGCGCCGACGCGGTCCATCTCAAAGACGTCCGCTTCGGCTACACACCCGACCGGCCCATCCTCGGCATCTCCGAGCTCTGGATCCCGGCGGGCCGGCGCGTCTTCCTCCATGGGCCCTCCGGCAGTGGAAAAACAACGCTGCTCTCGGTCATCTCCGGTGTCCTCTTGCCGCAAAGGGGAGAAGTTCACGTCCTTGGCCGGGATCTCACACGCCTCTCCGCTTCCAACCGCGATACCCTGCGCGGATCGGAGATCGGATATATCTTTCAGGGCTTCAACCTCATCCCGTATCTCAGCGTCGCGGAAAACATCGCGATCCCGTGCCATCTGCATCGGGCGCGGCGATCCCGCATCCGATCCCCGACAGTCTCGGCCGAGGTGGTCCGCATCGCCCGCCGCCTGGACATCGGCACGCATCTCGACCGCTCGGTCAACCGCCTCTCCACAGGGCAGCAGCAACGTGTCGCCATCGCGCGCGCCATCATCGGTGCACCGGCGCTGGTCATCGCGGATGAGCCCACCTCCTCGCTCGACACCGACCGCCGAGACGCCTTTCTTGCGCTCCTCACCGAGGTGACCGGCGAAGCCCGCAGTGAGGGCGACGCAACTCCGACCACGCTCTTGTTTGTCTCGCACGATCGCTCGCTCGCCACACACTTCGATCAAACGCTCTCTCTGGCCGAGATCAACACCCGCGCTCCATCGCCGGAGACAATCAAAGAATGACGCTTCTCCGGCTGGCCTTTCGGTCCCTTCAGGCGCGTCTTCTGACCACCTCCCTGACGATCTTCTCGATCGCCCTCTCGGTCATGCTCCTGGTCGGCGTCGATCGTCTGCGCGACGCGGCACAGGCCGGCTTCTCCGGAACCCTCTCGCATACCGACCTCATCGTCGGCGCGCGCGGCGGCGGACTTCCGCTCTTGTTATCGAGCGTCTTCCATATCGGCAACGCCTCCAACAATATCTCGTGGGGAAGCTATCAGAACTTCGCTCATCATCCTGCCGTCGCATGGACGATACCGATCTCGATGGGCGATTCCTATCGCGGCTACCGCGTCATCGCCACCGACAACAACTTCTACGCGCACTACCAGTTCCGGCGCGACCACTCGCTGAGCTTCGCCGAGGGTCGCGCGCCCATCGGCCTCTCTGAGGTCGCGCTCGGCGCAGAGGTGGCCGCCCGCCTGCACCAGCACCTGGGCCGAGAGATCGTGCTCGCCCATGGCGTCGAGCAACGATCGGTCCTGAACCACGCAAACACGCCGTTCACCGTGGTTGGAATCCTGGCCCCGACCGCTACCCCCGTCGACCGCGCGCTCTACATCACACTTCTCGGCGACGAGGCCATGCACTTCGGTTGGACCGATGGAACGCCGCCGCCCATCGGCGAAGCCATCCCCAAGCTCGACCCATCCAAGCTCAAGGTCGACCAAATCACATCCTTTCTGCTCGCCGCCAAGTCGCGCGTCAGCACCTTGTATCTCCAGCGCGAGATCAATACCTACAAGCCCGAGCCGCTCACCGCCATCATCCCGGCCTACACCCTGCAGGAGCTGTGGAGCCTCCTCAGCTACGCCGACACGGCACTCTCGCTCGTCTCGGCCGCCGTGCTTGTCGTCGGTCTTCTGGCCATGCTGATCGCGCTCTACACGGCGCTAAACGAACGCCGGCGCGAGATCGCCATCCTCCGTGCCGTGGGCCTCCACGCAAGGCAAATCTTCACCCTCTTCCTGCTCGAGTCCACCCTCATCGCCGCCGCCGGCACAGCTCTGGGAATCCTCGCTGTCTACGCCCTCCTGTTTACCCTCCGCACATCCATCGAGAACCGCTTCGGCCTACCCGTCGCTGTGGTCGGCCTCTCCCCGCGCGTAGAACTCTACGCCGCCGTCACGCTCGTCTCGGCGGCCCTGCTGGGAGCCATCCCAGCCTTTCGCGCGTACCGAAATTCGCTGGTCGACGGCCTCAACGCGCTTTAGACCTTCCCGTTGGCACTTTTTCGAGCACGAAGGGCTGTTTTTTTCAGTTGCCACGGCGTCCCGGAACAGCTAAGGTCCTCAAAACAAGCCAAGATCGTCGAGTGAGTGAGCGTTGGGGTCCGGGGAACTCCCACGGCCCCTGGTTGAAAGCATGGAAGAAGCGCCCTTCAGAAGACCCGGAGACCAAGACCCGGAGACCAAGACCCGGAGACCAAGACCCGGAGACCAAGACCCGGAGACCAAGACCAGGAGACCAAAGATGCGCAGACGTTTCCAAATCAGATCCCTCCTCCCCATGTTGCTGGCTGTGACATGTTGCGTCCCATCCTTTGCCCAAACCATCACGGGAAGCGTGAACGGAACCGTAACCGATCCGTCCGGCGCAGTTGTCCGCAATGCGAAAGTAACGGCCACCAATATCGAGACCGGCGTCGCAACCGATAGCACCACCAACAACGACGGTGTCTACAACATCCGCTTTCTGCAGATCGGCAACTACCGGGTCACCATCAGAGCTCCGGGCTTCGCAACCGGAATCCTCGGTCCGTTCGCCCTCGAAACCGGACAAGATGCCAAGATCGACGGAAAGCTGGGACTCGCTGGTCAGCAGCAAACCGTCGAGATCGCCGCCGGGACGCTTCCCTTGCTCAACACCGAAAACGCGACGCTCGCGACGACGCTCGATGCGCGAGCCATCGACAACATCCCTCTGGTCGGCCGTGACATCGTCGAGCTGACGATGTTTCTGCCCGGATCCGTCAGCACCAATCCAAATGGATTCGTGGGTCAGGCGGCCATCACGCAGGGCGGCAACACCGTCTCGATCAACGGCAATCGCCAGCAGGCCAACCAGTACCTGCTCGACGGTATGAACATCAACGAAACCCTCAACGACACCCCCGGCTACAACCCAAGCGTGGACGCCGTCGGACAAGTGCAGATCATCTCCGCCAACGCAAACGCCGAGTATGGCAACGTCAACGGCGGCGACGTCCTTTATTCAACCAAAAGCGGAACAGATGCCTTTCACGGAAGCATGTTCTACTTCCTCACCAACGAAAATCTGAACGCAAATACCTGGGCCAACAAGCACACGACCACCATAACGCCCAAGTCCTCCTTCACGCGAAACATCTTCGGCGGCACGTTCGGCGGCCCCATCTTCAAAGACAAGCTGTTCTTCTTCGGCGACTACCAGGGCGGCCGCTACCACCTCGGAGGCGCCTCGAATGCGACCGTCCTTACCGCGAAACAGCGGCAGGGAGACTTCTCCGAACTCCTGGATCCGGCCCTGATGTGCTCGCAAACCGGCGGCGTCTGCTCCGGAACCCCTAAGCTTGTTCAGCTCTACGACGCGACCGCCCCAGGTTTTCCGGCCTATCCCATCAATCGCGTCCCCATCCTCAACCCCGTCGCCATCTACCTCTTCCAGCATCCCGAGCTGTATCCCCTTCCCAACCAGAGCCCTTCAGCGACGAATTCGCCCGCCGCGAACAACTATCGCGCACCCTCGAAAAACAGAAGTTATGGCGATCAGTTCGACGTCAGAGTCGATTGGAAGGCGGCCGAGAAAGATAGCCTCCTGGTTCGCTTCAGCTACAGCAACAACGGCAGCACAACGACCAATCCGCTGCCCACCACCTTCAGCAGTGCGCCCACCAACCCGGTACGCGGAACTGCGATCAACGAGGTTCACACCTTCAGCGCCTCGCTCGTCAACGAGTTCCGTGCAGGGTACACACGGATCCAGAACAACGGCGCCGTGCTCCTCGATCCGACCGGAGCCTTCGGCTTAGACGGAAATCGCCTTCTCGGCATCGGAGCCCCGCAGGCCTTCGCCGGCTTCTCGGTAAACGCGTTCGGCAACTCAGCCAGTCCGCAGGGCATCACCGCCACCAACGGGACCGAGTACAGCAACCTCGGCAACGCCAACACCGGCACCAACTTCACCGACAACACTTTCCTCTACGCCGACGACCTGACCTGGCTCAAGGGCAGGCACACCTTCAAGTTCGGCGCCCAGTTCATGCGACAGCAGCAAAACAACTTCTACCCTGGCAACGATGGATCAAACGGCGGCTTCTACTTCCTTGGCGCCGGTACCTCCGGACCCGGTCAACCTTCGACCAAATATGCGAATACCGGGTACGCCGCGGCCGACTTTCTCCTCGATCGCGCCTCCTTCGTCAGCGTCGGCGGCGTCTCCGGACCGGCCGGTATGCGATCCTGGCGCGATGCGTACTTCGTGCAGGACGACTGGAAGCTTACGCCGGACCTGACCGTCAACTTCGGCGTTCGCTACGAGTACGACCAGCCGATCTACGAGGTACATAACCGCATGTCGACCATCGACCGGGCCAACCCCTCCGTCATCCTCATCGCCGGCACCGATGCTGCTCGGGCAGCGGGCTACGGCCGGGCACTCGTCGATCCTTTCTACGGTGGCGTCATGCCCCGTGTCGGCTTCTCCGATGCCATCACGCCCAAGTTCGTCCTGCGCGGTGGATACGGCATCCAGAACTTCATGGAAGCATCCGGCGCGAACCTTCGCATGACCACCAATCTTCCGTTCCAATCCGCGTATCAGGCCAATGCGACCGCCCCCACGGCGTCAGGCATCCTGGGCAGCTTCTTCACAGTCCAGAGCGGCTTCAGCAACCCCGCCTCCGGCCCCCGAGCTTCGGGCGGCGTCTTCAACGTCTGGGACAAGCACATCAAACCTGCATTCATCAGCGAATACAGCCTCACGACGGAGTACCAGATCAGCAACGCCGCTTCCTTCCAGATCGGCTACCTCGGCGAAGCCGGTCAGCACCTCATCACCGCCAACGCAGGCAATCAGCTCCACAATCCCTGCATCATCAACGGTGTCGTGCAGAACGCGTCTACGCCGACACCGTCCGCTACCTGCCTGGCGCAAGCTCCCGCACCCTATTACGCAACGCCGGGGATAGGCTACAACGGTCAGGTTCGATACACAAACTCCAACGCCATGATGAACTACAACGCTCTGCAGACGTCGTTCCGTCAGCGTCTCTGGCATGGCCTGCAGTACACCGCCAACTACACCTTGAGCCATGCCATGACCAACAGCACAGGCTTCTACGGCGTCCCAAGCATCAATGCAGCCAGTGCCTACGCCGAGAACGTCTATGATCTGCACTCCGAGTACGGACCTACCGGCCAGGATGTACGTCATTCCCTCAACTTCAATATGGTCTACGACCTTCCAGTCGGCAAGGGACGTATGTTCGGCTCCAGTATGCCGCTGGCTCTGGAGGAACTCGTAGGCGGTTGGAAGATCGGTGTAACCGGCATCGTATACAGCGGTTTCCCGGTCACCATCACCGCCGCAAACAACGGCAATGGATACAACCAGAACTCGCAGCGAGCCAACCATTACCGGCCTTTGAAAATCGTCAACCGGAGCCTCAATAACTGGTTCGGAACGGATCCCTCCGCGATCCCCTGCACGGCAGCCGGTGTCGACAACGGTCTCTGCGCCTACGGCCAGCCGGCGCTTGGAACCTTTGGATCGGCTCGGCCATCCTCCCAACGAGCACCGGATTTCGCGACCTATGGCGCTTCCATCACCAAGGACTTCACCGTCTGGCATGAGCAAAACATCAACTTCCGTGTGGACGCAGACAACGTCACCAACAGCGCGTTCCTATCCAACCCGGCAAACAACGCCAGCTCCACAGCCTTCGGACAGATCACCGCCGTACGCTCTGGACCGAGACAGCTCCAGCTTTCGGCGAGGTACCACTTCTAAAGCGGCTCTCCCGTTCCTGTGAGCCGGACACAAGCCGCTCTTCGATCGCCTGGATGATCTCTAGCCATGCCGCGGAGTCTCTGCGATCAGGCTCAGGATCACAAGCCGAAGCGAGCCCATCTCAAAGAACCGTCCTGGCCCACCCCGCGGCCGACCGCCGCCCCCAAACAATCCGGGACCTCGTCCAGAAATTTCCGCGGTCGCCACCAAAGTTCCGCACATCGCCGCGGTCATGCACTCCACCGCAGCAGCCTCGATCGTTCCATCTTTTTGCTTCCATCTCACACCGACACAGCATTAATACTTCGACAACAGGTCGAAGAGATAAACTCTGATCCCAGAATGGTCCAACCTGACCTCGTTCCAGCATCGACCGCGCCCGCTCCCGCTCCAATGCGCGATCATGACCTCATGCCCGCGTCTTCCGCGACTCCAGTTGCCGCCTTCCTCTCACCTCCTCATCGCATCCTTTCCATCGACATCCTCCGCGGTCTCACCATCGCCTTCATGATCCTCGTCAACGATCCCGGAGACTCCCGCCACACCTACACGCAGCTCGAGCACGCCCCCTGGAACGGCTGGACACTCACCGACCTCATCTTCCCCAACTTCCTCTTTCTCGTCGGCGCCTCCATCATCCTTTCGCTCACAAACCGCTCCGCCCGGGGCGACACACGCCTCACCCTCGCACGCCGGATCGTCCGGCGCGCCGTGCTCATCTTCCTCATCGATCTCCTCCTGGCCGCCCTCCCTTACTTTCACCTCTCCGAACTGCGTTTCTACGGCGTCCTCACCCGCATCGCGCTCTGTTATCTCCTTATCGGCATCTTCAGCCTTTTCTTTAGCCGCATTCGCACATTTCTTTTCACCGCCGCATTCCTTTTGGTCACCTACTGGGTCCTGATGCGCTTTGTTCCCGTCCCAGGCTTCGGCGTCCCCACCCACAACGTCCCCTTTCTCGACCCCAACGGCAACCTGGTCGCCGTCAC
>CAXUIB010000002.1:0-46289 GCA_964250945.1 uncultured Acidobacteriaceae bacterium
CATCTGCACCAGACGATTCAGCACCGCCTCAGCACTCTCGGGCGGCACATCGAATCGCTCGGCCGCATCGAGCGTCGTGAAGGGGCCGTGGATGCGCGCAAAACGCCGCACGAGATCGAGCAGAGCGTCAGGAGTTTCCTGCAAGAAGGCCGCAGGCAGACCGGGCGGCAGAGGCACGCCGATAGCATCGCGGTACCGTGATGCATCCTCGACCGCGATCAGCCGGCGTTCTCTGGCCACCTGCACCTCGATCACACGGCGAGCCTTGATGAGTCGATCGGCAGCTGCAGACACGTCATCGGAGACAGACCGCAGCCGCAGCTCCGCACGCGACAGATCGCCCAGACGCAAGAGCAGATCGTGCACACCATCCATCGACCGCGCCTTGTATGTGTCGGCAAGGCATTGCAGTTGCTGCTCTGTTTCCTCGATCGAGACGAGGTCCAGCAACTCGCGCAAATCCGCATCGCCCATCAACTCGCGGAGCTGATCCTGATCGATCGACAGCGCCTGAGCCCGGCGCTCTGCCAAAGGCGCGTCACCGTCATAGATGTAATTGGCGACGTAGCTGAACAGCAGAGCCGAAGCAAACGGACTGGGCGTCCGCGCATCAATCGTATGCACTCGCAGGCTCCGGTTGCCGATCGATCGCAGCGTCTCCATCAGCGCGGGCATATCGAACACATCTCGCAGGACCTCGCGGTACGCCTCAAGCAGAATCGGAAACGACGGATACTTGCTCGCCACGCCGAGGAGGTCATACGACCGTTTCCTCTGCTGCCAGAGTGGTGTCCGACCGTCGGCTCGTCGCCGCGGCAACAGCAGAGCTCGCGCGGCACTCTCGCGAAACTTGGCCGCAAACAGAGCTGTCGAGCCAAGCTGTCGAAGCACCAGATCCGCGGCTTCAGCCGGCTCAAGCAGCAGACGATCTACGTCGGGCGGCTGCTCCGCCTCAGGGAACCGCAGGCAGAAACCATCCTCGGACCACATCGTTTCGACCTCAGGCCCACCCTCGGCGCGAATCTTCGCCGTCACCGCCATGGCCCAAGGCGCATGGATTCTGCTGCCAAACGGCGTCAGGCAGCATACGCGCCAATCACCCAATTCATCGCGCACGCGCTCGATGACCACCGTCCGGTCGTCCGGGACATACCCGCTAGCCAGCTCCTGGTCGGCGAGATACCGCAGCACATTCTCGGCCGCCTTCGGCTCCAAATCGTGCTCCCGGGTCAGACGCGTGATGGCAACCGAGCGCGGCATCTCGCGGAGCTCTCGCACCAGCGTTCCAATGCGTCGGCCAAACTCGATCGGGCGCCCGGCCTGATCGCCATGCCAGAACGGCATCTTGCCAGGATCGCCCGGCGCTGGGCTCACCAGAACGCGATCATGCGTAATCTCCTCGACCCGCCACGTCGAAGCGCCGAGAATGAAGGTGTCGCCGGTCCTCTGCTCGAACACCATCTCTTCGTCGAGCTCGCCCACCCGCACCGGCTTTGCGTGCGCTCCGGCGAGAAAGACACCATAAGTCCCGCGGTCCGGAATAGTCCCGCCGTTGAGGATGGCGATCTTCTTGACGCCCTGCCGCGGCGTAATCCAGTCCCGCGTTCGATCCCAAGTGACGCGCGGCCGCAGCTCAGCGAACTCATCGGATGGATACCGTCCGGCCAGCATGTCGAGCACACCATCAAATACGGCCTGGCTCATCGCCGCAAACGGCGCCGCACCGCGCACCAGCGCCAGAAGCGCGTTGTAGCTGATTCCCGGATTCGCCTCTTCGTCCGTCTTGCCCTTTGAGCGCCGCGCGGCATCTTCTACCCCGAGCGGAGGATGTGCGATCACCGCGACCATCTGCTGCGCGAGCACGTCCAACGGATTCCGCAAAAAGCGTGTCGACTCGACGTGACCCTCGTGCATCGCACGCGTGACCGCGGCACACGCGATCAGATCAGCGCGGTATTTGGGGAAGATGATGCCATTCGAAGCCGCCCCGACCTGGTGCCCAGCACGCCCAATACGCTGCATTCCACTCGCCACGCTGGGCGGCGCCTCAATCTGGATCGCAAGATCGACCGCTCCCATATCGATACCAAGCTCAAGCGAACTCGTCGCCACAAGCGCTCGGATCTTGCCCGCCTTCAGCAGTTCTTCAATCTCGGTCCGCTGCGCAGCGGCCAACGATCCATGGTGCGCGCGCGCAATCTGCTCGCCAGCCAGATCATTCAACGCACCCGCCAGACGTTCCGCAACCCGACGCGCATTCACAAAGATCAACGTCGAAGTTCGTCCGCGAATGATCTCCAACAATCGCGGATGAATGGACTGCCAGATCGACGTCCGCTTGGGTCCCTGGCTGGCCGGCCCGCTCGGCAGATCGTCGATCTCGCCCAGCTTCGCCATATCCTCTACTGGCACCTCTACGCTCAGATCCAGCACCTTGCGCGCACCCGCGTTGACGATCGTCACGGGCCGGTATCGTACGCCCAGTCGCGCGTCCTCCTCTGCATCATTTCCCTGAGCGTCTGCGACCTTTTCCAGACCTACGGTTGTCTCCGCCGCAACCGTGTCAGCGCCGGGGAGAGCGCGGTGTATGCTGCTGGACGAGATCTCGGCAGAGCGCGCTTCGGCACCACCCAGAAATCGTGCCACCTCCTCGAGCGGCCGCTGCGTCGCGCTGAGGCCGATCCTCTGCAGCTGGCGTCCCGTCAAAGTCTCCAAACGCTCGAGCGATAGCGCCATATGCGCTCCACGTTTCGATGGCACCAGCGCGTGAATCTCATCGATGATCACGGTCTCAACGGAGCGAAGCGCCTCGCCTGCCTCCGAGGTCAGCATCAGATACAGACTCTCGGGAGTCGTGATCAGGATGTCCCCAGGATGCCGGCGAAATCGCGCCCGCTCCTTCTGGCTTGTGTCTCCTGTTCGAACGCTGATCTCCGGAATCCGAACTGAGACGCCTTCGCGTTTGGCTACATTTGCAATGCCTGCAAGTGGCGATCGGAGGTTCCGTTCCACATCGACGGCCAAGGCTTTCAGCGGCGACAGATAGAGCACCCGACACCCGCGATCGGCTTCGAGAGATGTCCGGAGCATCAGCTTATCCAGGCACCAAAGAAAGGCAGTAAGCGTCTTCCCCGTCCCTGTGGGCGCTAGAATCAGCGTAGATTCGCCACGCGCGATCGCCGGCCAACCCTCCATCTGCGGCGCTGTCGGACCATCGAAGACAGCGCAAAACCACTTAGCGGTAATCGGATGAAACAAGGCGAGGACGTCAGGAGACCCGTCTATCGCAGGAAGCTCGATGAGAGGAGGCGCCGATCCGTTCTCCGGGATCAACTCCGCCGCGGCGGATCTCTTCGGCTTGCGTTTTGGCGAGCTTATGGGCATGGGATACGGGAATGATGCTCCAAAACCATTTCCTTCGTTTCTCGCTGAAAACAGTTCCCTGATCTTTAGACGCTGCAGGCACTAAGTCTGATCGAAGCGCCCTCGGAAACTCCTTTGTACCTAAGAGTACTTGCCTTCGTCCTCGGCGAGACGTAGCCTCTCTCAAAGCATGCCAGAAAGTCCTCATCCCAGCGGCCTCGAAGTCTCTCTGGTAGACGAGCTCCACCGCCGCGCACAGGCGGCTGCGGAGCACGCCTATGCTCCGTACAGCCGATTTCGCGTCGGCGCGGCACTTCTGCTTTCTGAGCCGAAACCAGACCTGATCGTCGCCGGCTGCAACGTCGAGAACAGCTCGTTTCGTCTTACCACCTGCGCGGAACAGGCGGCGATTGTCTCTGCCGTCGCTATCTTTGGACCTTTACTCAAACTCCGAGCCGTCTCTGTCGCGAACCTCAATCACACGTTCTCATCGCCCTGCGGAGCCTGCCGGCAGACCATCCTCGAATTCAGCACACCCGACACGTGGGTCTTCTATCCAGGCCAAGACGGCAACCAGATTAGCTCGCCGATCGCGGACCTCCTTCCCGCCGGCTTCTCCTTGCAATTCCAACCCTGACTGCGCTGACGCCATGGAGGCTCCCTTCCACCCCCTCGATCTGATCCGCCGCAAACGAGACGGACTCGAGCTCACGTCCGAGGAGATCGAATCCTTTATTCGATCCATAGTCCGGCCGTCAGTCCGACCATCGCCGAGCAAACCGTCCCCCGCAGCAGCCACGCCGAGCCCGGAGTCGCTCGCCTGGACCGATCCCCAGATCGCCGCACTGCTGATGGCGATCTTGCTCCGCGGGCTCTCGGCCCGAGAGCTCAACACACTGACGTGCGCGATGCGCTTTTCCGGCGAGACGTTTGCGACGACGTTGCCCAACAGTATCTCTGTCGACAAACATTCGACCGGTGGCGTCGGCGACAAGACCTCGCTTCTCATCGCTCCCATCATTGCTGCGGCCAGCCTCGAACTCGCACCGTTGCCTGAGCATCTGCAAACCTCTGCAGTGACTCAGCCTTTTCCTGTCGTCCCCCAGCCTTTTCCTGTCATCCCAATGATCAGTGGGCGATCCCTTGGCCACACCGGGGGCACTCTCGACAAGCTTGAAACCATACCCGGCTTTCGGACCCAACTTTCGCTCGTGGAGATGGACAAGGTGCTCCACGAAACACGGGCTGCCCTGGTCGGCCAGACGCCGGATCTCGTTCCGGCTGATCGCATCCTGTACGCTCTCCGCGACCACACCGCAACGGTCGAGTCGCCTTCGCTCATCTGCGCGAGCATCATGAGCAAGAAGCTAGCCGCTGGACTTCAGGCCCTTGTTCTCGATGTAAAGACAGGCTCCGGTGCCTTCCTCCAACGGCCGGAGGAGGCCCGCTTTCTTGCCGACCTCATGGTTCGGACAGGCGAAGCGTCAGGCACGCGCACGGTCGCTCTCCTCACCTCCATGGACCAGCCGCTCGGCCGCTTTGCCGGCAACTGGGTCGAAGTGCGTGAGTGCGTGGAGATCCTCAAGGGGGAATCTCACCCTCTCTCCGCCGACCTCATCGAGCTCTCTCTCTCGCTCGCGGGATGGACGCTGCATCTCGCCGGGGTCGCTCCCACGCCCGAAGCCGGTTTCATCCTCTCGGAGCGCCTGCTTGGAAGCGGTGCAGCGTACCAGTCCTGGCTAAAGATCGTACGTGCGCAGGGCGGCGATCTCTCTGTCTTCGAGAATCCCGAGGCCCTCCATCGCCCATCTGCGCAACGAACTCTGACGACTCCGCAGGCTGGCTTCTTCTCAAGCATGAATTGCACTGAAGTCGGCTGGGCCGTCCAACGACTTGGTGCGGGACGCAAACGTCCAGGAGACCCCGTCAGCGCTGTCGCAGGCATCGAAATGCACGCCAAGCTGGGTGACTGGCTTAACGAAGGCCAGCCTCTCGTCACGCTCTTCGCGGAGGACGCCAGTCTCCTCGATCAAACGGCGCAGATGCTTAGAGAAACGTTTCAGATCGCCGCGCAGCCGCCCAAACTCGCGCCCCTCGTCCGTGAGATCGTGGCGGCGGGGGCCTCGGCCGTCTAGGCAGCTTCGGCGTCCGAGGCTGATGCAGTTACACTGCAGGCTGACGCTTATCCTATCGCCACTCCTTCAGGGAGCATTCTTGCCGCGTTTGACCGGCCTTCTGGGCCTCTTCGTCTTTCTTGTCCTCGCTTACGGCTTTTCCACCAATCGCCGCGCCATCCGCTGGCGTACGGTCTTCTGGGGTCTCGGGCTCCAGATCCTGTTCGCCTTTCTCGTCATCAAGTGGAGCGTCGGACAGACGGTTCTGCACGCCGCTTCCCAGTTTGTTACATCGCTGCTCGCGCACTCGGTCGACGGATCCTCGCTCGTCTTCGGGCCGCTCGGAACTCCGGGCAACCCGCTGGCCGTGCTGGCGTTTGCCGTTCTCCCCACCATCATCTTTGTCTCGGCGATCTTCGCTGTGCTCTATCACATCGGCATCATGCAGCGCGTGATCCGCGTTGTCGCGTGGCTCATGCAGCGGACGATGGGCACGAGCGGTGCGGAGAGTACAAACGTAGCCGCCAGCATTTTTATGGGTCAGACCGAGGCTCCACTCACGATTCGACCGTTTCTCGAAGGCGCCACCAACTCCGAGCTGATGACCATCATGACCTCCGGGATGGCGCATGTCTCGGGCGGCATCATGGCGGCTTACATCTCGTTCGGCATCCATGCCCAGGACCTCCTTTCGGCCGTCATCATGACCGCCCCGGGCACTATTTTGGTCGCGAAGATGCTCGTTCCTGAGACCGAAGTTCCCGCGACCGCAGGCACGGTCCATATGCCTCGTGAAGAAGAGCACCGCAATGAGAACCTCCTTTCAGCCATCGCTCGCGGCACCATCGACGGCGGCCAACTCGCCTTCAACGTTGCCATCATGCTGATTAGCTTTCTTGCCCTGGTCGGCCTTGTCAATGGCATCCTGCTCGGCATCTCGAATTTTGCCTGGGCTCACGGCCACCTCCGCACCCCACATTCGCTCAACTCGATCCTCGGCGTGATCGGAGCTCCGATCGCCTGGCTCATCGGCATCCCTTGGCGCGAGGCCCCGGTCATCGGCAACCTTCTCGGCACCCGCACTGTTCTGAACGAGTTCATCGCCTTCACCCAACTCGGCGCGCTCAAGTCGACCTTGTCCCCTCGCACCTTTTCAATCGCCACCTTTGCGCTTTGCGGCTTCGCAAACCTCGGTTCGATCGGCATGCAGATCGGCGGCATCGGAGCGCTCGTCCCGCGTCGCCGCAACGATCTCGCCCGCCTCGGCGTCCGGGCCATGCTCGCCGGAACGATGGCCAACCTGATGAGCGCCAGCATCGTTTCTCTGCTGCTGCGGTAGATACAGAGGTCTAGCCGATGCCGTTGTCCGCGCGTCTTCTAAGCCTCTTCGCAGCTTCTGTGTGGTGCTCCCTAGCGGCGGTTCCGTCTGCAATCGCACAAGGCGCGGCTCCAATCACCATATCCCGTGCAGAGGCTGCCAACCGCTCCCACGCCGCCGCCACTGCCCTTCTCGCCCTCTACAACCGAGACACCGGCCTTTTCAACACCACAGGCTGGTGGAACTCCGCAAACGCCATTACCGCGCTCACCGACGAAGCGCTCCTAACGCACGACAGCGCGGTCCCACCAGTTCTGAGCAACACCTTCACTCAAGCGCCTCATCGCTTTCCCAATTTCCTCAACGAGTTCTATGACGACGAGGGCTGGTGGGCGCTGGCCTGGATCGACGCCTACGATCTCACCCACGACAAGCGCTATCTCGACGCAGCCAAGCTCATCTTCACGGACATGAGCGGAGGTTGGGACCAGACCTGCGGGGGCGGCATCTGGTGGAAGAAAGACCGCCACTACAAGAACGCCATCGCAAACGAGCTCTTTCTTCAGGTGGCCGCAAAGCTGGCTCTCCACGCCCACCGCTCGGAGCGAAAGCGCTACCTCGACTGGGCCAGCCGCGATTGGCAGTGGATCTCCGCTTCAGGCATGATCAACCCGGACGGCCTCGTCAATGACGGTTTAGACAACACCTGCCACAATAACGGAAGGACGACCTGGAGCTACAACCAGGGCGTCATCCTGGGCGGCCTGACCGCACTCAGCCGCGCCCAGAAGAGACCAGAGTTCCTCGAGCCGGCAAGCCGCATTGCGACCGCAGCGATCACTCACCTCACTGACGCCAACGGCATTCTGCATGATCCGTGCGAGCCCGACTGCGGCGAAGACGGCGTGCAGTTTAAGGGAATCTTCAGCCGAAATCTGGCGCAACTGCAGACTGCCTCGCCCAATTCAAGCTTCGCGCAGTTCGTCGAGAACAATGCGAACTCGGTTTGGTCGACCGCCCGGACCGCCGACAACCGATTCAGCACCGTCTGGTCCGGGCCGGCAACCGCCGACAATGCAGGCGCCCAGGCCTCCGCTCTCGATGCTCTGAACGCAGAGCTCACTATCGCGCGGTGACGCCGCTCGGATCGGGATCAGCGTTGACGGTAAGGGGCGGTCAAGCCGTCCAGACGAACCGAGGAAAGAAATCTGCGTAGAGTTCCGAGTAACTGGGCTCGAGCGCGGTCGGGAGCGAGGCTGGTGTCGATCGTCTCTACCCGAAGCAGGATGGGAATAGGTCGTTGATCATCAAGACTGAGAAGCAAACCCACCGGATCCGGCTTGCTATAGACGAACCCCCGCCGATTCTCCACAGGCGCGTACTCTCCACACGTTGCTCCCTGGCAGAGAGTAGAGGCCTCCACGTACTGCGTCGCGCCATCGTTGAAGAACGACGTGCTGAAACCGGTACTGACACCTCCGGCCGTGAGGATGTTGATTTGTTCGTGCCAAAGAGGTTCCTCGCCGCGAGCAGAGTGGCAGACCAGGGTGTCGTGCGCGCCCAGCACGGGCGAAACGCCGATCGAGATGTGAGTGTCGTCTCCAGGCCGAGCGTACTCCGCCCAGTGATAGACAAGAGCGCCCGCCGGAAGGCTCTCGTTCCAAGACCGTACAAGCGTGTAAGCGCCAATCTGCTGCGGGAACCGGCCCAGCTGTTTCGCATCCGGGTAGACCGCGCGGATGGAGCGAGTTTGAGCCAGACCATGCAGCAGCCGCGAACCGCCGAAGAGGACGAGCAGTGACATGGCTCCGAAACGAAGTGCGACGCTCCGTCCTGACAGGGAGGATGCCATGTCGCACGCGCGGTCGATCGAGCTTCTCGTGCCGGTGATCGGAGACGGTTGCGGTTCCTCCGGAGGCGGAGCACCAAAGATGCGCACCGCACGAAAAAGCAGCGACGTCGCAAAGAGGAAGAGTGCACCGCCGATGAGATAGTCCGCCATCTCCGCATGGATCTGAAGCCACGTGGATCTGAGCGCGACGATGTAGTAAAGAACCAGCGTACAAAGACGGACGAAGTTGAAGAGATATCCAAGAAGAACGGCGGAAACCACAGCAAGAATACGAGCGGACAGACGGAAGCGGGCGAGGTATCCGACCACCAGGGCGATGATCCCCATCGTGACCGCACCGCGAATCCCGTTGCAGCCTGGCGCGATAAACATCCCGAAATCCGGCGTAAACATCAGGCGCATCTGGTCGGGTGTCAGGGGCTGTCCAAGCGCGTGAGCAAAGGCGCGGGCTACATGCGCGGACATCCGCTGAAGTGGAAGATCAACAAAGACGTTGAATATATGTGGAACCGGGTTGACCAGCCAGATCAGCAGAATCGGGAACAAAGCTGCCCGGTATAGGCGCACACCGCCAAAGAGAAGCACGGTTCCAGAGATGTAGCTGAAGGCGACAAAGGAATGCGGCGGAAGATTGATCGACCAGCTTGGGGACAGGATGTAAACGAGAACGGCCTGCTCGCGAAGGTGAACCGCCGCGGCCGTCAGCACCAGAAGCACGAGGCCCCACCATGTACCTCGTACCTCCCAATCGAGCCGTCGCCAGACCCGCAGGATCAGTGCCAGACTGACAATCGGTATAAACATACCGATCGACTTAAGAGGGTCTGTCGTCCAAAGTGACCAGAGATAGCGCGCCGTTGGCCAGATGGCAGACACACCGAGAACGCTCAGAACGGTAGCTACAGCTGCCAACGTTGCCGACGGAGGCTGGCGATCGTTGACGGCAACCTCCGTCGGAAAGGAAGCGGGGATTGGAAGTGTGGACATAGGAAACCGCTACCGATCCTAACTAAATCGGGTTAGAACCGACACCCGCGCTCGGATAGCCGCAGACGTACAGAGACGATCTACCTCGAAGCCCGTGTCGGCTCACCCAATCCGGACAGTTCGGATCCTGATCCTACCTCTTGCGACGGATCGAGAGAAATGCACCCGCGGACCCAAGCAGAGCAAGGATCGCGGTCGGATTCTCGGGCGAGTTGACACATCCGTTGATCGGCGTCTGTGCGTGAAGCGACATCGAGACCGAGAAAAAGAGAGCAGAGCCAAGGAGTAGAAGGCCGGTTTTCTTCATGGGGTGTCCTCAGGTTGGAAGTTACTTGGGCCGGAGATGGATGTCAACCACGTGCGCCCTCAGCTTTTTGGGCTGGCCAGGTCTGCCAGACCTCAGGGCCGAAGATCATCAGCGCTCGGCTGCCGTGTCCGCCCCTGTTGTGAGATCCTTGCCTGCTCCCGAAGCCACTCCGCGAGGTTGGAAGCCTGCTGTTCCCGCAGCTTCACACAGCTCTCGATATTGTCCAGAGCCTTCAAGAGCGTTCGGTCGGCGGCCTCGACCTTGTGCTCCCCGAAGAAGTTTGCGACCTGCTCTTTCTGGGTCTCTGTACACAGATTTCCAGTCGCCGCGACGATCCGAGAACCTGAGTTGGTAGTAAATTGCGCCTGAACCAAACCCCAATGCTGCTGGATCCAGTCCCAGGCAACGTCGCGCGTCTGCCGTCGGTTAAGGAGAACGACCATGGGAATCCAGCTGTCCTGGTTGCGAACCTGCCCGGACGTGGCGTACTCAAGCGTGCGCGTCACGAGCGTCGGATCCGGGAAGAGCGCGAGAGTTCGTAGCGCCTCGGTCTGAAGTGCCGGGTCCTGTTCATCCTTGCTCATCTTCAGCACTCGGTCGTAGAGGACGGGAGATCCATGGGCCGCCGCAACGGCAAGGGCAGCATCGACAAGGGCTGCATCTCCTTCCCGAGCGTTTCTGTGTTCTCCACGCCCCTGCTGCGCCGGGAAGATCTGGTCGGCAATCTCCCGAGCCTTGCTGAGAACAGCAGGATCGTCGGCAGCACCGAGCAGCTCGAAGAGACGCGCGCGACGTAGACTTACGTCCAGGGTATCGCTCTTCTGCGGCTTGCCGAGCGCGTTGTAGACAGGAGCGAACTGCGTCTCGAGAGCGGCAGCAAAGGCCTTGCGTTGTGCTGTATCGGCGGCCAGGTTGTTTCCGATCGCGTCCGCCTTATCGATCGCCGTGTTGAGAACTTCTGCGTTCGGATCGCCCTTGAGCGCAAGAAGGAGCCGCAGGAAGTCTGCGACACTTCCGTAGTCTGCTCGCGTCAAAGCCCATTGATCACCGATGAGGCCGATGCGTTCTGTCGCTTTGAGGGCCGTCTCAGCCTTCGTCACCATGGCCAGACGCTGCGCAGGGGGATAGGCCGTACGGTAGTAGCCAATGCCATCTGCGTTGGCGTAGACAAACCCGTTGCGTTGGCCGGCAAGGGCGGGCAGAGAGCTCTCTGTCTGGAAGATAAGCGCACAGGTCGGCTTGGGCGTAGATGTCACGCAGACAGGGATCGTCCACACACGAACCGCGTCCCGTTCGTCGGCGGAATGCACGGTTGCTGGTGAGAGGAAGAAACGTCCCTGACGCAGTTGACCGTCGTTTCTCGTCGCGGTCAGTGTGAGGAGCGGAACGCCGGGCTGATCGACAAAGCTCTGCATGATCCTGTCGATTGGTTTGTGACTGGTGCTGGTCTGGGCGTTCCAGAAATCCTCGGCGGTCGCGTTCGCGTAGAGATGGGCGCTCAGGTAATTGTGCACGCCCTGGCGAAACGTCTCTTCGCCGAGATAATGCTCGACCATACCGAGGACGGCGCCGGCCTTTCCGTAGGCAATACCGTCGAAGAGTTCGTTGATCTCTCCGGGAGTTTCGGCCTTCGCTCGTATCGTGCGCGTGATCGCCTGTGCATCCTCATTCAGCGTTGCGTCCAGGCTGCGCGCGGTCTGTTCGGGAATATGCCACTCGGGGTGCCATTGCGCAACCGATTTGGCTTCCATCCAGGTCGCAAATCCCTCATTCAGCCAGAGGTCGTCCCACCAACGCATCGTCACCATGTCACCGAACCACTGGTGCGCCATCTCATGGGCAACCACATTGGCGACACGCATCCGGTCCGCGGTGACCGCCGACTTGGGATCCAGCAGAAGGTCTGTCTCACGGTAGGTGATGCAGCCGAAGTTCTCCATCGCTCCAGCCTCAAAGTCTGGCAGAGCGACCATATCGAGTTTGGGAAGAGGGTATTTGATGCCGAAGTATGTGTCGTAGTAATGCAGCATGTACTTCGCCGATTCGACGGCGAAGTGCGTCATGGAAACTTTGTCTGGTGTGGAACACGCGCGGATGGGAACGCCGTCCGAAGATCCGCCGGTGCACTTGAAGTCGCCGACCAGGAAGGCGACGAGGTACGTGGACATCTTCGGGGTTGTCGCGAAGCGGACGGTGTGTTTGCCGGGGCCTGCGGGTGTGTCCGCGATCTGGTTCGTATTGGAGATGACGGTGTCGCCGGAGTCGACGGTAAGCGCGATGTCGAAGGTGGCCTTCATTGCGGGTTCGTCAAAGGCCGGGAAGGCGCGACGCGCATCCGTCGGCTCGAACTGGGTGACGGCGTAGTTGCGGGCCTTGGTCTTGGAGAGATAGAAGCCGCGCAGCTTGTCGTTCAGGATGCCGGTGTAGCGTATCCGCAGAGTGATTGGGCCGGCGGCTAGAGGCTGCGGGAAAGTGAAGGTCGCCTGCTCCTTGTCCGCATCCAGGGTCACTGTTGCGGTCTGCTCTTCTGAAGGTCTGATACCGCGAGGGAAAGGCGTCTCGACCGGTACTTGCTTGAGGGTCGTTGGTACTCCGGGCAAAGGCATAGGTTGCCGCGGGACCGCCGTTACAGACACAAACTGCAGCTCCGCCGCGTTTAGAGTGATCGTGCTGCTGGGCTCGCGGAGGTTGAGGTCGATGAACTCGCTTCCGGCGAACGTGGCGGCTCGAAGATCAGGGTTCAGGTGAAGAACGTAGTGCTCGGGACGGGCGTTAGTGGGAAGGCGCTGGGCGCGGAGGTCTGCTGACGGAAGCACGACGAAAAAAACGAGGAGAAGCAGGCGGAAGCGAGTTACAGATCGCATCCGTTGAGACTAAATGGCCAAGCGCAGTGAGGCGAAAACAGCACCGTTTCAGGCAGAGATGGACGCGGTTCGAGCGGATCGGCCGGAGATCTCGGAGGCCCGTGCTTCGGCGTAGGCTGCGGCTCCAAGGAGGGCGCACGTGTCATCGAGGATCACACGGACGGGGATGGACTCAAGGACCGAGGAGAGCCGGCCTTTGTCCAGGAAGGCCTCGATAAAAGCACCATTTCCGAGCGTCTTCAGAATTTTGGGGGCGATACCGCCGCCGAGGTAGACGCCGCCGCCGGCGAGCACTTTGAGAGCGATATTGCCGGCTTCGGCGCCGTACGCCGCGGAGAAGATCTGCATGGTCTCAAAGCAGATGGGGCTCGATCCATCTTCGGCGCACTCGCCGATGACGGCGTTCGGGTCGGCAGCCGCGGAGAGGCGTTCGCGGAGCCATGCGGGTTCTTCCCATTTCTGATCATCGCGGAGGAATGCATAGATGTTGCGGATGCCCAGGCCGGAGACGACGCGCTCGCAGCTGACATGTCCACCGAGCGTGCGCCGAAGGTACTGGAGCAGAGCGACGTCCGTATCGGTTCGCGGGCCGAAGTCGCAGTGGCCGCCCTCTGAGGGCAGAGGTGTATGATGCTGCTTTCCGTCCCAGATCAGCAGCGCCTCACCCAGGCCGGTACCGGCAGCGATCAGGCCGCGATGGCCGACCGCGCTGTCTTCGGCGCGATGGAGCGTGTAGATGCTCTCCGGGGCGAGCTCCGGGATGCCATAGCCGTTCGCCTCGAGATCGTTAATCAGAAAGATGTGCTGGATGTCGAGAGTCTTTGCAAGATCGTGCACATCAAGCGTCCAGGGCAGGTTGGTGAGCTTCAGGCGACCGTCGCGAACAGGGCCTGGACAACCGAAGCAGGCTGCAACGATGCTGTCCTTGCCTTCGCTCGGCTCAGCGGAAAGGAACTTGTTAACGACCAGATCGAGCGCGGCAAACTCACCCGCGGCGAACTTTTCGTCGCGGACGACCCGAAGCCGCCCACCCTCGAAGCTGTAGAGCGCCAGGTGCACCTTGGTACCACCGATATCCCCGGCAAGGACGAGCGAGCTCATGGCTTATAGCTCCAAGGTGCCGACCCGGTGTATTCCCCCGGGCAGGCTCACGGTATTTTCGGTGGGCGGCAGTTTCCCCGCGGCTGCGTTATCGAGGAAGCATTGAATTCTTCCGTTTGCTGGACGGATGAGTTGCGAGGGGAGCCGCTCCGGATCGCGTGGACCTGTAAGCACCTCTGCCAGAATGTCGGCCTTGCCTGCGCCCTCGATGAGAAAGGCGACCTGCCGTCCCTGGTTGATCACCGGCCAGGTCAGCGTGATGCGCCACGTCTCCTTCTGCAGAACGTGATTTGCGACCACCAGGCGGCTCATCTCGTGGAGGGCGTCCGTGTGCGGAAACAGCGAGGCCGTGTGGCCGTCGTCACCCATGCCTAAGAGCACGAGGTCGAACACAGGCAGCTCCGCACCTTCGAGCCGCATGGTGTTGCGCAGGACGCTCTCATAGCGAGAAGCTGCTTCCTTGGGGTCAAGTTCCCCTTCCATGCGATGGATGTTCTCAGGCTGGAGGGGGACCTTGCTGAGCATGGCTTCCTCGGTCATACGGAAGTTCGACTCCGCGTTGTCCGGCGGAACGCAGCGCTCGTCGACCCAGTAGAGATGGAGCTTGTCCCAGGGGATGCTTTCTACAAACGGCTGGGTCGGATCGGCCAGAACGCCGAACATCGCCTTGGGCGTCGTTCCGCCCGAGATAGCGATACGGGCGACACCCTGGCTGGCGGCCGCCTGCACTACGGCATCGGTAAAGATCCGTGCCGCAGCCAGGGCAACGTCTGCGGGCGAGTTCCAGATACCGTATGTAACTGTGATGGGCGCGGCGGGCATAGGCTGGGGTGGACGCAAGGCGAGCAGATGAGGCCGGGCTGCCTAGAGCTTGGTCCAATTCCTTCCGTCGAATTTGAGCAGCGCATCCGAGGTTGCGGGTCCCCATGTGCCTGCGGGGTAGTTCGGAAAGTCACGGATCGGGTTGGCCGCCCAAGACTGCAGGATCGGCGTCATCAGAGCCCATGTGGCTTCGACGCCGTCGCGGTGTTCAAACAGCGTTCCGTCCCCAAGCATGGCATCGAGCAGAAGACGTTCGTAGCCGTTTGCCGACGACTTGCCAAACGTAGAGGCATAGGAGAAGTCCATATTGACGGAGCCGATGTCCATGTTCGGACCGGGGATCTTGGCGCTGAAGCTGAGGCTTATCCCCTCATCCGGTTGAATGCGCATGGAGATGATGTTGGGTTGGATACTCTCGGCGCCCTTGCCTTCGGGATCCTTGAAGAGCAGGAGCGGCGGTTGCTTGAACTGGATGGTGATCTCGGTGACGCGCTTGGTGAGGCGCTTTCCGGCCCGGAGATAGAAGGGGACACCGGCCCATCGCCAGTTCTCGATCTCGAGGCGAAGAGCGGCGTACGTCTCGGTTTGCGAGCGTGGGTTGACGCGGTCTTCCTGCCGGTATCCGGGTACCTGCTGGCCATCCACCTTACCTGGGCCGTACTGTCCGCGGACGGTATCGGAGGGGTGGATGGGCTGGATCGCCTTCCAGACCTTGACCTTCTCGGCGCGAACGGCAGCGGCGTCGAAGGAGACGGGCGGCTCCATGGCGACAAAGGAGAGCAGCTCCATGACGTGGTTCTGGACGACGTCCCGCAGGGCGCCGGCCTGCTCGTAGAAGGGACCGCGGCCCTCGATGCCGATCGACTCGGCAGCCGTGATCTCGACGTGGTCGATGTAGTTGCGATTCCAGACGTTCTCAAAGATGCCGTTGGCAAAGCGGAAGACGAGGATATTCTGGACGGTCTCTTTGCCGAGGTAGTGATCGATGCGGAAGATCTGGTCTTCGTGGAAGACTTTGTTGACCTCGTCGGAGAGGGCGCGGGCCGATTCGAGATCGTGGCCGAAGGGTTTCTCGATGACGACACGGACCCAGCTTTGCTTTTCGCCGGTGGCGGGCTTCGGCTTGTTCATCTCGTGCTCGCCGAGGAACTTGATGATGTCGGAGAAATATTCGGGCGCGACTGCGAGGTAGAAGAGCCGGTTGCCGCCGGTCTTGAACTTCTGATCCAGCTCGCCGAGCTTCTTGTTCAGAGCATCGTAGCCGGCGGAGTCGTCGAAGTTCATGGCGTGGTACTGGATGCGGTCGACGAAGGGGGCGAGCTTGGGGTCTCCGGCGTCGACACCGCCGCCGGACAGGATGCCCTCCTTCATATCGGGGGCGAAGGTGCTTTCGAGGGGGCGGCGGGCCACGCCGACGACGGCGAACTCCTGCGGCAGGAGGCCGGACTGATCGAGGTGGTAGAGGGCGGGGAGGAGTTTGCGTTTGGTCAGATCGCCCGAAGCTCCGAAGATGACGACGATGCAGGGATCGGGTTTGCGCTCGCCTTGCGTTCCTGCGGCATTGGGGCTGATGCTGAGTTCGGCGGTCGCCATAATAATGCGGTTCCTCGGGCGTTTGGATCGCTGGGTTTGTCGTTACGCTCGGTTCCGTAGACGAGCAGAAATTTCGGTTCTGTGCTGTGATGCGACGGCTGTTCCATCCGATGCACATTCACGGCGGGACGTTAGGAAGGGTTTGCGTTCTGAGCGAGGATCGGACCTCCCCCCTCCCCTCTGTATTGGTGCAAAATCTTCAGAACATTGAACTTAGGTCTGGACCACGATGGGTCAATGGTCTGAAAAGTCCTGTTTTTGGTCTGTGTGTGACGGCAAAATTTTACAAACAAACGACTTGACCCTGTATTTGGAAAGCCGGCGATGTATGGGAGGAGGATCGGCCAACTTTCTTATTTTACGGGTCTGACAGCAGTGATTGCGCCAAACGGGGTGCTCAGGATTTGAGCACGGTACCGGCGGCGGAGGGCATGTACTCGGCTTCGATGGCTCTGACCTTGTTGAGGCGGCGTACGAAGCGGGGTTGTTCGGCGATGAAGTTGGCGCGGAGATAGGCATCGACGCACTCAAAGGCGAGTGCGGGGCCGATGATGCGGGCGCCGAGGACGAGGACGTTCATCTGGTCGTGTTCGACGCCCTGGTGGGCGGAGTATGTGTCGTGGCACATGCTGGCGCGGACGCCGGGCATTTTGTTGGCGGCGATGCAGACGCCGACGCCCGATCCGCAGATGAGGATGCCGCGGTCGGCGGCGCCGGCGATGAGGGCTTTGCCGACGCGGACGGCGAAGTCGGAGTAGTCGTCTTCCGGATCGGGGGTAAAGGCGCCGAGGTCCTCGAGTTGGTGTTCGGAGCGACTTGCCAGGTAGGTCTTGACCTCTTCCTTCAAGGGGAAGCCGGCGTGGTCTGCGGCGATGGCGAGTTTCATGGGTGAGCGTCCTCTCAACAGTGATTTAGCGAGGTTCTTCGTCCAGTTCCCAATCTTCTTCAGGGTCGGGCGGGACGGTGTCTTCGTACGTGGGCTGAAGCGAGGTGAAGCGCGCAGTTCGGGGGGCGCTGGGGTCGGGTTTGCGGACCATCTCGCGTTCGCTGGGGACCATCTTTGACGGACTCCGAGCCAATGGAGACCGGAGGCGGGTGTCAGCTGAGCCCGCCTCCGGTCTCCATGCTGGGGTGCTTATTTCTTGACGAGTTTTCGAGCGACTTCGAGGACGTGGTTGACGGAGATGCCCAGCTTTTCGAGCGCGATCGGGCCGGGTGCGGAGGCACCGAAGCGGTCGAGGCCGATGACGCCGCCGGTGCGGCCGACGTACTTCCACCAGCCCATGGTGGCGCCGGCCTCGACGGCGAGCTTGGGTGTGCTCTCGGGGAAGACCTCGTCTTTGTAGTTCTGCTCCTGCTCCTCGAAGACGGCGAACGAGGGCATGGAGATGACGGTGGCGTTGATGCCTTCGGATTTGAGTTTTGCGGCGGCTTCCATGATGAGCGACACCTCGGAGCCGGTTGCGACGAGGATGAGGTCCTTGCCGGAGCCGTCGAGGACGTAAGCGCCTTTGCTGACGCCTTCGCGAACCTTGTACTTTTCGTTGTCGAGTACGGGGAGGTCCTGGCGCGAGAGGGCCATGAAGGAGGCTGAATGCCGTTCGAGCGCGAGCTGCCAGCAGGCGGCGGTTTCGTTGGCGTCGGCGGGGCGGAAGTCGGTGAGCTGCGGGATGGCGCGGAGGGCCATGAGGTGCTCGATGGGCTGGTGGGTGGGGCCGTCTTCGCCGAGGCCGACGGAATCGTGGGTGAAGATGTAGAGCGAGTGCGAGGACTGGAGCGCGCCCATGCGGAGGGCGGAGCGGCAGTAGTCCGAGAAGGTGAAGAAGGTGGAGCCGAAGGGGATGATGCCGCCGTGCGCGGCGAGGCCGTTGACGGCGGCCATCATGCCGAACTCGCGGACGCCGAAGAAGACGTTGCGGCCCTTGGGGTCGACGTGGAAGGAGGGCGAGTCCTTGAAGATGGTTTTGGTGGAGGAGGTGAGGTCGGCGGCGCCGCCGAAGAGCTCGGGGACGACCTTTTCGATGGCGTTCATGACGGTCTGGCCGGCGTTGCGGGTGGCGATCGGCTTGTCGGTTGGGAAGACGGGGAGGGCTTTTTGCCAGCCTTCCTTGAGCTTCATGGAGGTGCGGCGGTCGTACTCGGCGCCGAGCTCGGGGTAGGCTTTTTTGTATTCTTCGAACTTTTGCTGCCAGGCTTCCTGCGCTTTTTTGCCTTTTTCCTTCGCCTCTGCCCAGTTTGTGCCCGCGGCTTCGGGGACGTAGAAGGATTTGTCTTCGGGGAAGCCGAGGTTGCGCTTGGTTTCCTTGGTGGCTTCGGGGCCGAGGGCTTCGCCGTGCACCTTGTTGGTGCCGGCCTTGGGGCTGCCGTAGCCGATGACGGTGCGGACGCGGATGAGCGAGGGCTTGGTGGTCTCGGCTTTGGCGTTCAGGACGGCGCGCTCGAGGGCGGCGAGGTCGTTGCCGTCCATGACTTGCTGGACGTGCCAGTGGTAGGCCTCGAAGCGTTTGGTGACGTCTTCGGTGAAGGAGAGCTCGGTGGGACCGTCGAGCGAGATGAGGTTGTCGTCGTAGAAGAGGATGAGTTTCCCGAGGCCGAGCGTGCCGGCGAGCGAACAGCTCTCGTGCGAGATGCCTTCCATCAGGTCGCCGTCGCCGCAGAGGACGTAGGTGTAGTGGTCGACGGGGATTTTGTTTTCGTGATTGAAGATGGCGGCGAGGTGGCGCTCGGCGATGGCGAGGCCGACGGCTTCGGCGAGGCCCTGACCGAGGGGACCGGTGGTGACCTCGACGCCTGGGGTTTCGCCGTACTCGGGGTGGCCGGGCGTGTGGGAGCCCCACTGGCGGAACTGCATGAGCTGCTCGATCGGAAGGTCGTAGCCGGTAAGGTGAAGGGCGCCGTAGAGCAGGGCGGAGGCGTGACCGTTCGACAGCACGAAGCGATCGCGATCGGACCAGAGCGGGTCCGCCGGGTTGAACTTCATGAGTTTGTGGAAGAGAAGATAGGCGATGGGGGCGCAGCCGAGAGGTGCTCCCGGGTGGCCGGATTTGGCTTTTTCGACCTGATCGACGGCCAGGAGACGGAGTGTGTTGATGGAGAGCTGGTCGATGTCCTGGGAGTTGAGGTTCTCTGTGGAGAGGTTTGGGGTTTCGAGCTGAGCACTCATGATTGCATCCTTTATTGACCGCGGTCAGGGGGTTAGGCGGCGATGTCTGTCTGAAGTTTAGCCCCGAGACAGTCTACAGGGCTGTCGTGGATGTGGGATGCGCGATCGTCGGGCCGAGATCTTCTGGAGCCGAGATGGTCCCGGCCGAAGCTGCTCTGTCCGGGCCGATTCTTTTTAGGAGAGCGTCGGAGGCGGGACGATGTTGACCTCGATGTTGTGGCCGAGCCAGCGGCCGGTGTCGGGTTTGCCGTCTTGGCCGGTAGTGCCCGGCCAGTTGAGGGTAAATACGATTTTGCCGGTCTGGTCGGGGCGTGTGGGGATATCGGCCATGGCGCCCGAAAGTCCGACGCCGCTGGATTGGACGGTTGTGGATGTGGCCCAGTTGTCGACGGTGTAGAGGGCGTAGAAGCTTTCGGCGTTGACGATGCGGAGGGTGAAACCGGCGATGATCTGATCGGCAGGCCGGGAGAGTTTGAAGATCTCGATGGTGCTGGTGAAGGTGCGTTTTTGGCGCGCGACGGCGTATCGATCTTCAACCACGGAGATGCGGTCGAAGATTTGTTTGTCGTGAGCGGAGCGAAGGAGTTTGATGTACTCGGCGTGGGCCCAGACGAGGGGTTGGGCGGAGCCGGCGGATTGTCCGAGGAACATGGCTTTGGAGGGGATGTCGGGGGCATCCCAGATCTGCTCGGGGAGCATGCCGCCGACGGACGAGAAATGCTCGATGGAGGCGATCAGGGGCGTGATGTCGTTTCCGGCGGCGAGTTCGTAGTGGGCGCGCTCGCCGACCAGCAGCGGCCAGGCGCGGCCCTGTCCCCAGCCGACGTAGGGACCTCCGTCCTCGCGCTGTCCGTAGCCGTCGTGGTTGTAGCGGCGCCAGCAGACGCCATTCGGCATGGAGACTTTGAGGATGCTATCGACGACCTTGAGCGAGTCGACGATGAGGGGATCGTCGGCGCGGCGGATGCCGTATCGGACCAGATCGAGAAATCCTGCGTCGATCACTTCGCGGGCTTCAAACACGTCTTTTTCGCCGGGGCCGCGGTTTGCGATGCGGATGGAGCCGACGGGGATTTCGGGGTTGTAGAAGGGCTGTCCGGGGGCCGGGGCCTGGATGCGGACGTAGTGGTGCTTGACGTCAGGTTGGAGGACGCCTGCGGTGGTGGTGGTCCAATGCTCGAGGTTGGCTTCGATCCAGTCGGCAAAGGTTTCGAAGTATCCGGCCAGGGCTTCGTTCTCCCGCGAGCGGACGATGTCTGCGGCACAGATGAGGGCGGAGATGACGATGGCGAGCGTCGATGGGGAGTATCCGGCGTTTTCTTCCCAGCGCTCCTGCTCGGTGACCGGGGCGTAGCGGACGAGGAAGGAGGCGGCGCGTTCGACAAAGGGGAGGATATCGAATTCGCCCAGGGCGTTGAGTTTGTGGAGGCGCCATGCGAGCACGATGGGGAAGGCGACCTCGTCGAGCTGAATGCCGGTCCAGTACGGTGTCCCGTCGATCCAGAAGTTCTGGGCAAACGAGCCGTTGGGGAGCTGGCTGCAGGCGAGATAGACGAGCGCCCGCAGAGCTGTGTCGGTGCGTCCGCAGGCGAGCATGGCGGTGGCGGACTGCACCATGTCGCGGGTCCAGACAAGATGGTATCCGCCGAGATCGGCATCGCCTTTGGCGTTGCCCCAAGGGATGGAGGCCGAGGCGATAAAGGCGCCGGAGTAGGTTTTGTCTTCGTGGGTGAGGACGATGGCCTGACTGATGCCGAGCAGACGTCCGCCATCGCCGGAGCTGGAGGCTATTTTATCCGGGGTGGCGAGGCGCTTCCACTGCGCGATGAAGTGGTCGCGGTGTTCGGCGAACGGTGCAGCCAGGGTCTGCATCAGGTTGGAGAGGGCGGCGTGCCTTCCTGTACCGAGTGAGACGGCGACGGTGAATTCGGGATGTTTGCTGAGGTCGACCTCGCCGGTGAGCGCGAGATTGCCGTCCATGGCCTGCCCGAAGTGCCAGACCATCTTGCGATGGTTTGAGATGTCCTGGTAGCCGTCGCTGTGGCCGACGTAGCCGCAGGAAGATGCGCTAAAGCCGCAGGAAGCTCCCACGGCGAGCGAAAAGATGCCTTTCCAGGCCAGGATAGCGCGCTTTCCGGCGACTTCGATCGATCGAGCCGAGTTGCCTGCGCCGCCACCGTCGAGGTGCGGGGCGAGGAGAACGTAGCACTTGAGTTGCGCCAGCATCTCCGGGGAGGCTTCGACTTTTACGTGCATGAGAAGGACGGAATGGTGTGGATTGGAGATGAATTCTTTGGTGACCTTGTACTCGCCGCCCGGGGATGTTGCCACGGTGCGAACGGCGAATGCCTTGGGATCGATGTACTCAAAGGTGTATGCCAGGTCGCGTTTTTCCTCGTGAAAGAACGATCCATCGGTAAAGAGCAGCTCCATGTCGCGGGTCTGCGGACGATCGATAGTGGGATAGTAGATTTCGTTGACGGTGCCGTGCGAGAGGGTGTACCAGATGCGGCTGGACGCGGCGTAGGACATGATGACGGCGTCTTTTTTGCTGGAGGTCCAGCGCGGCGGGAGGCCTGGGGCGCCAAACGCGGCGCCGTCGTCGTCCAGCCATGTGTACTGCGGTTCATTGTTCATATGGGAGCTTAGATTGTGCGGGACCCGATTTGGTCCCCGAGAATTTCGTGAAAACCCGGGTCGCTCGGGACGGTGGGGCGTCCGCGGACGGGTCGGGGTATCTCTTGCGGGCGTGTTCCGGGCCGGTTTCCACCAAGGCGGCAAGCTGCGGTTGAGATCCGTTTACATCGCAGTGTGCGCAGGAGGCATCTCACGGACGTATGAAGGCACCGGGAATAGGTCCCGGACGCGACCGCACGACAGGAGATCCAAACGTGGCCTACGAACTTCCTCCCTTGCCCTACGACTACGCGGCGTTGGAGCCGTATATCGACGAAACGACGATGAAGCTGCATCATGACAAGCATCACCAGACCTATGTGACGAATTTGAACGGCGCTGTAGAGAAGCATCCGGAGCTGGGGGCGAAGTCGCCGGCCGACCTGATCAAGGATCTGGCGAGCGTGCCTGAGGACGTTCGCACGGTGGTGCGCAACAACGGCGGCGGCGATGTGAACCATACGATGTTTTGGCAGATTATGAAGCCGAAGGGTGGGGGTCCGCCGAACGGTCCGATCGCCGACCAGATCAACAAGGATTTTGGGAGCTTCGACGATTTCAAGAAGCTGTTCAACGAGACGACGGCCAAGCAGTTCGGTTCAGGCTGGGGATGGCTGGTGTTTGAGGCTGGCAAGCTGAAAGTAATGACGACGCCGAACCAGGACAGTCCGCTGTCTCAGGGACTTTACCCGATTCTGGGCAACGACGTATGGGAGCATGCGTATTACCTGAAGTATCAGAACAAGCGACCGGACTACCTCCAGGCATGGTGGAACGTGGTGAACTGGGATGAGGTCAATAAGCGGTTCCAGACGGCGCAGGCGGCCAAGTAAGCGAGGCCGGACTGACCGAGCAACGACAAAGTCCATCCGGGTGGTGGACTTTTGTCGTTGCTGGAAGTTAAGGCAGGATTTGAAGCGTAACGTTGGAGCCGAACGAGATTTTGAGAGGAAACGATGTCAGCAAACGTTGAGCACGGACCGAGTGACGAGAAGGAGATCAACCCGAAGATCGCGTCGGATATCCATTACTGGAGCGCGCATTTCGGTGTGACGGGAGAGGTTCTGCACGAGGCGCTTCGGGTGCATGGACACAGCGTTGCGAAAGTGTCGGCGGCGCTGGCCGGGCACAAGCATGGGTCTGGTCAGCACGACAAAAAAGGGGCTTGAAGGTCTCACGGCCGAAAAAAGGCAGATTCCCTTCGGGAATGACAACAAGAAAGGCGGAACTACGGCAGATTCCCTTCGGGAATGACAACAAGAAAAGCGGAACAGGCTTGATTAGGTGTTCTTACAGATAATTTCGGTATGGCTTTCGCTGCTCGGCCTGGCACGGAGGAGCTCGTGCCAGGCCGCGATCGTGGAGGAACTACTCGAGGGTTGAGCCGCCTCGGTTGCCTTTTGGCCGGCGGTTGCTTTGGAGGATCTTTTTGCGCATGCGGAGGGATTTGGGTGTGACCTCGACGAGTTCGTCTTCGGCGATGAACTCGATGGATTGCTCGAGCGTGAGTTGCTTGTAGGGGACGAGGCGGAGGGCGTCGTCCGAGCCGGAGGCGCGCATGTTGGTGAGCTTTTTCTCGCGCACGGCGTTGACGTCGAGGTCGTTGTCGCGGGAGTGCTCGCCGATGATCATGCCTTCGTAGACCTCGGTGCCGTCGCCGACGAAGAGGATGCCGCGGTCCTGCACGCCGTCGAGGGCGTAGGTTGTCGTCACGCCGTTGCGGTCGGAGATGAGGGCTCCGGTGAGGCGCTGCGGGATCTCGCCCTGGTAGGGGATGTATTCGCCGGCGATCGAGTTCATGACGATGGTGCCGCGGGTTTCGGTGAGCATTTCGTTGCGGAGGCCGATGAGGCCGCGTGAGGGGACCTTGAACTCCATGCGGACGCGGCCGGAGCCGTGGTTGGCCATCTTGACCATCTCGCCTTTTCTGGGGCCGAGGCGCTCGATGACGGTGCCGACGAAGTTCTCGGGGATGTCGATGGTGAGGACTTCGGAGGGCTCCATGAGAGCGCCGTCGACGCGTTTGGTGACGATGGTGGGGCGCGAGACCATGAGCTCGAAGCCTTCGCGCCGCATCATTTCGATGAGGACGGAGAGCTGGAGTTCGCCGCGGCCGAGGACTTTGAAGGTTTCGGGCGAGTCGGTGTCTTCGACGCGGATGGAGACGTTGGTCAGGAGCTCACGTTCGAGGCGTTCCTTGAGATTGCGCGAGGTGACGAACTTGCCTTCGCGGCCGGCGAAGGGTGAGTTGTTGACGGAGAAGTTGATGGCGATGGTGGGTTCGTCGATGGTGATGGGCGGCAGCGGCTTGGGGTCGTCGAGGGCGCAGAAGCTTTCGCCGATGGTGATGCCGGGGATGCCGGCGACCGCGACGATGTCGCCCACGGCGGTTTCGACCGTGTCTTCGCGCTTGAGGCCGTTGAAGGTGAAGAGCTTGGTGACCTTGACGGTTTGGAGCGAGCCGTCGAGCTTGGACAGGTTGACTTCCTGGCCGTTTTTTAGGGTGCCGTTGAAGACGCGGGCGATGGCGAGGCGGCCGAGGTAGTCGGAGTAGTCGAGGTTGGTGACGAGGATCTGGAGGTCGCCGTCGGGGGTTCCGGTGGCGGCGGGAATGGTGTTGATGATGAGGTCGAAGAGCGGCTGGAGGTCGGTACCGGGGGTGTTGAGGTCCATGGTGGCCGTGCCGGCTTTGCCGTTGGTGTAGATGACGGGGAAGTCGAGGACGCTTTCGTCGGCGTCGAGGTCGATGAAGAGGTCGTAGACCTCGTTGAGGACCTCTTGCGGACGGGCGTCGGGGCGATCGATCTTGTTGATGACGAGGATGGGTGTGAGTTTGGCTTCGAGGGCTTTCGAGAGGACGTAGCGGGTCTGCGGCAGGGGGCCTTCGGAGGCGTCGACGAGGAGGACGACGCCGTCGACCATCTTCAGGGCGCGCTCGACTTCGCCGCCGAAGTCGGCGTGGCCGGGGGTGTCGACGATGTTGATTTTGGATTCGGCGCCGCGGGTGCCGTGGTATTGGATGGCGGTATTTTTCGCGAGGATGGTGATGCCGCGCTCGCGTTCGAGGTCGTTGGAGTCCATGACGCGTTCGGCCACGGCCTCGTTCGAGCGAAAGGTGCCGGATTGGCGCAGCATGGCGTCGACGAGGGTGGTCTTGCCGTGGTCGACGTGGGCGATGATGGCGATGTTGCGGATGGCTTGGGTAGCGGTGGCGAGGGTGCTCACGTGCGGGGGTAATCCTGTCTGGGCGCGGTTGAGGGACGGTGAGGGGTCGAAAATGCGCGTCTCTTTAGTCTACCGCAGCTGGACGCGATGGCCGGCCCGATCGACGTGGGCGTGGACTGGGCAGGACAGAGACGGATGCCCGGCGTGGGAAAGAGTTGTGCTCCACGCGGCGATACTGCTTGAGAGGCGGTACCTGTGCCGCTATACTCAGGGTTCCTGATGCCCCGGACACCGTCTTCCCAGTTCGATCAAGCTGCGCTGAAGAACTATCTGCTGGACCATGCCTACGACGAGATGTTTCAGTCGGAGGTCGATCTCCATGAGCACTATGAGCCTCTGCTCGAGCATTTTTCGTCGCTGCCGACGGAGGAATTGCAGCGTCGCAAGCAGGCGGCCGACCTGAGCTTTCTGAACCAGGGCATTACGTTTACGGTCTACGGTCGGGACGAGGGTACGGAGCAGATCTTTCCGTACGACCTGCTTCCGCGGATTATCACGAGCGCCGAGTGGTCGACGATCGAGCGCGGCTTGACGCAGCGCATCACGGCGCTCAACTTGTTTTTGAAGGACATCTACAACGAGGGTCGGATCCTCGAAGACGGTGTGGTGCCGCGCGAGGTGGTGTTCAGCTGCAAGCATTTTCGGCGGCAGATGCGGGGTTTGCCGGTGCCTCGGAATGTGTATATCGCGGTGTGCGGGACGGACCTGATCCGGCTTGAGAACGGATCGTTTGCGGTGCTGGAGGACAATTTGCGGGTGCCGTCGGGCGTGAGCTACATGCTGACCAACCGGCGCGTGATGAAGCGGATCTTTCCGCACCTGTTTCGGAGGTACAACGTCCGTCCGATCGAGCAGTACACGCAGCTTTTGCTGGGGACGCTGCGGTCGCTGGCGCCGGAGGGCCGGCCGGAGCCGAACATCGTCCTGCTTTCGCCGGGGGTGTTCAACTCGGCGTACTACGAGCACGCGTACCTGGCGCGGCAGATGGGGATTGAGCTGGTGGAGGGGCGCGATCTGGTGACGCACGACAACGTCGTGTATATGCGGACGACGAGCGGTTTGCGGCGGGTGGACGTGATCTACCGCCGCGTGGACGACGATTTTATCGATCCTCTGGCGTTTCGCGGGGATTCGATCCTCGGGGTTGCGGGTCTGTTCAATGCATACCGGGCGGGGAACGTTTCGCTCGCGAATGCATTTGGGACGGGGGTGGCGGACGACAAGGCGCTGTACGCGTATGTTCCGGCGATCATTCGCTACTACCTGAGCGAGGATGCGGTGCTTGACAACGTCGAAACGTTCCTGATGACGCGGCCGGAAGAGCGGCAGCATGTGCTTGCGAATCTCGACAAGTTGGTGGTGAAGGCGGTGGGCGAGAGCGGTGGGTACGGGATGCTGATCGGACCGCAGTCGACGGCGGCCGAGCGCGAGGAGTTTGCGCGCAAGATCGAGGCCGACCCGAGGAACTACATAGCGCAGCCCACGATCTCGTTCTCGCGTGCGCCGTGCCTGATTGGGGATGAGATGGTGCCGCGGCATGTGGATCTGCGGCCGTATGTGCTTTACGGCGACAAGGTGACGATTGTGCCGGGCGGCCTGACGCGGGTGGCGCTGAAGGAGGGATCGCTGGTGGTGAACTCGTCGCAGGGGGGCGGGAGCAAGGATACGTGGGTGTTGACTGGGTGAGGTGGAGCAGACGGTGAGCGAACCCCCTCCGATGACGGCCTACTTCCGTGAGCAGGTGCTCCGCAAACGTCCGTACCTTAGAATCGAATCTTGTCTCGCTGTCATAGCTGCTCCGATCGAAAGCGAAGTACAGGAGGATGGTCGCATTCGCTTCTGGGGTTACGCCCAGGACTTACCGGGAAAAATTCTCCGAGTAGTTACCTTGGCGGACGGCCTTACTCTCCACAACGCCTTTCGCGACAGCGGATACACCAGGAGGAATGCATGAAGCTGCATTACTACAAGGACACCGACTCACTCTATATAGACCTTTCTTCAGCCGGCAGCGCGGATTCGAAAGAGATTGCAGATGGTCTCGTAGTTGACTTTGACGGAGACGGAAAGGTTGTTGGGATCGATATCCAACACGCCTCAGAACGCATTGACTTGACCGAAATCACTGCGGAACACCTGCCGCATATCGCACAAGTGGCATAGCTGTTCCTAGGGGGGTCCGATGCTGAGCCGTGTTGCCGATAGTTTGTACTGGATGAGTCGTTATCTTGAGCGCGCGGAACACACGACGCGGCTGCTCGATGTAAACCTAAACCTGATGCTCGATGAGGGGCCGTTGAATGCGGACCGGCGATGGCAGCGGGTGTTGTTTGTCTTGGGCAATCCGAAGGATGTGCGGTGGAACGGCAACCCTTATTCGCTGACGCAGCGGCTGACCTTTGACACGGGGCTGAAGAGCTCGATTGTGTCGTGCATTATCTCGGCGCGGGAGAATTCGCGGCATGTTCGGGAGCAGATTTCGACCGAGCAGTGGCATCGGCTGAACAGCCTGTACCTGCAGGTGACGCGGCCTGAGATCGAGCGTGCGGCGGATCCTGAGTCGCTGAGCGCGGGCATGGCGCAGCCGACCGAGTTTCTCCAGCAGGTGATGGAGGCCGTGCACCAGTTTCAGGGCGTCACCGATTCGACCATGAGTCACGGGGAGGGGTGGCAGTTCATCCAGGTAGGGCGATATATCGAGCGCGCGTCCGCTACCGCCATGTTGCTTGAGGCGTACCACGAGGATCTGTGGGGCGATCGCGACCGTGTGCATGAGGCCAACGAGTACCTGGAGTGGATGGGTCTTTTGCGGTCCGCGACCGGATTTGAGGCGTACTGCAAGGTGTACACCGCGGATCTTTCGCCGGCGTGGATTCTCGAGTTCCTGCTGCTGGATGAAGAGTTTCCGCACTCGCTTCGGTTCTCGATCGACAGCTTGCAAGGGGCGCTTGAGGCGATTCATCTGCAGAGCGGAAAGAACCGGGCGGAGGCGCTCCGGCGGCTTGGGGGGCGTCTGCAGGCAACCCTGAGCTACTCAAGCGTCGAGGACATCCTGAACGGTGATGTGGTTGGGTATCTGCAGAACATCAAGGCGCAGTGCTGCTCCATTCACGAGATGATCTATGAGTTGTATGTGGATTACAGCATTCAGACTGCTCTGGCTGGATAGGTGCTGACATTTAGAGGCAGGGAGGTCGCGATGTACTACTCGATTCGGCACCTGACGAAGTTTTTGTACAGCAATGCCGTGAGCGAAAGCATGATGGAGACGTACATGCATCCGCGTTCGGACGGCAACCAGCGGTGCCTGACGTTTCATCTTTCGGTGAGTCCGCGGTGCCGGGTGTTTTCCTATCGCGATCATCTGCAGAACCATGTGCACCACTTCGATATTCCAGGGCAGCATGGGCAGCTTGTGATCGTTGCTGAGTCTCTGGTGGAGTTGCAGCCGGCGGCACAGGTTCCGGCGTTTTTGGCGCCCGAGGCGTGGGGCGATCTGGACGAGTTGGTACGGTCCGGAGACTTTTGGGAGATGCTGCATCCGAGCGAGTTTGCCCAGCCGACCGCGGCTCTGGATGCCTTGGCCGAGCGCTTCGGCACGGAGCGCAAGGACGACCCGCTGATGAGCTTGCAGCGGCTGAACCACCAGATGTATGAGTACTTCGACTACAAGCCGAAGTCGACCAACGTCGATTCGCCGATCGATCTGGCGCTGAGCACGCGCGCCGGCGTCTGCCAGGATTTTGCGCATATTATGATCGCTCTGGTGCGGTCGAAGCTCCGGATTCCGTGCCGGTACGTGAGCGGGTATCTTTATCACGGCGAAAGCGACGCGGATCGCTCCGGGAGTTCGGCCACCCATGCGTGGGTGGAGGCGCTGATTCCGCAGCTGGGATGGGTCGGGTTCGATCCGACGAACTGCCTGGTGACGGGCGACCGGCATATTCGAACGGCGATCGGGCGCGACTACTCCGATGTTCCGCCGACGCACGGGATGTTTCGCGGACGGGCGAAGAGCGATCTGACGGTGGCCGTACGGGTGACGCCGAGCGAGGGCGCGTTCTCGCTGGATCAGGAGATGCCGGTGCCGGAGGACTGGTCGATCCTGGTGGAGAGGGCGACGGCTCTGCCCGAGCAGGCGCCGCCGTTGACGCGGCAGCAGCAGATGGCGCAACAGCAGTAAGCGGAGGGGATCTCTACAGATCAGCTAACGCTCGAACTCTAGCTATGAAACGACCTCGCATCAGCTTCTTTTCTTCCATTGTGAGGTCGCGTCCGAGTGCCGTCCTGCAAGATGCTAAGACACGTCTGTCGTACTGGGATGGGACTGAGTGGCTGCTTTGCAATGCTGTGTTGATCGCCAACGTCTGTGCCGGATCGAGCCTCGCAAGTACGCTCTCTATGGCTTGGTCGAGAGATGCTTCGAGTTCGTTGAGAGCTTCTGAGGAATTCTGAGTTTTTGCTAAACTTGTTGTAGCGGGCGGTATCACAACTCGTTCTGAAGCGCCCGGGGTAACGACAATGCTTAGAAACTCTCTGATCTCGGCGCTCGAAATTTCGTGCTTTGTATCTGCTTCTTGCCGTAACTGGAGCGACTGAGATCGTCGGGAAGGTTCGACACCAATGAGGTGAAGCCGAACACCGAAACTTTGTGCGATCTGGACACCGATTCTAAGATCCTCATCTCCTCCGAGTAAGAGGGCATCGCAAATTGCACCGTTTCTCGAGAGCTCAACCAGATCGGTCACGAGAAGTGAATCGACTCCCTTCTGTTGTCCGAGGCTATTGATAAAGCCAAGGCGCAGCTTGACGTCATCTAAATCCGCAAGCATCCGATGATCAAGAGTAGGACCTCTTGAGGTCCCGTCATACCAGTAAATTCTTAGTAGGGACGCTGAGGGCTGCAGATTCGTGGCGAGAGCTCTTAATCTCTTCACGAATCTGACGTGATCAAGCCTTACGTTCTCTCGTTTAGCTTTATTTCCCTGGAGGCTTGCAGACCCTTGAGCGTACAAATAACCGGCATCGACGAAGATGGCAACGCGCTTCACGTCTTCTCCAAAGATAAAGGGCTCCCGCAGGAGCCCCTATGTAGCCGGCGCGCGCAATAGTGTTTCTTAGGCGTTTGCCGGAAGCCAATGTTCTCACTTCCGTCGAGTGAAGTCAACCTAGTCAGTAAAGGTCGACAGGATTAGAGGTTGAGCTTTTTGAAGACGCGTTCCGGGATGTGGCGGATGACGAACATGATGGGCTGCCACTGGAATGGGGTATAGAGGGTGTCGCGTCTTGCGTCGACGGCTTTGACGATCGATTGCGCGACCTTGTTGACGTCGGCGAACTTGTGGCTGCCTTTCATGCCGGCGGTCATGCTGGTGCGGACGGGGCCGGGCTTGATGTTGAGCACGGTGACGCCTTCGCGGTCGACGCGGTTGCGGAGGCCGCCGAGGAAGGCGGAGAGGCCGGCTTTGGAGGCTCCGTAGAGGTAGTTCGACTTGCGGCCGCGGTCGCCGGCGACCGAGCTGATGACGGCGAGTGTGCCGGCGTGGCGCTGGACGCAGAAGTTGGCTAGCCAGGTGAGGAGCGAGACCACGGAGAGGAGGTTGGTGCGCAGGATCTGCTCGGCGACGCGGAAGTCCTGCTCGGCGGCGTTCTGGTCGCCGAGGATGCCGTGCGTGAGATAGGCGACGTCCATGCCGGTGAGCGAGTTGATGGCGTGGGCGAGCAGCTCGGGGTGCTTTTCGGTGTTGTCGAGGTCGGCGACGGCGGTGTCGACGTAGGCAGCGCCGCGGGTGCGGAGGTCGGCGGCGACGATGGCGAGTTTTTCGGCGTTGCGCGCGACGAGAAAGAGGCTGGCGCCCTCGCGGGCCCAGATTCGGCATGTGGCCTCGGCGATGCCGGAGGTGGCGCCGAGGACGAGTATCTTCTTGGGTTGCGTTGATGGTTTGGCGCGTGTGCTGATGGTGCGGGTGCCGGTGTCAGGCGGCGCTTGGGCGAAGGTGGTGGCTGGGGAGCTGCTCATTGGATGGGGTGATCTCCGGTGACGCGCTCCCAGAAGGAGGAGGTGATCTGTGGGTCGCGGTAGCGGGCAAAGGTCTGCCACTGCGGGTAGAAGGCCTGGAATTGCGCGGCGGTCATGGCGGCGTCCTTGGCGGGGTAGAGCCGGCCGCCGAACTCGCGCGTCATGTCGGCGAGGCGGCGAAAGAGCGCAAAGCTCTTCTCGGGTTTGATGGGAAAGTCGAGGGCGAGCGTGATGCCGGGTTTGGGGAAGCTCATCATGCCGGGCGAGGGTCGGTCGCCAAAGGCCTTGAGCACCGCGAGAAAGCTGGCGAGGCCGGATTTTGCGACCTCTTTGAGCACGGCGATCGTGCCCTCGTACGCGTGGTCCCACGGGATGACGTACTGGAACTGCAAGAGGCCGCCCTTGCCGTACATGCGGTTCCAGTGGAGGACCTTGTCGAGCGGGTAGAAGAAGGGTTCGTAGTCGTGGAGGGCGGTGACGCGTTTGTGGATCTGCTTGTGGAAGAAGGCCGTGTTGAAGAGCGAGACGGACATGGAGTTGAGCGCGAAACCGGGGGCCTCGACCGGGAAGACGAGCTTGGGTTCGGGCGAGCGGGTGAGCGAGTCGGGCTCCGTGGAGTGCTCGCCCTGCATGAAGATGCCGCGGGCGAAGTTTTTGCCGGTGGAGACGCAGTCGACCCAGGAGACGGTGTACTCGATATGCTCGGCCTGTTTGGTGAGGTCGAGGAACTCGTCGATGCCGTGGAACTGGATGCCCTCGTAGTCGATTTTGCGCGAGACGATGGGACGGAGCTTGAGCTGTGCCCAGGTGATGAGGCCGGTGAGGCCGAGGCCGCCGATGGTGGCGGCGTAGAAGTCCGGGTTTTCGGTGCGCGAGCAGAGGCGCCGCGAGCCGTCGGAGCGGACGAGCTCGAAGCAGGGGACATGGACGCCGAAGGTCGCCGCGCTGTGGTGATTTTTGCCGTGGATGTCGTTGGCGATGGCGCCGCCCAGCGTGACGTACTTGGTGCCTGGGGTGACGGGGAGAAACCAGCCGAGCGGGACGCAGAAGTCGAGGACTTGGGCGAGCGTGATGCCGGCTTCGGCGGTGAGGATGCCGGTTTGGGGGTCGAAGTCGAGCAGACGGTGCATGCCTGTGGTGAGGACGAGATTGCCGCCCTTGAGCAGGCAGACATCGCCGTACGACCGGCCCATGCCGACCGGAAGGACTCCGTCGTGCATGCCTTCGGTGACGGCCGGGTACTCGCTCTGCCAGTGAAGCGGGACGACTTTGGCGGGGTAGTTTGGATATCGTCCCCACGACTCAAAGAGAGCGGCGGCGGAGGCGATCGATTCCTGCGGCGAATTGGGTGCGGCCATGGGTATAGGATACGTTGTATCCGCCTCATCAGGCACTCCCCTTGCAGAGCTACACGTTACCGATGAACCTGGACCGAAATCTGGACCTCAATCTCCGCCGCCGGGCGTACCCCGTGGCGGAAGAGTTTCGGTCAGGGATGCCGTCGGCTGCGGGGAGCGGGGCTGTGCTGGATCCGGTTGCGGCGGAGGTCGTAGTTCCGGAGGCGCCACCGGAGCGGACGCCTTTGCCGCATATCACCGCGCTCGATGGATTTCGCGGATGGGCTGTGCTCTTGGTGCTGCTGTTTCACTACCTTCCGCGGCGCGGTCTGGGCCGGTTCGGCCTGGTAGCGTCCCCGGGGTGGACCGGCGTCGACGCCTTTCTGGTCCTGTCGGCGTATCTGATCACCTCGATCCTCTATCGCCAGCGTGGATCGGAGCGCTTCTACCAGAATTTCTACATGCGCCGGGCGCTCAGGCTGTTTCCGCTTTATTACTTCATCCTGTTTGTCGCGCTCGCCCTTTCGCCGCTGCTCCACATCCACTGGAGACTTGGGCATGTTCTTTTTTTTCTATACGGCACCAACATCGCTCTGGGGCAGGATCAGAGCCTGGGCGCGCTTGGTCCTTTGAACTTTCATCACCTCTGGACCCTGGCGCTCGAAGAACAGTTTTACCTTATCTGGCCATGGTTTATCGGCAGCCGGATGTCGCGGGCGGCACTGGTGCGCGTCTGCTGGGCGGGGGTTGTGCTTGCGTTCTGTCTGCGTACAGGCATGATCCTGCATGGCCATGCGAACGGCTGGGCGATCTACCAGGACCTGCCGACGCGGATGGATTCGCTCCTGTTTGGGGCGCTGCTGGCCCTGTCGCCGCTGCCCTCGGCGCGTGCCGCATGGATGGCCGCCGTGGGCGCACTGGCTGTGGTCACATTGGTGGTGCTTCGCGCCGATACGGTCTGGTTCGGCAGCCTGCCGATGATGACCTTTGGATACACGGCTCTGGGCATCTTTTATGCCGCTGTACTCTCGCTGGCGCTGCGGTTGGGGAGTTTGGCCGGCCGCGTCTTTTCGTTCGGCTGGCTGCGCTTCTTTGGCCGATACAGCTACGGCCTCTACCTGTGGCACTACATCTGCTCGGAGCAGATCGACCGATGGACGGCGTGGATGTACGGCGCGCTTCCCTTGCCGACAGCGGTGACGAGCCTGCTGTGTTTTCTGGGGATTCTGCTGGGCTCGACGGTGGTCGCGGTCGCGAGCTATCACACGATCGAAGCTCCGTTTTTGCGGCTGAAGCTGCGGTATCAGGCGTAGAGCGGATCTCCTGTTGCTGTGAGTCGGATAGAGTGTGGGAGTGCCGTTTTCATTGAGGAAAACGGCCATGAGGGCCATGTTCTCGCTATACACCTGCAGGAGAACCGCTCTAGTGTTTTCCAAGCTATCCGATGACGGGGTATTCGGTGCCGACGAGGAACTCGCAGGCGTGCAGGTCCAGGAATTTTTCTTCATCCGGCCGGATCGTCTTCATGTATGCCTCTGACTGAAAGACACCCGCTAGGCCTGCCAGATCGTCGAACCAGAGTTCGGTCGATCCGTCGATCCTGGAGTCGGGTAGACCTGGAAGCTGGTCGCCGGTGGCATGACACTGGACGTAGCGACGAACGTGCTGCTTTACTTCCGGGAGTGAAGAAAAGAGTGGAGCGTGCACGTTGCGGTGGTGCTGCACAAACTGCTCGTGAGTAAGGCCGGGCTTGCGCCTCAAGATGATGGTGAATTTGATCAATGCAGGCCCCCGGGATAGATGGTACGTGTCTCGGTAGGATGCAATCTACGGCGCGTCTGCCCGGTGGCGCAACTGCGATCCAGATATAAACCCCCGGCTCTTCAGACGTGCTTTCCCTCTCAGGAGGTCAGCGGCATGTGCTTTCGAGTTCTTTGTAAGGCTTGCTGTTGGGCGGGATCTCGACGTGGCGGGCTGGGGCGACCTGCTCCTGGAAGGCGCCGCCATCCTTCAGCGCGATGTCGGGATCTCGCCTGTAAACCGCGTCTTTCATGGCTTGGGGGAGGGGGATGAAGGTGAAGCCGCGCCGACGGAAGAGGGCGAGGAGGTCGGGCAGCATCTTCGCGTCGAAGGCTCCGATATGGAGGAGAAGAACATAGGGGATGTCGCGACGGTAGAGAGTGTGAGTCAGATGGCGATAGACAGCGATGTACTGGTCGGCGGTTGCGAGATAGCTCTTGCGAAGGTGGGCGATGGCTTTGTCGTCCTGGCGCGCGACGCAGCGGGCGTAGGGAGCGTTCCAGAGATAGTCTTCAAAGTCGATCGAGACCTGGGCGATCCGGTAGTGGTTCTGTTGGAGATAGAGGCGGACGGCGCGGCGCTTCTCGAGGGTGTCGCCTTCCAGGAGGAACGGGTAGCGGAACCAGTGCCAGTCCTCCCCCTGCATAAGCGATGTGAGGACAGGCTCGTCCTTTGCTATATCCGCTTCGAACTCGGCTGGGGTGAGGTCGTTGAGCGCCGGGTGGGACCAGGTGTGGCTGCCGAGGGGATTGCCGGCTGCGCGCCAGGCTTTGAGGACTTCTATGTCGTCGGGAGCCTTTTCGAGCTTGGCGGCGTTGACGAAGCCGTAGACGGGAGGCAGGTGCTGATCGTGGAGCGTGGCCAGGATAGATTTGGCGACATCGAGGCGCGTCACGCCGGGCGGGAGGTCGCCATGTGCGGGGAGGTCGTCGAAGGTGATGGCCACCTTTTGCGCGGGCGCGGAGATGGCAGAGGCGAGGAGAAGCAGGGGTAGGGAGAGGACGCGGCGCCGGGGTTTGCGCAGCCCGATCGGAAGCCCGGCGAGATACGGGGTTTGGTCGCGGCGCTCAGAATGACAGGTCAAATGTGTCTCTCCCGCCGAGAAACCAGCATGCCGTTACGACAGCGTAGAACGTAAACAGGCCCCCGCGGGAGCCTGTCTTTTGCCGTCTGTGTCGGGTGCTTATGCCGCCGTTTGCTGCTTGGAGGCGAGGCCGGCTTTCGCCTGGGCGACCAGGGCGGTGAAGCCGGCGGCGTCGTTGGCTGCGATATCGGCGAGAACCTTGCGGTCGAGCTGGTTGCCGGCGGATTTGAGGCCGGCGATAAAGGTCGAGTAGCTCATGCCGTTGAGCTTGGCTGCGGCGCCGATGCGGACGATCCAAAGCGAGCGGAACTGGCGCTTCTTCTGTTTACGGCCGGTGTAGGCGAACATGAGTCCGCGCTCGACGGCCTCCTGGGCGGCCTGGTAGAGCTTGGATTTGGTGAGGAAGTAGCCGCTGGCGCGCTTGAGGATTTTTTTGCGGCGGTCGGTGCGTTTGGTACTCCGTTTGACACGGGGCATGGTGGATCTCCTTTTCGGGTGATTCGGGGGAGCGGCTGGAGGAAAGGGTTCCTCTTCACACGCTTGGGGTTTGAGCTGATCTCGGTGGAGTTTGCGCGGGGAAGAGATCGCAGATCCAGGGGCGCTGCTTGGTACTAGGCCCTTGCTTTGAGAATGAAAGCGGCTCGATCAGAATGGTGGGTTATTGGATCGCTAGGTTTAGGCGTAGGGAATCATGCGGGCGATCTTGGGAGCGTCGGCCTCGGAGATCAGCGCCGACCCGCCGAGCTTGCGCTTGGTTTTGGTCGCCTTCGAGGTGAGGATATGGCGCATCTTGGACTGTCCGCGCTTGAACTTGCCGGTGCCGGTCTTGTGGAAGCGCTTGGCGGCTCCGGAGTGTGTTTTGAGTTTGGGCATGGTGATCCTGAAGTTCTAGAGAAGCTGTTTAGGGACAACCCTTTGAGTATATAGGAGTACCGGCCGGTTGGCGGATCGCTTCGCGCGGAGGCTCTAGACTGAACGGATGAAACAGGAGCTTTGGCGGGAGATGTGGGGGCTTCGGCGAGGTGCGCCCGGGGATGCGGAGGCGCTTGCGCTCCTCGGACAGGCGACCATGCTGGAGACGTACGCGGGAGAGCTGGAGGGCGCCGACATTTTGACGCACTGTACGGTGCAGCATAGCGCGGCGAAGTACGCCGGCTGGCTCGGGGCAGAGGATGCGGCCTGCTGTTTGCTGGAGGTGAAAGGGGCTCCGGTCGGGTATGCCGTGGTGTGTCCGCCCGATCTGCCGGTGTCGCTTGCGAGTGGGGATGTGGAGCTGAAGCGGATCTACCTTTTGCACCGGTTTCAGGGCGCCGGCATGGGACGAGCGCTGATGGAGTGGGCGGTCAGAGAGGCGCGATCGCGCGGCGCCGGTCGGCTGCTGCTGGGGGTGTACGGACGGAACGATGCGGCGCTCGGCTTTTATGCTCGGCAGGGATTTGAGCGGATCGGGACGCGAACGTTTACGGTGGGCAGGATGGTCTGCGACGATTTTGTGCTTGGGTTGAGGCTGTGAGGAGGTGCTCGCCTTCCGGTCTGAGTCGTTGAAACCTAGCCCGAAGGGTCCGGGCTCAAGTCTGGTTCGGGCTGATCTTCGGATCGATCGAGGAGGCTGGCCGGAACTTCGCGAATGCTATACTTAAGGTGCGGGACAAGTCCGTCCAGAGCGAGCTAAGGCGCTGATTTGGCGTGGCTTCTTGCGTCTCTGAAGAGGATAGATCGACCGCACTGGAGATTTGATGGCGACGACTGCACTGCCGACCGAGGCGACCCTGGAGCTTGATTTGAACGACGATGTGTTGCCGGTGGAGGGTGGCGGTTACTCGGCCGAGAATATCACGGTGCTCGAAGGCTTGGCGGCGGTCCGGCTGCGGCCGGCGATGTATATCGGGTCGACGGGTGAGCAGGGGCTGCATCATCTGGTGTACGAGGTGGTCGATAACTCGGTCGATGAGGCGCTGGGCGGCCATGCGACCAGGATCGATGTGACGATCCACGTCGACAACTCGATTACGGTGGTCGATGACGGGCGCGGCATCCCGGTCGACGACAAGGTGATCAACGGCGAGAAGATGCCGGCGGTGCAGGTGGTGCTCACGATGCTGCATGCGGGTGGCAAGTTCGACGCTTCGAACTACAAGGTTTCGGGCGGTCTGCACGGCGTCGGCGTGAGCTGCGTGAACGCTCTGTCAGAGGAGTTTGACGTTGAGATCTGGCGCGACAAGTATGCGTGGGAGCAGGACTATTCGAAGGGTGCGCCGATCAGCACGTTGCGCCGGATGGGGCCGTCGAAGCGGCGTGGGACCAAGGTGCACTTCCTTCCGGACAAGTCGATCTTTACGGTCACGGAGTTCAACTACGACACCCTGGCGCAGCGTCTGCGGGAGCTGGCGTTTTTGAACAAGGGTCTCGAGATCCACCTGACGGACGAGCGCACGACCGACGCGAAGTCTGGCGAGGCGAAGCATCAGGAGTTCAAGTACATCGGCGGCATCGCGGAGTTTATCAAGCACCTGAACCGCGGCAAACAGGTGCTGCACGAGAAGCCGATCTACATGGAGGCCGAGCGCGACAACGTGACGATGGAGATCGCCTTGCAGTACAACGACGCGTACTCGGAGACGGTGTTTACGTTTGCCAACAACATCAACACGGTGGATGGTGGGACGCATCTCTCGGGGTTCAAGACGGCGCTGACCCGGACGATCAATGCAGCGGGACAGTCGCTCGGCCTGTTCAAGGACGTGAAGGAGAATCTCTCGGGCGACGATGTGCGCGAGGGCCTGGTGGTTGTGATCTCGGTGAAGCTGTCGCAGCCGCAGTTTGAAGGCCAGACCAAGGGCAAGCTGAACTCGGACATCGCGGGGACGGTGCAGGCGTTTGTGAACGAGCGCCTGGGGGCCTTTCTTGAGCAGAACCCGGCGGTGGCGAAGAAGATCATCAACAAGGCGATCGACGCGGCGCGGGCGCGCGAGGCGGCGCGCAAGGCGCGCGATTTGACGCGGCGCAAGGGTGCGCTCGACGGCGGCGGCCTGCCGGGCAAGCTGGCGGATTGTTCGGAGAAGGATCCGGACAAGTGCGAGCTCTACCTGGTCGAGGGTGAATCGGCCGGCGGCACGGCAAAGCAGGGCCGCGATCGCAAGTTTCAGGCGATCCTGCCGCTCAAGGGCAAGATCCTGAACGTGGAGAAGGCGCGCTACGACAAGATGCTCGGGCATGAGGAGATTCGCGCCATGATCACGGCGCTCGGCTGCGGCATCGGCAAGGACGACTTCGACGCGGCCAAGCTGCGCTACGGCAAGCTGATTCTGATGACCGATGCCGACGTCGACGGATCGCACATCCGCACGCTCTTGCTGACGTTTTTCTTCCGGCACATGACGGAGCTGATCAAGCGCGGGCACGTGTATATCGCGCAGCCGCCGCTCTACCGCATCAAGAAGGGCAAGTTCGAGCAGTACATCAAGGACGATCGCGAGTACGTCTCCGTGATGGTGAAGCGCGCGTCGGATGGCATGGTGATTCGCTACGGCGAGGGCGGCGCGGTGCTTGAAGGCAAGGAGCTGACGAAGTACATGGGTCAGCTGAACGACTATTTGGCGCTGTTCGACAAGGTGGCAAAGCGCATGCGCAACGACGATGTGGTGCGGGCGTTTGCGGAGATCTTTGCGAGTGAGGGCAAGGACCCGGCGCGGCGCGTGGACTTCGAGAGTGCCGCAAAGCTGGAGCAGATGCGGTCGCGGCTGAAGTCGCTCGAACGTGCGTACCAGTTCCGGCAGGTGTCCGGGGTTGAGTTTGACGAGGAGCACCGCACTTATTCCGTCAGCTTTACCGACGCGCAGGGGGCGCTGCGGCGCATCGACTGGACGCTGGCGAGTTCGCCCGAGACGCGGCAGTTGCTGGCCAAGCACGCACAGATCGGCGACAGGCTCTCCGGGCCGTTTGCGGTCGAGTACGCGGCGAAGCAGCCAGCGCCGACGAGTCAGACCGCCATGGATGAGGCGGACGAGGTGGCGCAGGAGGAGGGCGTGGTCGATCTGATTGCGGCCGCTCCAGGAACGATGGCCGAGGCGAAACCGGGACGACGCGCTGGCAAAGGGCCGCAGGATCCGGTCGAAAAGCAGACGGTCCGCGAGCTCTTCGACTACGTCATCGAGCAGGGCAAAAAGGAGTACCAGGTGCAGCGCTACAAGGGTCTGGGCGAGATGACGGCGCCGCAGTTGTGGGAGACGACGATGGACCCGGCGAGGCGTACGCTCTTGCAGGTGCGGCTCGAGGACATTGCCGGGTGCGAGGAGATCTTCACGACGCTGATGGGCGAGGATGTCGAGAGCCGGCGGAAGTTTATCGAGGAGAATGCGCTGGACGTGAAGAACCTGGATATCTAGAGCGGTTCTCATGCTGCTGTGAGTCGGATAGAGGGTGGGAGCGCCGTTTTCATTGGCGAAAACGGGCATGAGGCCCGTGATTTCGCTATACACCTACAGGAGAACCGCTCCAAGGTCCAGGTGCCTTGGGGCCGGGCTCGATCCTGCAAGAACAATGCCTCTGAGAGTTGATCTCAGAGGCATCTTTGTCTGTTCCTTGATCCGTTGCGACCTGCGCGTTACTTCCGGGAGAGCCTTTTGCGCAAGCCGCCTGCCGCGGCGAGCAGGCCCGTGCCGAGAAGGGCGATGCTGGTCGGTTCGGGGACGGACGAGACTACCGGGACTGTCCCGGTTCCAACAGCGATGTTGTCAAAGACAAATGTGACGTCGTTGTAGTCGAAGTCGCTGTGTGCCTTGTTCAAGTCTTCCATGCCGATGTAGGTTCCCGCGGGGATCGTGTCTCCGTTGACGATAACGCCGCCGGAGTAGGGTGCGGCATAGGCGTGATTGATGCCGTCCTGACTGAGGCTCGGGTCGGAGCTGAAGGTCTGATTGAGGTTTGCGTCGTAGACCTCAAAGGCCAGCGTGTCGCCGGCGGTGACCGCACCGAAGTTGGCCGACGCTCCGAGGGATTCGGTCTGGTTATTGAAGAAGTAGGGGCTGGTGGTGCCGGAGGTCTCATCGACGAGACGAACCGTATCGGTGTAGGCCGCGTTGGCGCCGAAGAAGTAACCCATCACATCGCCGGTGGTCGCGGCCGTGATGATGCTGGTCGGGGCGATCGAGCCTGGGTTGCCATACGGAATATTGTCGGCGCGGGCGAGCGCGGGAGCCAAGGCGAGAGAAAAGAGAACGCGTGAGGCAGAAAGGGGTGACATTGAAGATCTCCTGACAACAGTGCGGCAAGACGTGTGTGTTCGTGTCTTCGCTGACCGGCGTTTTTTTGTGTGCGCCTTGGTCGTTCTGGATGTCTGGGAGCGTGGTGCAGAGGACGGCAGGATTGCAGGGGTTCGGGGACGCTTTTGTCCGATAGTATCGAACATCTGGCGTGTGAGTATTAATCTTCTGCTCTCTCCCTGGATCCGGATTCCCAGATCGGACCAAAGTATCGGACCAAGTTTTGCCCGCCGCGTGGGAGTGCGCGTCGGTGGCCGGAGAGCTGAGCGGCGGATAGAGGGGCGGAACAGGCCCGGAGGTTTTAGGTGAATCGACGAGCGTTTCTGGAGGTTTGTTCGATGGCGGGGTTGGGGCGGACGCTCTTTCCTGGAGCGGTTCTAGGTCTGACGGCGAGAGGGTCGGAGCCGGTCGGATCGGGGACGGCAACCCAGACGCCTGCGTCCGCCCCGACCGCGTTTGGCGAGGATGCCGAGGCGTTGCCCACGATTACGCCGGAGATGATCGACCAGGCGGCGGCGATCGCCGGCCTGCGCCTCTCGCCGGAGCAGAGATCGATGATGGTCGAGGGGGTGACGCAGCAGAGGGCTTCGGTGGTCGCCATCCGCAAGCTGCACATCGAGAACGCGGTGCCGCCCGCGTTTGTGTTCGATCCCGTGCCGGGGGGGATGGTGCTCGATACGGCAAGGGAGCCGATGCGGATGAGTGCGGTCCCGGCGGCCAAGCAGATGTCGTTGATCGCCGACACACGGAAAGACGCGCTCCGGAACTGGGGCGAGGAGGCGATCGCTTTTGCGACGGTGCGGGAGCTGGCAGAGCTCCTGCGAACGCGGCGCGTCACCAGCCTGGAGCTCACGAAGCTGTACCTCGCGCGGCTGAAGCGCTACGATCCGGAGCTGAAGTTTGTGATCACGCTGACGACCGAGCGCGCCCTGGCGAGTGCGGCGGCGGCGGACCGGGAGATTGCGGCGGGCAAGTATCGCGGACCGCTCCACGGCGTGCCCTGGGGAGCGAAGGATCTGCTGGCGGTCAAGGGCTACCCGACGACGTGGGGTGCGGCGGGGTTTGAGTCGCAGAGCTTCGACGAGAATGCCGAGGTGGTGCGGCGGCTGGATGCGGCCGGGGCTGTGCTGGTCGCCAAGCTGACGATGGGGGCTCTCGCGCAGGGCGATCTGTGGGGCTACCCGCGAGGTTCGGGCAAGCCGGGCGGACGGACGCGCAACCCGTGGAACACCCGGCAGGGATCGAGTGGATCCTCGGCCGGAAGCGCGAGTGCTGTCGGCGCCGGGTGCGTCGGGTTTGCCCTTGGGACCGAGACGCTGGGGTCGATCTCGTCGCCGTCGACGCGCTGCGGTGTGACGGGTCTGCGGCCGACGTTCGGGTTTGTCCCGCGCACGGGCGCGATGGCGCTGAGCTGGACGATGGACAAGATCGGTCCAATCTGCCGGGCGGTGGAGGATTGCGCTCTGGTGATGAGCGCGATCTACGGTCCCGATGGGCGCGACCGGACGGTGCGTAACGCGGCTTTCAACTGGGATGCGGATCTGGACTGGCGTCGGCTCAAGGTCGGCTACATCAAGTCGGCGTTTGACGCTCCCGCGCCTCCGGTTGCGACCAAGCCGCCCGAGACGTTGAAGGGCAAGGAGCTGGAGGACTTCAACAATAAGGCGGCGCGGGCCAAGGGCGACTATGCGCGGCGCGTCTACGACATGCGGTACAACACGGCGGCGCTGGCCGCGCTCCGCAAGATGGGCGTGGCGCTCTCGCCGGTCGAGATGCCGAAGTTTCCGTTTGGCGATATCGTTCCGGTGCTCGAGGCCGAGGGGGCGGCCGCCTTCGATGGTCTAACGCGGAGTGGGCGCGACCGCTTGCTGGCCGGGCAGGAGCCGTTCGACTGGCCCAACCAGTTTCGCGTGGCGCGGATGTATTCGGCGGTCGATTACGTGCAGGCGATGCGGGCACGCATGCTGGCGATCGATCTGATGGCGAAGGTGTTTGCGGGCCTGGACGTGATTGTGACGCCCAGCGGCGGTGTGCAGCTGGTCGCGACGAACCTGACGGGGCAGCCGGCGGTGATCGTGCCGAACGGCGTGCGGGGGGACGACGCGCCCGGGCCCGAGAGCGACGAGGACGGCAGCCTACGCAACGCGGGCGGGCCGGGGACGCCGGTCAGCTTGACGTTTCTGGGGCCGCTCTACACCGACGCTCGTGTGCTTGCGTTTGCTCGGGCGTACCAGACGGAGACGGGCTTCGCGAGCGTCCGGCCGAAGCTGGACGGTGCTCCGCGGCCATGAGGGCGGAGGTTCAGGACGGGTCGGGGCTCCCAGTGCTGCGCCCGGTGCTGGTGGATGCGCGCGGCCTGGTGAAGGTGTACGCGCGCGGGCCGGAGAGGGTGCGGGTGGTGGATGGGGTCTCGCTTCAGGTGCGACGCGGCGAAACCCTGGGGCTCGTGGGTGAGTCTGGATCGGGCAAGAGCACGGTGGCGCGGATGGTGCTTCGGCTGCTCGACGCGACGGCGGGCGAGGTGTGGTTTGACGGCGTGGAACTCGGGAGTCTGAACGGTCGGGCTATGCGCGCCATGCGTCGCCGGATGCAGGTTGTGTTTCAGGATCCGTTTGCCGCGCTTGACCCGCGCATGCGCGTGCGAGAGATCCTGCTCGAGCCGTTTCGCATTCATCGCGAGCGGCCGGCCGAGGGCGAAGACGCTCGGCTCGGGGCGATGCTGGCGGAGGTCGGGCTCGATCGGAGTGCTCTCGCGCGGTACCCGCATGAGTTCAGCGGTGGACAGCGGCAGCGGATCAACATCGCGCGCGCCCTGGCGCTGCGGCCGGAGTTCCTGGTGCTGGACGAGCCGGTGAGCGCGCTCGATGTCAGCGTCGGTGCGCAGGTGGTGAACCTGCTCCGGGACTTGCAGCGCGTGCACGGTCTGACGTACCTGTTTATCTCGCACTCCATGCCTTTGGTGCGCTACCTGTGCGACCGCGTGGCGGTGATGCGGCGAGGTCGCCTGATCGAGTGCGGTGACGTCTTGGACGTGTGCGAGCGGCCGCGCGAGGAGTACACGCAGCGGTTGATCGCGGCGACGCCCGAGATGCCGGTGCAGGACCTCTGACCGAACACGCCGGTCAGCGACGCTGGAGCGGGATCGAAAGATTGTTTGTCTGCGGAGGATCGACCTCCCGGCGAAAGAGAACGTACGGCCCCTGCGAGACCTCAAGCAGGTACCGGCCGGCCGCGATGTGGTTGAAGCTGAAGCTGCCGGATGTGTCTGTGCTGCCGATCACAACGGCGGCATGGGAGTTGGCCGGCGGCCGCAGTTTGACCTGAAGATTGGGCATGCCCTGCTTGCTGGCGGCGTCGATGACCCGGCCGCTCAGGGACGCTGCGCTTTGGGCTGAGGCGTGGGCGAGAACCAGGCAGCAGAGGAGAGCGAGGAGAGTGAGACGATGGCGCATGGGGGGCCTCATTTGTAGCCCTTCGGAACCGGTCCTGTGGCGATCTGAAAGGGTGGCGGGGTCAGGACGGCGGGCTTGAACTGGACCTTGATGTCGTCCGGGCCGTGGCCGGAGACGGTCTCGGTGTCGAGCACGTAGCCGTTGGCGACGAGGAGCACTTTGTAGTCCTGATCCTTGTCGCCGATGATGGGAACGTTGACGTGGAATGGCTGGCCGTCTTCGGTGATGGCGTCTGTCGTTGGGATGGACGCGTAGACAAGCGTGGGATAGACGCTGGTCTTCGGTATTCCCGTCACATCGACGTGGACGACGTGCGGGTATTGCACCAGCTGCTTCAACTCGTGAAAGGGCCAGATCAGCGGGATAAATCCGAGCACAAAGAGCGCGAGCGCAGGGTAGTTGCTCTTGAAGCTGAGGTTGCCGGGGAGCTGGATCTCGATGGGCTGGTTGGACTCCTTGTCGATGTAGATCTTCTGCTTGTAAAGCAGGTACATGCCGCCGACGACCATGATGAAGCCGGCGAAGGAGACAAGATAGAAGAGCATCAGCCGAGCGTCCGTCATAGCGAACCTCCGAGTAGAAAGGGGCCCTCAACCGGAGCGCCCGCGTGCAATCTCTGTACGGAGAAAGTGAAGCTGCGGGCCGGATCGTTACAGATCGCTACAATGAGGAAAGATGATCTCTGAGATCTCCGTGCACTGGCGTTACGTGTGGCTGGTGAGCGCCTCGTTTGTCGCGGGTGTGCTGAACGCGATGGCCGGAGGCGGATCGTTTCTATCGTTTCCCGCGATGCTCGGGGTGGGCGTCGCTCCGGTCGCGGCGAACGCGACCAACACCGTAGCGCTTTGGCCGGGGCAGCTGACGAGCCTGGCGACCCTGCGCGGCGATCTGCGGCGAGACCTCGTGCCTGTGATCGCGTTCACGTCGGTGGCGGGCGGTCTTGGAGGCGCGTGGGTGCTGCTCCACACGGCGCAGCGGACGTTTGTGCACCTGATCCCCTGGCTCCTTCTGTCAGGGACGCTGATCTTCGGCGTGAGCGGTCCGGTGAGCCGGTGGATGCGCCGCCGGGCGCGGCAACCGGCAGACAATCTGGCGCGGCCGGGGTATGTTCCATTGTTTCTGGCCCTCTTTCCGGTGTGTTTCTACATCGGGTACTTCGGCGCGGGCGGCGGATTTCTGGTGATGACCGTGCTGGCGCTGTTCGGGATCGAGCAGATGCCGGTGCTGAATGCGATGAAGGTCGTCGCCGCGTGCCTGTCGAACTTTTGCGCCATAGCCACCTTTATCGTGAGCGGGGCTGTTGTGTGGCATTTTTGCCTGATCTCGATGGTGTTTGCCGGCCTGGGCGGATGGCTGGGGGCACGTTGGGCCCGGAGGAGCAATCCGGAGGTGCTGCGCGGGACGGTCGTCGCGACAGGTCTGGTGATGGCGGCTTACTTCTTCTGGAGGCAGGCGTAATGGCAATGCACGCAGTTTTGGTCGGGGGCATTTTTATAGCAGAGGAAGAGGTGGAGGTTTGAGCCATGAAGGCATACGCATTGTGCGGGGAGAAGAGGCCACGCCAGAGCCGGCGCCATTGCCGAAGCCGGTGGTGACTCCGGCGAAGGTGCGCGTCAAGAAGACGGAAGGGACCGGCGTCGAGATCGATTGGGCGGACGGGCACCGGAGCTCGTGGACGTTTGGGTGGCTGCGCAACGCCTGCCCCTGCGCGACCTGTCAGGAGGAGCGCGACAAGACCGGGCGGCCGGTCGGTGTGCCGAAGCCCAAACCCGGTGGACCGCTGGTGCTGTATGAGGCGCCCGTGCGGCCGATGGAGGTGACGCCGGTCGGCAAGTATGCGCTCCGTTTCAAGTGGAGCGACGGGCACGAGAGCGGGATCTATAGTTGGGACTACCTGCGGCGGGTCTGCTCGTGCGCGGCGTGTTTGGGAAAGGGGTGAGGCTCGCCGACC
>CAXUIB010000002.1:46389-66949 GCA_964250945.1 uncultured Acidobacteriaceae bacterium
CAGATGCGCCATCATGGAGTCGTTGCGAAGCTCGGCTTCGCCTTTTTCGGCCGAGAGCGCTGGAGCTTCCCCGGCTGTGTTCGGGCTGGGTGGATCTTTGAGGGCTGCGTCGCCGGCGCTATCAGGGGAAGCCTCGCGCGCTGCGGGACCGCGGGTCTCGGACGATTTCGGTGCGGCGGGAGCTCCAGATTTTGCTCCGTGGGCGGCGGCGTTCTTCAGTTTCGCAAGCTCGGCCTCGGCACGCTCTGCGCGCTCGGTGGCGGCGCGGACGGCCTCTGCCTGTTCGTCGACGAGGACGGGTTGATCGAGAACCACTTCGCGCTCTGCCATGGTGCTTTGCTCCTGAATGTTCTAAATCTTCTAAATCTTCTCAGTCTTCTTACAATCTCTTACCCGCCGATTTGCTTTTTCTTCGCCTCTGCGGATTTCTAGATAGACGCTTCAGGGGCGCAGGACGTTGCATCCGGGACGCCCGCCTCAAGCTGACCGAGAGCCTCCTCGACCGTGGTCGCGGTGAGCAGGATGCGGCGGCCCTCCTGTCGCAGCATGCCCTCCTCCACGGCGTGGTCCAGGAACCGGAGCAGGTGGTCATAAAAGCCCAGGAGATTGAGCAGAAGAATCGGTTTGGTATGCAGGCCGATCGTCTGCCAGGCGAGCACCTCGAACATCTCCTCCATGGTTCCGAAGCCGCCAGGGAGGATGAGGAACGCGTCCGCGCGGTCGCTCATTAAGGCCTTGCGGGTGTGCATGGTGTCGACGACGTGGAGCTCGGTGAGGCCGTGGTGCGCGATCTCTTTATCGACGAGCACCTCAGGGATGACCCCGACCACATCTCCGCCAGCGTCCAGGGTCGCCTGCGCGACGGCGTGCATCAGGCCGACGTTCGACCCGCCGTAGATCAGGCCGATCTTGCGGGCGGCAAGTTGACGTCCAAGGTCGGCGGCAGCTTCAGCGTAAGCGGGGTTGGCGCCCAGGGCGGAGGCACAGAAGACGGCGAGGTTGCGCAGCGGCATAGATGCCAGAATAGCCGGTCGGAGCGGACCGGTTTTCCAATCCGCAACCGCCTAAAATGGAGCCTGGAGCGCGAACGCCGTGCCGGAACTTGCGTCACGATTTACCGAAAAGATGAATCCGCAGCAGGCGGACGGAGTCATGGCTGTCGACGGGCCGGTGTTGCTGCTCGCCGGCGCGGGCAGCGGAAAGACGCGCGTCATCACGCACCGCATCGCGTATCTGATTGAGGAGCGCGGCGTCTCGGCGGATGCGATCCTGGCGGTCACCTTCACGAACAAGGCTGCCAAGGAGATGGCCGAGCGGGTCGAGAAGATCCTGGGCCACAGATCGCTGGCGCGGCCGACGCTCGCGACCTTTCACTCCTTTTGTGTGCGGGTGCTGCGGCGCGATATCGAGGCTTTGCGCGTGAACGGCAAGGGTCTGACGCGGACCTTTGCGATCTACGACGAGACCGATCAGCAGGCCGTGATGAAGCAGGCGCTGAAGCGGCTGGGCGTCGATGACAAGCAGATGAAGCCGCGCGTGGCGCTGGGCCGGATCTCGTGGGCGAAGAATCACATGATCGATCCGCAGGAGTATTTCCTGGCGAGCACCAATCCGATGGAAGAGAAGATCGCGCATCTGTTCGAGATCTACCGGAAGGAGCTGGCGAAGGCGAACGCGCTCGACTTCGACGATCTTCTGCTGGAGACCGTGCGGCTCCTGAAGTCGGATGCGCAGGTGAGAGAAAGATACAACCGTCGTTACAGATACCTGATGATCGACGAGTACCAGGACACCAACCGACCGCAGTACGAACTGATGAAGCTGCTGGGGTCGCACGGCAATGTGTGCGTGGTGGGCGATGAGGATCAGTCGATCTACAGCTGGCGCGGCGCGGATATTCGCAACATCCTCGAGTTCGAAAAGGACTTTCCCGAGGTGCGGACGATTCGGCTGGAGCAGAACTATCGGTCGACGCAGACGATTCTTGAGGGCGCGAGCGCGGTGGTGGCGCAGAACACGCAGCGCAAGGGCAAGAACCTGTGGACCTCGCGCGAGGGCGGCAGCCTAATCGGTCTCTACGAGGCGCCCGACGGCGAGAACGAGGCGCTCTTTATTGCCGACCGCGTGCAGCGCTACCTGCGCGAGGCGGGGCAGGCGGAGGAGCAGCCGCGATGTGCTGTGCTCTATCGGACGAACTCGCAGTCGCGCCTGGTCGAAGAGGCACTGCGTCGGTACGCGATCAAGTACCACATGGTCGGCGGCTTCAGCTTTTACGATCGCGCGGAGGTCAAGGACATCCTCAGCTACATGAAGCTGGTGATGAATCCGCACGACTCGGTCGCGCTCGGGCGGGTGGTGAACTCGCCTGCGCGGGGTATCGGGAAGACGACGATGGAGACGCTTGAGCGGATGGCGCTTTCGACGGGGATGAGCACGTGGGATGCGATCGGCGTTGCGATCCGGGACAAGCTCTTGCCTGCGCGGGCCCTGGCGGCGCTTGAAGGATTTCGGCGGCTGATCGAGGATGGACGGGCGATGCTCGGGCCGGGATTCGCCGAGAAGCTGATGGGGGATGTCGAGGCATCGGGCGACAGCGAGACGGAGGCCGGCGCGGAGGTGGATGCGAGCTTTGATGTGGGGGCGTTTGCATCGGCCGAGACGACGTTGAGCGAGGAGGACACGGGCGCCGAGACCGGGTTCGATACGAGCTTCAACTTCGGCTTCGACTTCGGTCCGAGTGAGGAGATCTCGACGGTCGCGGCCGAGAACACGGTCGACTCGGACCGGGCGCACGGGATCGACCTGGCGAGCTTTAATCCGTTTGCTCCGGTGGTTTTGAAGTCTGGCGCGGCCGAGACCCGGCGTAATCGGGAGGTTGTCGCCGCAACTGAAGCAGCGCAGCCTGACGTAAAAGCTCGGCCGGCGTTTCGGACCGAGGGCGATCGCGCCACCTTGCCGGAGCTGATCAAATTCCTGAACGATCGATCGGGTTACATTCGCGCGCTTGAAGAAGAGGCGACGCCCGAGTCGTTCAGCCGGATTGAGAACCTGAAGGAACTTGCCAATGCGGCGCAGGACGCCGAAGAGCGCGGCGAGACGCTCCATGAGTTTCTGGATCACGCCGCTCTGGTGAGCGATGCGGACGGCTATTCGGCGGAGGCGCGAGTGACTCTGATGACGTTGCACGCGGCAAAGGGTCTCGAGTTTCCGCTGGTGTTTTTGGCGGGGATGGAGGAGGGTCTGTTTCCACACTCGCGCACGTTCACCGACCCGACCGGGCTCGAAGAGGAGCGACGGCTCTGCTACGTGGGCATGACGCGAGCGATGGACACGCTCGTCCTGACGCGGGCGCGGTACCGGCGCCGGTATGGGAGCGACATGCCGGAGGCGAGCATCGCGTCGCGCTTTCTCGAAGAGGTTCCGGGGCGGCTGATCGAGGACCTGGGGAGTCCGCCGGCGCGCGGGCAGTTTGGCGGCGCGTCCGAGTACGGGTCTGGGTACGGAAGCGGCTTTGGCGGCGGTCGAGGGGCGTATGCGACGCCGTATCCGCAGGCAGCGAGAGGGGCAGCCGCGGGAGCCGGCGACGGTGGTGAGCGGCACTACAGCTATGAGGACGAGAGCCAGGAGCGGCAGAGCGGAGCGGGCTCCAGGCGGCCTCTGGGCGGCGGTCCGGGACGCGCGACTTCGGTCGACAATGTCGCCAACTTCTTCGCGGCACGTGGACAAAAGGTTCCGGGGCACGGGGGCGCTGGGCAGAGGTTTGGCCGGCCAAAGCTCGACATCCCGACGCCGACTGGACGGACCGGGCTCAGCCGAGGAACGCGGGTTCGGCACCCGAAGTACGGCGAGGGAACGGTCGCCCAGCGCGAAGGCGACGGGGAAGACGCAAAGATTACAGTACAATTTCAAGGACACGGCCTGAAGAAGCTGGTGGAGAAGTTCGCTCAACTGGAGCGAATGTAGATTCGCTCATTTTGGAGCGGGTGTAGATTTTTGTTCTCAAGTTTTGAGAGATCTTGACGATAAAGAGAAGTAGAGGAGTTTTCATGGCAAACACAAAGAGCATCACGGACACGGAAGAACGCAAAAAGATCAAGCGGGCGGCTCGCAAAAAGGCGACCCCCAAGGCCAAGCGCACGGGCGCTCGCGGAGCCAACAAAGCCAAGCTGAAGAAGGCGTCGCGCGGGCAGAGCAAGCGGTAGTTTCACGCACGACGCGAGCAGATAGAGAATTCTGACGCACACCGCCCTGAGCAGGCCTGGCGGAACTGGCTGGCCCTGCCCCGGCGGTGTCGTTTTTCCGAGCGATCGGCAGCGAAGAAGCGCAGACAAGCTGGATCAGATCTGTTGTAAGAAGGCGGACCGGCTGGGCAGACAAATCTTTGCCAAGAAGTCGATTGACAAGCTGATCGCCGATTCCGAGCTGCCGCAGAATGCGCTCAAGAAGACGCTGGGTCCGGTCAGCCTGACTGCTCTGGGCATCGGCGCTGTCATCGGTTCGGGCATCTTTACCGTGATCGGGACGGCGATCGGCGGAAATCCTGCCGCCAAGGCGGAGTGGGCGGATTCGCCGGTCGTCGACCTCATCCTCGGCTGGCTGCACGGAACAGGCGGAGCCGTCGCCGGGCGGCCGGGCGCTGGACCGGCGCTCGCCATTTCGCTGATCCTGGTTGCCATTGTCTGCGCCCTCACCGGCCTCTGCTACGCGGAGCTGGCGAGCATGATCCCGATCGCGGGATCCGCCTACACCTATACGTACGCCACTCTCGGCGAGCTGATCGCTTGGATCATCGGCTGGGACCTGATTCTCGAGTACGCGTTCTCCAACATGAGCGTGAGCGTCGGTTTCGCCGCGCACCTGGTCGATCTGCTGGACTGGCTGGGGCTGCACCTTTCGCCCAAGTGGCTCAGCCCGGCGTACCTTCCGCTCGGCCTCCAGGACCTGCAAGGGCGCTACATTTACGGTCCGGGATGGCACGCCGGTTTCAATATTCCGGCATTTCTCGTGGTACTTCTGCTCACTGTGGTGCTGGTGCGCGGGATCCGCGAGTCCGCGCAAACCAACAACATCATGGTCTTGGTAAAGATCGCCGCCATCCTGGTGTTCTGCTTTGCGGGGATGAGCTTCATCCACCCGGCGAACTACCACCCGTTCTCGCCGAACGGATGGAGCGGCGTGCTGGCGGGCGGATCCATCATCTTCTTCACGTACATCGGCTTCGACTCCGTCTCGACCGCAAGCGAAGAGTGCAAGGACCCGCAGCGCGATGTGCCGCTCGGAATCTTACTGACGCTGATCGTCTGCACCCTCCTTTACATCGGGGTCGCTGTCGTCTTGACCGGTCTTGTGCCCTGGGCAACCGTTGCGGGCGATGGCGCGCCCGTGGTCAACGCGCTCAAGCGGGTCAGCCTTCAACCTGGAGCGCACGTCCTCCACTGGGTCCGGCTGGCCGTTCTGCTCGGCGCGATCGTCGGCATGGTGTCGTCCATCCTGGTCTTTCAACTCGGCCAGGCGCGCGTGTGGTTTGCGATGAGCCGCGACCGCCTGTTGCCGGCGGCCTTCAGCCGGGTGCACCCGCGATACCGTACGCCGGCGTTTGCGACCTGGGTCGCGGGCGTTCTGGTCGCGATCCCGGCCGGCCTCTTCGACGTCGGCACATTTGCCGAGATGTCCAACATCGGCACGCTGTTTGCGTTTGTCCTGGTCAGCCTCGGCGTGATGGCGCTCCGGCACCTGGAGCCGGACCGGAGGCGCGGATTTCGGGTTCCATTTGGACCCGTGATCCCGACCCTGTCGATCCTCTTTTGCGGCCTCCTGATGGCCGGTCTGCCCGCCAAAACCTGGCTGCGATTTTTTGTTTGGCTGCTCATCGGTCTGGTGGTGTATTTCTTTTACAGCCGCAAGCGAAGCGAGTTCTACGTCCCTGGCCCGTGATCCGGCCCGCTCCGGTCCGTCCTCCCTCGATCGGAACCGAGTAGACCGGTTTCAGAGACTTTCGGGTAACTTCTTCCGCGGGGTTGTGTCTAAAGGAGTGGGAGGCCCGACCCCAAATGCGCCTGCACCCTGCCCTTCTCCTCTGTGCCTTGTTCGCGCCGCTTGCCGTGCGCGCTCAGCAGCCGTCGTACGGCCCGCCACCGCCGCCAGTCCAGAGCGTGCCCCAGCAACTTGAATCCATGGCCGATCAGCCCGCCACCCACACCTCCTTTACGCTCGACCGGTCGCAGATCCAGAGCGCGCAGGGCCTGCTTGGACCGGAGGGGTCGAGCGCGCGCCGCGTTGCCGCGTCCATCACCTCCATCACCGTCGACAGCTACCACTTCCCCCGACCGGCCTTTTACGCTCCGGAGGCCTTTGGCGGCCTGGTTGCAACCTACAACGCCGCGGGTTGGCATCACCTGGTGAACGGCAAGGGAGCCACCCCGGGCGCGAACGCGCAGCCTACCTCCCAACTGACCGATCTCTGGCTCCACTTCTCCGGAACCGATATCGACGACGTTGCCGTCCTGACGCGGGGCTCGCGCGAGATGAATCTGGTCCAGATCGTCGGCGACCTCCGTCCCCTGGACCTGCTCCATCTCGCCGGACACTTTGGCATACCGCAGGTCGACCCGGGCGCTGTCATGGTCCCTGCGCCTCCCGGCCGATAGCTCCTCTGCACTTCGGGGGCGCTCAGGCCCGAACGTCAGTATAGGATGGGTCTCGACACAGGAGCCCGTTCTCGATGCCTGTTTTGTTCCGCCGAATCTCTCTGTTTCTCGACCTCCGTCCGGCGTTGCTGTCGCTCTTTGGCGTCCTTGGCGGATGCTGCCTCTTGAGCAGCGCGCTCGGTCAGGCGGCCGGAGCTCCTTCCGCGGAAGTTCCCCTCCAGGCGATGCCCTACTCGCCGTCGCTCGACCTTTCCAGTCTCGACCGGACCGTCGATCCTTGCGTCGACTTCTACAGGTTTGCGTGCGCCGGTTGGCAGCGCAAGAATCCGATTCCGTCCGACCAGGCCTCCTGGAGCGTGTACGCGAAGCTGGGCACCGAGAATCAGCAGTTTCTGTGGGGCATCCTCGAGGACGCCGCACACGCTGACCCGAAGTCCCGCACCGTTGTCCAGCAGAAGATCGGCGACTACTTCGCGGCCTGTATGGACCAGCCGGCAATCGATCGGCGGGGTCTCGATCCGCTGCGGCCGGAGCTGGCGCGAATCGCATCGCTCCAGGACCGGACGGCACTTCTGGCAGAGCTCGGCTCCATCCATCGCAGGGACCCGGGAACGTACTTCTTCAACTCCGGCGCCGAGCAGGACCCCTCGAACTCCGACGTGATGATTGCCGAGGTCAACGCGGGTGGCCTCGGTCTGCCGGACCGCGACTACTACGTCAAGCCAGACGCGCGCAGCCAGGAGATTCGGGAGCGGTACCAGGCTTACATCGCGCAGATGTTGGGCATGATCGGCGAACCCGCGGCCCAGGCGCAAGCGGACGCGGCAACCGTGCTGCGGATCGAGACGGCGTTGGCTCGAGCATCCCTGACCCGGGTGGAGCGCCGCGACCCGTACAAGACCTTTCACAAGATGACGCCGGAGCAGATCGCGGCCCTCGCTCCGGCCATTCCGTGGCCGGCGTACTTCTCAGCGCAGGGCATAGCTCCCGTCACGACTCTGAACGTAGCGCAGCCGGAGTTCTTCAAGGCCCTCAACACGGAGCTGACGTCCGAGAGTGTCGACGACCTGCGGACGTATCTGCGGTTTCATCTCGCCACCGCAGCGGCGCCTTCGCTCTCGCAAACCTTCGAACAGGCGAACTTCGACTTCTACAGCAAGTTCCTGCGCGGCGTTCCGGCGCTGCCGCCACGATGGAAGCGATGCACGCGACAGGTCGATCGCTACCTCGGCGAGGCGCTCGGGCAGGAGTTCGTCCGGCGGACCTTTGCGGCCGAGACCAAGGCGAAGACGCAGCGGATGACGGAGCAGATTGAAGCCGCGATGGCCCAAGAGATTTCCGGTCTGGACTGGATGAGCCCTGCTACCAAGGCCGAGGCGCTCCGCAAACTTCACGCGATCCGCAACAAGATCGGCTACCCCGAGACGTGGCGGAACTACTCGGCGTTGACGATCCAACCCGGAGACTACTTCGGCAACGTCCGGCGCTCCGTAGCCTTCGAGGACGCGCGCGACTGGGCCAAGGTCGGCAAGCCCGTCGATCGCAACGAGTGGGGCATGACGCCGCCGACGGTGAACGCGTACTTCAACCCGCAGATGGGCGACATCAACTTCCCGGCCGGTGTGCTGCAGCCGCCGCTCTATGACCCGAAGCTGGACGACGCGCCGAACTACGGCAACACGGGAGCGACGATCGGGCACGAGCTGACGCATGGCTTCGACGATGAGGGCCGGCAGTTCGACGCCAAGGGCAACCTGAAAGACTGGTGGACGGCGGACGATGCAAAGGGCTTCGAGGAGCGCATCCAGTGCGTGCGCGACCAGTACGCCGGGTACACGGTCGTCGACGACATCCACATCAACTCGAAGTTGACCAGCGGCGAAGACGTGGCGGATCTTGGCGGCACGCTGCTCGCCTACATTGCCTGGCAGAAGGAGATCGCCGGTGAGACCTTGGCCGATCGCGACGGATTTACACCGGGGCAGCGTTTCTTTGTGGGCATGGCGCAGTGGGCATGCGAGAACAGCCGGCCGGAGAACCTGCGGGTGAACGCGATCACCGATCCGCACTCGCCCGGCGCTGCGCGCATCAACGGCGTGGTGGTGAATCTGCCGGAGTTCGCCCGCGCGTTCAGATGCAAGGCCGGCCAGCCGATGGTGAAGGAGAAGGTCTGCAAGGTCTGGTAGTGGGCCAGACGCTACGACGAGGAACCCACGCGCGCAAAGACGTACGGACCCTCGGGAACCAGAGCGACGTGCGCGCCCTCGGAAAGGCCATCCAGAACGGCGGCCACAGCGGCTTCGGCGCTCGTGTAGCTCCGTTCGGCGAGGCTGCCGAGACCGTCGCGACCGACACCGGGAACGTAGAAGGAGAGCTCGTTCTTGAGGCCCGCCAGAGCCAGCTTCTCGATCTGCCACTGGTCCACCTCGACCGGCATCCGGCCTATCTCGTCGAGCATCTGCTGCGACCCGGCGAAGCTGCGGAGCTTCGCCGAAAACTCCGGCGATCCGGCGCCCTCCGCGCACTCGGCCAGGAGCAGGATGCGACCGCCCGGCTTCACCAGATGCTGCGCCGCCGTGACGCCCTTGACTGCCTGATAGAACGTCAGGTCGAGCGGAAATCCCGCGGCGCTAGTGATCGCCACATCCGCCAGACGGTCCATCGGCCGAAGCGATGTCCGGCGCAGGAAGTCGACGCCGGCCGCATGCGCCGCGGTAGGCTCGCCGGCAAAGACGCCCGAGATCTCGCGATCCTGGGTCAGCGTTACATCCAGCAGAAAATCGTGGCGCGCCATCGCAGCGATCTCGAGCAGTTCGGCATGGAGCGGGTTCTCGGCAATCGACCCCTCGGTCGCCATCGGCTCGCGCATAAAACGCGGCGAGTGGATCGCCTTGATCGTCGCTTCCGCTCCCAGCCCCGGAGCGACCAGCTTGCGGCCGCCCGAGAAACCGAGCATCAGATGCTGCTCGATCAAGCCGAGCGTCAGGTGGAGGTCGGCGTCCAGAAAACGCTTGGCGATCGCCACCGGCGTGCCGCGAGTCGTGCTTCGGAGCGAGCGATGCTCCGACGGATCCCGCGCATCGTGGTTGAGGATCGGATAGGTCGCAGCGATCTCCGGCCCAAGAATGGTGCGGAGCTCGTCCGCCGTCGCCGGTCGGTGCAGCCCCGTGGCAATACAGATCGTGATGTCCTCGCGCGGAATTCCGGCCTCGCGCAGCTGGCGCAGCATCGGCGGCAGCGTCTGCCGATTCGGCGCGGGTCGGGTGATGTCGCACACCGAGATCGCCGCCGATCGCCGGCCGGCCGCAACTTCGCGCATAGACGGCCCGCTGACCGGAGCCTCCAAAGCAGCCTCGATCGCCGCTCCAGGATCGGCGATCGGACGCGCGGATCGGCTCTTGAGCAGATGATATCGAGGTCCATCCGGAAGCTCGATCGTAAGTCCGTGCCTACCAAAGGCAAAGTGCGTCCGCGGCATAGTCCTGCTATGTACACGAGGCGAGCGCGGGGCGGCGAGCGTGCTCGTTTGTCGTGCTTACTGCTTGTCTGTTGAAAAGGCAAACACCGTCGTGCTGTGGCGTGTCTCGCCGGGATTCAGGCGCGTGGTCGGGAACTCGGGGTGGTTGGGCGAGTCGGGAAAGTGCTGCGTCTCCAGGCAAAATGCTGCGTTCCTGACGTACTTCTGCCCCCCCGGTCCGGTGATCGTGCCGTCCAGGAAGTTGCCCGTGTAGAACTGCACGCCCGGCTGCGTCGTGGAGACGGTCAGCGTCCGTCCCGACTTCGGATCATGGACCCGCGCCGCCAGCTTCATCGTGCCGTCCGGTCCGTTCAGCACCCAGTTATGGTCGTATCCGCCGGCCATCTTCAGCTGCTCGTCCGCCTCATGGATGCGCTCGCCGATGGGCGTGGGCTTGCGAAAGTCAAACGGCGTCCCCGCCACGGGAGCCAGATCGCCGGTCGGGATCAGACCCGCGTCGGTCGGTGTATATCGGTCGGCGTTGATCATCATCACTTCATTCAGGATTGTGCCGGAGCCCTCGCCGCCGAGGTTGAAATAGGAGTGGTTGGTCAGGTTCATAACCGTCGCCTTGTCGGTCGTCTCGGTGTAGTCGAGCTTTAGCGCGCCGCCGGTCAGGGTATAGCGCACGTGCGCCGTCAGAGTGCCGGGAAAGCCCTGATCGCCATTCTTGCTGACCAGCGTCATCTCCACGCCGTCATGGATCTCATTCGCTGTCCACACGCGCTGGTCGAAGCCGACGGTGCCGCCGTGAAGCGTGTTGATGCCATTGTCGTTGAGCGGCGTCTGATAGCTCTGGCCGTCGATCGTGAACTTGCCCTTTGCGATCCGGTTCCCATAGCGCCCGACGATCGAGCCGAAATAGGTCTTCTTATCCTCGATGTAGCCCTCCAGGGTGGCGTGCCCGAGCACGACGTCGGCGACCTTGCCCGTGTTGTCCGGCGCCTGGATCGAGACGATGCGAGCGCCGTACGTCATCACGCGCACCTCGAGTTCCTTGCTTTTCAGCGTATAGATCTCGACCGCCTTGCCGTCCGTGGTCGTTCCAAACGCCGCCTTTGTGACCGATCCCTGCGCTCCGAGCGTCCCTATGGTCATCATCATGGTCAGCAGAATACCCTTTCGCTTGTTCATCCGTCCTGTTGCCCTCGACTTCCCTGTCCTTGCCACAGCAATGCCACTATACGTGATGCGGGCGACCGGCGGGAACGCCTGAAACGGCACCGGCGACAGGCAGGAAAGGTAAGATGGACCGGCGATCCGAACCAGGTTCCGAAGGACCATCTCCATGCCAGATATGACAGACAACCCGACCCGTAACCCGCGCCGCCCCATCTGCTTTCTCGCTCTGCTTCTGCTCGTCCCTCCGTTTGCCATGGCTGCAGAGCCGCCCGACCGTTGGGTCGGCACCTGGGGAGCCGCACCGGTCGCCGCCGGCGAGAACGATCCGAAGTTCGGAGAAGTGGACACCACCTTCCGCGAGATCGTGCACGTTTCGCTCGGCGGACCCTTGATCCAGGTCACGCTATCCAATGAATTCGGCACCGATCCGCTCCTGATCGGTGCGGCGCATGTGGCTCTGGCCAGCGGCAAGGACGGCGGCATCTCGCTGTTCTCGGCCAACGCACTCACCTTCGCCGGGCGGCCTTCGGTGACGATCCCAACCGGCGGCATCGTCGTCAGCGACCCGGTGGCGATCAAGCTGCCGGCCTTGGCGGACGTGGCCGTCAGCCTGTTCATCCCGGCGCAGCCCATCCACCGCGCGACGCTGCACAGCTTCGCCGACGAGACGAACTTCAGGGCTCCGGGCAACGTGGTCGGCAGCGCAAAGTTGCCCGGCGCCACGCCGTTCTATTCCTGGCCATTTCTCCGCGAGATCGACGTCCAAACCTCCGCAAACGCCGGCGCGGTTGTTTGCCTGGGCGACAGCATCACGGACGGCGCTCAGAGCACGCGCGACAGCAACGCCCGCTGGCCCGACGTGCTCGCGCGACGGCTCGGCGGCAACAAGGGGACGCGCGACCTGGGCGTCTTGAACGAAGGCATTGGCGGCAACCGCATCCTCCACAATGGCACAGGTCCAAATGCACTCGCCCGCTTCGACTCCGACGTCCTGGCGCAGGCCGGCGTGAAGTACCTCATCCTGCTCGAGGGTATCAACGACATCGGCGCCGCGACCGGACCAGCCGCCGCATCCAGCCCGCGGGAGGTCGTCACGGCGGACGATCTCATCGCCGGTCTGGGCATCCTGGCCGCGCGCGCCCACACCCACGGCATCAAGGTCTTTGGAGCGACGCTGACCCCCTTTGTGGGTGCAGGCTACTCCTCGCCTGCGGGCGAGGCGATGCGCCAGGCCGTCAACACCTGGGTCCGCACCAGCCATCAACTGGACGGCTATGTCGACTTCGACAAGGCGACGCGCGACGCGGCGAATCCAGCTGTCTTCAGCGCCTCCGCCGACTCGGGCGACCACCTGCACCCCAAGGACGCCGGCTACAAAAGCATGGGGGACTCGATCGATCTGAAGCTGTTCGAGACGAAGAAGTAAGTCGCCGCTCGCGACTGAGGGGCCGCTACTTCAGTTCATATCCGGCAAAAAAGTAGCCGATCTCAAACGCGGCCGTGTCCTCGGCGTCCGAGCCGTGGATGGCGTTCTCTTCGATCGAACTCGCGAACTGCTTGCGGATCGTGCCTTCCTCGGCGTTGGCCGGGTTGGTCGCGCCCATCAGCTTACGGAGATCGGCGATCGCGTTCTCTTTTTCAAGCACCATAGGAAAGATCGGGCCGCCCGACATAAAGGTCGTGAGGTCGTTGAAGAAAGGCCGCGCCGCATGGACGTAGTAGAAACCCTCGGCCTGCGTCTTCGAGATGGACATCTTCTTGATGCTGACGATCTTGAAGCCGGCCTCTTCGATCTTGGCCAGGATGGCGCCGGTCGAGCCTTTGCGAACCGCGTCCGGCTTGATGATGCTGAAGGTACGTTGCTGTGGCAAAACATGTCTCCTGAAAATGTGGGTATCTAACATCTTCAGTCTATCCCGGCCCAGGGACGCGATCTGAGGCGGAAACGCTGCGTCCGACGCCCCTCTTCACAGCCTGAAGTTCCGTCTTCGCGGTGACTTTCTCTCCCTCGGCTTCTTGGCGTCTAATGGGGCGATGCAACGCCTCGCGTGGATTTGGTTTGCGGGTTTTGTCGCCTGGATGGTCGACGGCTTCGTCAGCGTGCACTACCGTGCCTGGCCGCACGCGCAGCTGGCGTTCATGCTGGCAATGGTGTTTCTGGCAGCGGGCTTCTTCTACCGGCAGCAGCGGCGGTAGAGCTATCAGCCCTTCCCCAGCACGAGCGCGATCGCTCCGCCAATGTCGGCGGGCGATTTCACCACATGAATTCCGGCAGCTTCCATCGCCTTCATCTTTTCGGCGGCCGTGCCTTCGCCCCCCGAAATGATGGCGCCGGCGTGCCCCATGCGGCGGCCCGGAGGTGCCGTTTGCCCCGCGATAAAGCCAACCACGGGCTTGGTGACGTGGTCCTGAATGTAGCGCGCCGCAGCCTCTTCGGCGGAACCGCCGATCTCGCCGATCATGATGATCGCCTCGGTCTGTGGGTCGGCTTCGAGCAGCTTCAACGCGTCGATGTGCGTCGTGCCGATGATGGGATCGCCACCGATGCCGATCGCGGTCGATTGCCCGATGCCCCGCGTCGTCAACTGATAGACGGCCTCGTAGGTCAGCGTGCCGGACTTCGACACGATCCCGACGTTGCCTTCCTTGTGAATCCGTCCCGGCATGATGCCGACCTTGGCCTTGCCCGGCGAGATCACCCCCGGACAGTTCGGCCCGATTAGGCGGGATTTGGACTGTCGCACAGACTCCCACGCCCGCACCATGTCGAGCGTCGGAATCCCCTCCGTGATGCAGACCACCAAGGGCACACCCGCCGCCGTCGCCTCGAGAATCGCATCCGCGGCAAACGGCGGCGGAACGAAGATCATCGTGACGTTCGCGCCCGTCTCCCACACCGCCTGCTCGACGGTGTCGAAGACCGGAAAGCCTTCATGCGTGGTTCCGCCCTTGCCCGGCGTCACGCCGCCAACGACGTTGGTCCCGTACTCGGCACAACCCTTGGCGTGAAACGTTCCCTCGCGACCTGTGATTCCCTGCACAATGAGGCGTGTGTTCTTGTCGACTAAAACTGCCATATAGCTTTTAGCTCCTAGCTTCTAGCCGTTAGCGGAGACCGTTGAGATAAGCGAACTCAGCATGCGTCCGACCTCGACACTCAGAGTCTCCGCTCTGCCTAGCAACTTCGGGCCAGCAAAGTCCAGTTCGCGAGCGATTACGATTTGTGTTTGTACTTCATAGTTTGAGCCTTGGGCCATGCCGAGAAAGTGTTTGAACTCGCCACTTGTGAGGCGTCCTCGGCCTTCCGCGATATTGCTTGCAACAGAGACCGCAGCTCTTTGTAACTGCGATGTAAGTCCGTATGTTTTCTGTCGGGGAAATACGTGTGTGGCCTTGTAAACTGCGACGCTCATCTGAATTGCCTTTTGCCATACCAATAAATCTTGAAATGCTTGCGCCATGGACGATCTCCAGCTAAAAGCTAGCAGCTAAGAGCTAACGGCCTGCTTTGCTGCCGCTACCGCTAAGTCAGCGGCTTCCTTCATCGTGGCACCAACTTCAAATTTCAGGCCAGAGTCGGCTAGGATTTTGCGGCCCTCCTCGACGTTTGTGCCTTCGAGGCGAAGTATGATCGGCAGCTGCACGTTCAGCTTCTTGGCCGCGGCAACGACGGCGGTTGCCAAGACATCCACGCGCAGAATTCCACCGAAGATATTGATAAAGATCGCCTTCACATTCGGATCGCTCAAGAGAATCTCAAACGCGTTCTCGATCTGCTGCTGATTTGCTCCGCCGCCAACATCGAGAAAGTTCGCCGCGCGCCCGCCCGCGTACTCGATGATGTCCATCGTCGCCATCGCCAGGCCCGCGCCGTTCACCATGCAGGCAATGTCGCCGTCGAGCTTGATGTAGTTGAGCGCGTACTTCGACGCCTCTACTTCGAGCGCATCCTCCTCCGCCAGATCGCGCAGCTCTTTCAGGTCTTTGTGGCGAAACATCGCGTTGTCGTCGAAGTTGATCTTGCAGTCGAGTGCCAGGAGCTTGTCGTCCTTGGTCGTGATGAACGGGTTGATCTCCATCAGGGTCGCGTCCGTCTCGACAAACGCCTTGTACAGCCCCGTCATAAAACTGACCGCCTGATTGATCTGCGTCGGCTTCAAGCCGAGCTTGAAGGCAAGCGACCGCGCCTGAAACGGCTGAAACCCGATCGCCGGATCGATGAACTCCTTGTAGATCGCGTCCGGATCCTTGGCCGCGACCTCCTCGATCTCCATGCCGCCGGCCTGCGACGCCATAAACACCAGCTTCGCCGTCGCCCGATCCAGCACGATTCCGAGGTAGAGCTCGCGTTCGATCTGGCTGGCTTCCTCGATCAGGAGCCGCGCCACCTTCTGCCCTGCCGGCCCTGTCTGGTGCGTCACCAGCTGCATTCCGAGGATCGCCTTGGATGCCGCGTCGGCGTCCGCGAGCGATCGTGCCACCTTGACGCCGCCGCCCTTGCCGCGCCCACCGGCGTGGATCTGCGCCTTCACTACGACGGCCGCGTTTCCGGCGCTGAACAGCCGCTTCGCCTCGACATCGGCCTGCTCGAGATCGGTCACCATCTCGCCCGCCGGAACCGGCACGCCGTACTTGCGAAGAATCTCCTTGGCCTGATACTCGTGAATTTTCATCGGTCTCGTCTCCGCTCCACCCGCGCCTGAAGTGTAGCGGAGCCGGAGCCGTGCAGACAAACGTGCGGCCCTGGCGCAGGCTCAATCGCCCCAGCCCAGAGCAGCCCTGCTACGCTCTCAGAGTGATGCCGCTCCCCTCGCTCCACACCACGCTCAAGCGCGTCCTGGAAGCGCGCGAAACGCTCTCGGAGCCGGAAGCCCGCGACGCGATGCGGCAGATCCTCTCCGGCACAGCTGCCGACCTTGAGATCGCCGCCCTGCTCGGCGCTCTGGCCGCGCGGGGCGAACGCGCCGAAGAGATCGCCGGCTTCGCCCAGGCCATGCGCGAGACCGTCACCCCGCTCCCGCTCACGGAAGCCGAACGATCGGGCCTGATCGACACCTGCGGCACCGGCGGAGACGCGAGCGAGACCTTCAACATCTCGACCGCTGCGGCTCTGGTCGCAGCCGCCGCCGGAGCGACGGTCGCGAAGCACGGCAATCGCGCCGTCACGTCGAGCTGCGGTTCAGCCGACGTGCTCGAAGCCCTCGGCATTCCCATCGATCTCTCGCCCGAGCGCGCCGCCGCCTGCCTGCGCACGCACCGCTTCGCCTTCCTCGCCGCACCTGCCTTTCACCCGGCCATGCGCGCCGTCATGCCGGTGCGCCGGGCACTCTCCGTGCGGACGATCTTCAACGTTGCCGGTCCGCTGGCCAACCCGGCCGGAGCCCGGCGCCAGGTCGTGGGCGTCTACGCCAAACGCCTTGTCCCACTCGTCGCCGAAGCTCTCGCCCAGCTCGGGACCGATCGCGCCCTCGTCGTGCACGGCGACACCGGCGACGCCCTCCGTCCGGGGCTCGACGAACTCTCGATCAGCGGCGAAAGCCTGATCGCCGAGGTGCGCGGCCGGGAGGTTCGCAGATCTACGCTCCGGCCCGAAGACGCCGGCCTCAGCCGCGCACCGCTCAGCGCCCTCGTCGGCGGCAACGCCCAAGCCAACGCCGCGATCCTCGCCAGCATCTTCCGCGGGCAGACCGGACCGCCGCGCGACGTCGTCCTTCTGAACGCCGCAGCCGTGCTCCTGACCGCCGGCCTCGCCGACGATCTCCGCGACGGTGTCCGGCTGGGGTCGGAAGCGATCCGCTCGGGAGCCGTCACACAGATCGTCGCTTCGCTTCGGAGCTTCGACGCAACCGACACCGCAACGCAGACAGAATCCAAGCCGTAGCCCGGCTCGTCGTATGCGAGAATGGCCGCGAGGTCGTCCGCCCATGTCCACCCTTCCACCACCGCCGCCACAGATCTTCTTCGACCCCACCTTCGTCACCACTGCCTTTGAACTGCCTGGCCATCGCATTGTGCGCAACTACGGCGTCGTTCGCGGCATCGTCGTGCGCTCGCGCAACATCTTCGGCACCATTGGCGCCAGCCTGCAAACCATCGTCGGCGGCAACATCACGCTTTTCAGCGAACTCTGCGAAAAAACGCGGCGCGATGCCTTCGGCCTGATGATGGAGCACGCCGCGGCCCACGGCGCGAACGCCATCATCGGCGCGCGCTACGACGCCAACGAACTGATGCAGGGCGTCACCGAAGTGCTGGCGTACGGCACGGCGGTCTATGTCGAAAAACTCTAGGGGTCGAAAAACTCTAAAAGGTCAACAAGGAGTACAGCCATGGCACGTGTTACCGGCATCGGCGGCGTCTTTCTTCGGGCGCGCGACCCCAAAGCGCTTGCGGCCTGGTACGCCGAGCACCTCGGCCTCCCGCTCAGCAAGTGGGGCGGCGTCAAGTTCGAGTGGACCGATGCGATCCCCGCCGGCACCGGCACGACCGCCTGGTCCACCTTTCCCCTGAACACGGACTACTTCGGCCCAGGCAGCCCGAGCGGCCCCCAAGCCACCATGATCAACTACCGGGTCGACGATCTCGACGCTCTCCTGGCCCAACTGGCAGAGGCAGGCGTCGAGATCATTGCTCACCGCGATGACTCGCCCTTTGGCCGGTTCGCCTGGATTGTGGACCCTGAGGGCAACCGCCTCGAGCTCTGGCAGCCACTCCCACCCGAGCCGGCGGCGAACTCCTGACATTAGCGAGCGCCGGAGCGGCACGGCAAGCGCCTAGCGTATTCTCTCTCTGACCCTCAGGAGATCCCATGCACCTTCGCTCGCTTCCAGCTGTCCTCTTGCTCGCGCTCCCGGCTCTGGCCGCCAAACCCAGGGAGGCCGTCACCGTCCCGCTCCAGACCAGCCAGGGCCAGGACGCCGGAACCGCTACCTTCACGGAAAAGAAAGACCAGCTCGTCATCAAGCTGAAGCTCAAAAATCTTCCCATCGGCGATCACGCGGTCCACCTCCACCAGAACGGCGTGTGCGATGCGCCCGACTTTAAGACCGCCGGCAGCCACTTCAATCCGGACGGGAAGCAGCACGGCAAACTGAACCCCGCCGGACACCACAACGGCGATCTCCCGGAAAACGTCACCGTCGGCGAGCAGCACACGGGCGAGGCGACCTTCAAGGTCGATTCCCTTTCGCTCACCCCCGGCGGCCCAAACGCCATCTACGGGACCGCCGTCGTGGTACACGAGAAGCCAGACGACATGAAGACCGACCCCAGTGGGGCTGCCGGCAATCGGATCGCCTGCGGCGTCGTTCCCGCCGCGAAGTAGGCGAGGGACCGCAAACCATCGCTGCCGACGCGGAACGTCCGCGGAACATGCGCGGAACATCGCAGGTTCGGCGTGCGTACCAACCTCTATGGGCGTTCTCCACATGGGATTTGCGACCGATTCGGCGCTTGGCCGGCACGGGGCTCGGCCAGCGCTCGCCCGCGAGTCGCCCGCGCCGTCCAGTCCCGTGCCGTCCAATGCCGGCGGTACACTTCCACCATCCCGCACGCGCGAGCACACACCGTTGGTCCGTACGCCGGAACAGATCGCTGAGCAGGACACACTTAACAGGTTGGTGCGGCAGTGCATAGCGGGCGACCAGAAGGCCTGGTGTGATCTCGTCACCCAGCAGCATCGCCGGGTCTACAGCGTCTGCTTCCGGTTCACCGGGTGTGCCGGCGACGCCGAGGACCTCACCCAGGAGGTCTTCCTCAAGGTCTACCGCAACCTCCTCAGCTTCGACGCCAGCCGCGGCAGCTTCGGCACGTGGATCACAACCATGACCCGCAACCTCCTGGTCGACCACTTCCGCCGCACGCGTCTTGATCGGGCGACCGACTCGATCCACGCCGGCTCCGACACCGAGACCGACGGCCCCTCGATCGAAGATCAGCTCTGCGACACCGGACCATCGCAGGTCGACCACGTTGCGGGCCTGGAGCTGCGCGTTCGCATCCAGGCAGCGCTCAAACAGATCTCGCCCGAGCTCCGCGAAGCCGTCATCCTCCGCGACCTCCAGGACATGGACTACAAGGAGATCGCCAAGGTCCTTCGCATCCCCGAGGGCACCGTCAAGAGCCGTATCAGCCGCGGCCGCGGGGAACTTGCAAAGCTTCTCGGACGTACAGAAGGACAGGTGGTTTAGCGTGGCAAAGTTCAACTTACATAGTGAATTTGGCAGTCCAAAGCCGCAAAAGACGGCAGACGCCCAAATCTGCGCCCAAATCGAAGCCCTCCTGGCCGACGCTGCGGACGGTAGCTTGCATCCCGAGCTCCAGACACGCTTTGACGACCACATCGCCACCTGCACCCGTTGCAGCCTCATGTTTGCCGATGCTCGCCGCGGCGCCGCCTGGCTGGAGATGCTGAAGTCCCATGCCCCTGAGCCGCCACGCGACATGGTCTCCCGCATCCTGGCCCAAACCAGCCTGGCCCAAACCAGCCTGGCCCAAACCAGCCTGGCCCAAACCAGCCTGGCCCAGACCAGCGTCCAGACCAGCGTCCAGACCAGCGAACCTGCTGCCCGCGTCTTTGGCGCTGACGTGGCCTTCGCCGATCAACCCCGCCTGGTCGCCGATCTGCCCACAGGCATCGGCGCCAACCTCCCCCTCTCGGCGCTCCGTCCGTCGTCGGCAAACGTGCTTCCCTTCCGCGCCCGCGTCGCCGCGACTCTGCGACCGGTGCACTCCTGGACACACTCCTGGACACAATCCTGGAAGCAATCCTTGACACAATCCGGGACACAATCCGGGAATCGATCCGGGCAGCACACCGTCCTCCAGCCGCGATTGGCCATGACGGCCGCCATGGCCTTCTTCTCCGTCGCTCTCACCCTGGATGTAACCGGCATCCACCTCGACCAGCTGCGAGCCAGCGAGCTTCGGCCCTCCAACCTCCAACGGAGCTTCTACGCCGCCGACGCTCACGTCGCGCGCTTCTACGGCAACCTCCGCGTGGTCTACGAACTTGAGTCGCGCGTCCACGATCTCCAGCGCTCGTCGGCTGACGACAGCCCGCGGGTGGAGACGCCGTCCCAACAACCGGACATCCGCCCGGAAGATCGTCCCCAGGACGATCATCCACCCAAGCCCGGCAAGCAGGACGATCCCGCGCCGAGCCCCGGAACCAGCCGCCGCCGCGAGACTGCTCCCCAAGACAAGAAGGACAACTTCGCCGGTCGAAGATACGACCCCACATTGCAAGTTCCTGGCATCCTGGCCCTGGCCAATC
>CAXUIB010000003.1:0-14843 GCA_964250945.1 uncultured Acidobacteriaceae bacterium
GTCACCGCCGTCGACCCCGAAGTCCCAGTCAGCAAATTCGCCCCCATGCAGACCTTCATCGATCACACCGTCGCCGCCCCGCGCTTCTTCTCCTCCCTCGCCGGCGCCTTCGCCCTCTTCGCCCTCCTCCTCACCGTCATCGGCCTCTTCGGCCTCCTCTCCTACCAGGTCGCGTCGCGCACCCGCGAGATCGGCCTCCGCATGGCCCTCGGAGCGCAACGCGGCCAAATCCTCAACCTCATCCTCGGCAAAGGTCTCGTCCTCACGCTCGTCGGCCTGCTTCTGGGAGCAGCCGCCAGCCTCGCTCTCCGCAGCCTGCTCGCCTACTTCATCGCGAACACCGTCGACGTCGATCCAACCTCGCTCGGCCCGGTACTCGAAAGCCCGGCAACATCGCTCGCCGTCGCCGGTCTTGCCATGCTCCTCTCTTCCGTGGCCGCGAGCCTCATCCCAGCCCGTCGCGCCGCTTCGATCGAACCCACTGTCGCCCTCCGCGCCGAATAAAGGAGCCCCATGAATGCCGCCTTCCAAGACCTCCGCTTCGCCCTCCGCCAACTCCGCCGATCCCCCGGCTTCACCCTCACCGCCGTCCTCACGCTCGCGCTCGGCATCGGCGCAAACACCGCCATCTTCTCGCTCCTCGACCAGGCCCTGCTTCGACCGCTTCCCGTCGCCGATCCGCAACAACTCGTCATCCTCGAAGGCACCGGCAAAGCCTGGCAGGGCCACACCAGCGGCCATGGCGGCTCCAGCACTCTGCTCTTCTCCTACCCGATGTACCGCGATCTACGCGACAAAGGCACCTCCCTCTCCGGCGTGCTCGCTACCTCCACCTCTCGCGTCGGCATCCTCCGCCACGGCGAAGCCAGCGTCGAAGAGACCGAGCTCGTCACCGGCAACTACTTCCATCTGCTCGGCGTTCAGCCCGCCCTTGGCCGCCTCTTCACGGCCAGTGACGACAACGTCTCCGCCACCATCCCCGTTGCCGTGCTCAGCTACGAATACTGGCACGACCACCTCGGCGCCGACCGCCACGTTCTCGGCGAAACCCTCGGCGTCAGCGGCCACCCCTTCACTGTCATCGGCGTCGCCGCCCCCGGATTTCGCAGCGCCGTCTGGGGCCAGACGCCCGCGCTCTTCGTCCCTATCTCCAGCGTCACCCAAATCGACCCCCACCAGGCTGACGACAACCCGCTCACGAATCACACGGATCGCTGGCTCAACCTCATCGCGCGCCTCCGCAACGGCACCTCAAGCACACAGGCCCAGGCTCAACTCCTCCCGCTCTGGCACGCCCTCCGGGCGGAAGAACTCAAGGCTCTCGGACATCGCTCCCGCAGCTTCACCGACGACTTTCTCACCAACAGCCGCCTTAACTTGCTCCCCGGCGCGCGCGGCCTCTCCTACAGCCGCGACCGACTCGAAACACCCCTCTACGTCGTCATGGGCATGGCCTTCCTCGTCCTACTCATAGCCTCCACCAACGTCGCCAGTCTCCTTCTCGTCCGCTCCGCTGGGCGGGTTCGCGAGTTCTCTCTCCGCTATGCCCTTGGCGCCACCGCTCGCCGCGTTGTAGCGCAACTGCTGCTCGAAGGCATGCTCATCGGGCTCATGGGCGCCATCGCCGGCGCAGCCCTCGCCACCCCTGCCATCCGGCAGCTCTCCCGGCCCCTCACCGATGCGGGCGACCCGCCACTCTTTCTCCTCCGGCTCGACACCCGCCTGCTCCTCTTCAGTTTCGTCCTCTCGCTCGGCGTCAGCGTCCTCTTCAGCCTCACGCCCGCACTGCATCTGCTCAAGCCGGACCTCGTCGCCTCCCTCAAGCAACAAACCGGCACCGCCGGCGCAAAACACTTCACCTTTCGCGGCGCCGTCGTCTGCCTCCAGGTCGGTCTCAGCGTCCTTCTCCTCGTTGGCTCCGGCCTGCTCGTGCGCACCCTCGAAAACCTCCGCCACGTCGACGTCGGCTTCAACACCACCCATCTGCTCACCTTCAGCATCGACCCAGGCCTCGCCGGAACTCCCAAAGACCGCGTTCTCCCGCTCCACCGGCAAATCCTCGACGCCCTCACCGCCATCCCCGGCGTCCAATCCGTCGCCGGCACAGACAGCGCGGAGCTCGCCAACTCAGACAGCGGCACCAACGTCAGCGTCGAAGGCTACACCGCTCCCCCGGACGAAGATCTCGATATCGGCCGAATCGCCGTCACCCCCAATTACTTCAGCACCCTTCAGGAGCCCATCGTCGCTGGACGCTCCTTCACCGACACCGACGACCCGAGCCATCCGCTGGTCGCCATCGTCAACCAGAGCTTCGCCCGTCACTACTTCGGCTCCGACGCCGCCGCCGTCGACCGCCACGTCGCTCGTGGCGCAGGCAACAAGATCGCCTGGATGCAGATCGTCGGTGTCAGCCGCGATGCCCGCCACATCAGCCTGCGCGATGACGTCAAAATGACCGACTTCACCCCCGTTCTCCAAACCCCGAAAACCAACGGCCTCACCTTCTATCTCCGCACGGGAAACGCACCCGCCTCCCTCATCACCGACGTACGCACCGCGATGCACCGCCTGCACCCCGAACTCCCTCTCCAGTCGCTCCGCACCATGGACGATCAGATCGACGAGAACCTCAGAAACGAGCGCATCATCGGCCTGCTCGCTATGTCCTTCGGCCTTCTCGCCACCCTGCTCGCCGGCGTCGGACTCTACGGCGTCGTCGCCTTTACCACCTCCCAGCGCACCCGCGAGATCGGCGTCCGCATCGCGCTCGGCTCCCCTCGCCTTTCCATCGCCCGCATCGTCCTCGCCGACGCCCTCCGCCTCGTCGCCCTGGGCATCGCGGTGGCGCTCCCAGTCGCCTTCGGCCTCGCCCGTCTCCTCCGCTCGCAGATCTTCGGCGTCTCCCCCGGCGACCCCCTCACGCTCACCGTCGCCGTCCTCACCATCGCCCTCACCGCGCTCGCCGCCGCCCTCATCCCCGCGCGCCGCGCCGCCACCCTCGACCCCATAGAGGCCCTCCGCACCGAATAAGCTCCTCCCGCCCCTTACCTAACCCACAACTTCCGCCAGAGAGACCATGATCGAACTCCGCCACCTCGAACGCTCCTACAAGTCCGGACACACCGAAACCTGGGTCCTCCGCCGCATCGACCTCACCATCCAGCCCGGCGAGTTCGTCACCGTCATGGGACCGTCCGGCGCAGGCAAATCCTCCCTGCTCAACATCCTCGCCATGCTCGACGACCAGTGGCGCGGAGAGTTCAACTTCGACGGAACCGCCGTCCAAACGCTGAATCGCAAACAGCGCGCCGACCTCGCCCGCCGGCAGATCGGCATGGTCTTCCAGAGTTACCACCTGCTCGACGACCTCACCGTCGCGGAAAACATCGATCTGCCCCTCTCCTACAAAGACATCCCCCGCTCCGACCGCCAGGCGCTTGTGGCCGACACACTCGACCACTTCAACATCGTCGGCAAGAAAGACCTCTTCCCGTCACAGCTCTCCGGCGGTCAGCAGCAGCTCGTCGGCGTAGCCCGCGCCATCATCCACCGGCCATCGCTCTTGCTCGCCGATGAACCGACCGGCAACCTCCACTCCGAGCAGGCTGCGGAGATCATGGAACTCTTCCGCAGCCTCAACCAGCAGGGAACCACCGTAATTCAGGTCACGCACTCCGAGGCGAACGCCAGGTACGGCTCGCGGACGATCGATCTGCGCGACGGCTGGCTCACGCGCGACACGGCGCGGCCCGAGCTCAACCCTGCTTCCGGAAGACAGGCCTGAAGTATGACCGCGACCTCAACACTCGTCTTCTCCGCCCTCCTGCTTCTGCCGCTGAGCCGCTCATCGTGCGCCCAGGACGCATCCCTCACATCACCCAACACCCGTCCGACGCTGCGCCTCGACACCCCGCACTCCCGTAACCCCTTCGACACCTACCGCGCGAGCAGGGTCCCCGAGCCAAACCTCACGAACTCTCCGACAATCGAGTCGCTCATCCATAACGGCGTCCTTGAGCTTTCCCTCCATGATGCCATCGCGCTCGCGCTCGAAGACAATCTGGATCTCGCGATCGCGCGCTACAACATCCCGATCGCCCGCGCCGATATTTTGCGAACACAGGCCGGCGGCGTCTTTCGCGGCGTCAACACCGGCGTCGTTCAGAACACACCCGGTGGCGGAATCGGCGGCTTCGGCTCGGGCGCCACCGGTGCAGGCGCCGGCGGAACTACCGGCGGAGCCGGCGGCGCGGGCACAGGAGCTTCGGGCATCGTGCAATCAACGCTCGGCACAGGAACGGCCGTCGCTTCCTATGACCCTGCCATCACCGCCGAGGTCGATGTGCACCACTTCACAGAACCACTCGCCAACACCTCCATCTACGGCGTCCAGGTTCTTCACTCCAACACCATTACCGGCAACTTCGGTTTCACGCAGGCCTTCCCCACGGGCACCAGCCTTTCGGTGGTGCTCGACAACAACCGGGGTACCACCAACAGTCCCTTCACCTTTCTCAATCCCGAGCTCGACACTTATTATCGCGTTCTGTTCCAGCAACAGCTCCTGGCCGGGTTCGGACGAGGCCCCAACTTGCGCTACCTTCGAATCGCTCAGAACAACGCAAAGATCTCCGACGAGGCCTTCGAGCTGCAGGTCATCACTACCGTTACCCAGATTGCAAACATCTACTGGGATCTCGTCAGCGCCTACGAGGAGGAACAGGTAAAAAGCCGCTCCCTGGAATTCGCGAATCAAACGCTCTCCACCGCCCGCAAAGAGCTTGAACTGCAGGCCATCCCCGCGCTTGACGTCCTCAAAGACGAGGGCGAGGTCGCCAATCGCGAACAGGATCTGACGATCGCTCGATCGCAGCTCCAGTTCCAGCAGCTGCTGATCAAGAACGCCCTCACCAAAAACCTGGACGACCCCGTCCTTGAAAGCATGCCCGTTCGTCCCACCGACCTAAGCACCGTCTCGGGCGACACCGCCGCCGTGGTCTCCACACCCACTCAGGACATCATTCAGGAGGCCCTCAAGCAGCGCCTCGAGTTGCGCGAGTCTGAGGTCGACCTCCAGAGCCGCCTCATCAGCCGGAAGGCGGCCGGCAACGCTCTCCTGCCGCAGCTCGCTCTCATCGGCTACTACGGCGGCACCGGCCTCGGCGGACCGGCAAACCCCGCCTCCACCACAACCTCCACAGCTCCGCTTGGATACAGCGGCGCGCTCCAAAACGCTTTCAACAACTCCGCCCCTGACTACTATGTCGGTCTCTCGCTCAACCTCCCCCTCCGCAACCGCATCGCCAAGTCGGACCAGTACCGCGCCGAACTCGAATCGCGCCAGGCAGAGCTTCGGAGCCAGCAGATCCGCAAGCAGATCCGCATGAGGTTCGCAACGCGCAGTATTCGCTCGATCAAAGCCAGGCGCGCGTCGTCTCGGCCTTGAAGGCTCGCGATCTTGCCGCCACCACCTTTGACATCACCACCAAGGAACAGGCACTCGGCGCCGGTTCAGCCTTTCAGACGCTCACGGCCCAGCGCGACCTCGCCACCGCGGAGTCCGCCCTCGTCGCCGCCCGCACCGCCAACCGGAAAGCACGCATCGAACTCGACCGCGCCGTCGGCACCACGCTTCAGGCGAACTCCATTTCGGTAGAATCGGCACGTACGGGCGCCCAGGCTGCAGCCGGCTCGCTCCCCTGATCGCATCGCGCGTTTACCATCCATGGCTCCAGAAACTCTCTCCCAACCCGGCCGTTGCTCCTCGCCCGGGGCGTCCTCGATGAGCACGCGTCCACGTCTGCTCATCGGTGACGATCAAACTCACATCCTCGATGCGCTCGAAATCCTGCTCAAGCCCGAGGGCTACCACCTCGAAACCGCGCGGACACCGGCGCTCGTGCTCGATTGCCTCCGGAGCACGGAGTTCGATTGCGTCCTGATCGATCTCAACTACACACGCGACACAACCTCCGGTCGCGAGGGCCTAGATCTGCTGGCCAGAATCCGCGACCGCGACTCGCAGATTCCCGTCGTCCTTATGACCGCGTTCGCCAATATCGATCTGGCCGTCGAAGCCATGCGCCGCGGCGCCAACGACTTCGTTCAAAAGCCGTGGGATAACCCGCGCCTGCTCACAATCCTTCGCACACAGATCGATCTCAGCCGCGCGCAGAAGCGATCCGGGTGGCTTGAAGCAGAGAACCGAATGCTGCGGGCCGAGGGCGCCCCGGACTTCATCGCGTCCGCGCCATCCATGCGGCCGGTCGTCGAACTCATGAGTCGCATCGGCCCGTCCAACGCCAACATCCTCATCACCGGCGAACACGGCACCGGCAAGGAGGTCGTCGCCCAAACGCTTCACCGGCTTTCCGACCGCGCCCATCGCAACCTGGTGGCCGTAAACACCGGAGCCCTCTCTGAGGGCACCTTCGAAAGTGAGATCTTCGGCCACGTCAAGGGCGCCTTCACCGACGCCCGCGCCGACCGCATCGGTCGTTTCGAACTTGCCAGCGGCAGTACCCTCTTTCTCGACGAGATCGCCAACATCCCGACGCGTCAGCAGGCCAAGCTGCTCCGTGTTCTTGAAACCGGAGAGCTCGAGCGCGTCGGCTCCTCCACCACACGCAAGGTGGACGTACGTATGCTCTCGGCAACCAACACCGATCTTCGGGCGGAAGCCAGCGCCGGGCGCTTCCGCGAAGACCTCCTCTTCCGCCTCAACACAGTCGAGATCCGGCTTCCGTCCCTGCGCAGACGTTGCGAAGATCTTCCCGCGCTCGCAGCCCACTTCCTCGCGCGCTACAGCAGCCGTTACCGCCGCCCGCTCGAGGGCTTCGAGCCCGCCGCCCTGCAGGCGATGCTCGCCCACACCTGGCCCGGCAACGTCCGCGAACTCGACCACACGATGGAACGAGCCGTCCTGATGGCGCGCGGCAACCGCATCGGCGTCTCGGACCTCGGACTTAACCCACATCGCTCCGCGACGCAGAGCCTCGACGATCTCAGCCTCGAAGCCGTCGAAACCATTCTCATCCGCAAAGCTCTTTCAAGATCGCAGGGCAATGTCAGTCACGCGGCCGAGGCTCTCGGCCTGAGTCGCGGAGCTCTCTATCGACGCATCGAAAAATATGGCCTCTAGACCGTCCGCGCCGACCTCCGCCATAAACACTCTCGAAACCGCGCCGCGGAAACATCGAATTCCCCTCGGAGCTTCCCGCCGCCGGCTCAGCTATGAGCGCAGGCTTCGCCTCTGGCTCGCCATCCTCGCCCTTCCTTCCGTGCTTCTGCTCGGCAGCATTGTGTGGCAACAAACCGGCTCGATCGCTCTAACCATCGCTTCTGTTCTGGCCTTCGCTTCCATCTGGGCCATCGCCTCCGCGTACCTCTTCGATCAGCTCGTCCGACCTTTGCAAACTCTCGCCAACGTCGTCGCCGCTCTCCGCGAAGACGACTTCTCCTTTCGCGCGCGCGGCGGGAGACGCGGGGATTCGCTCGGCGATCTCGCCCTCGAGATCAACTCTCTCGCCGGCACCCTGCAACACCAACGTTCCAGCGCACGCGATGCCCTCACCCTGGTCGAGCAAGTCATGACTTCCATGCAGTCGCCCGTGCTAGCCTTCGGTCCCCACGGCAATCTCCGTCTGCTCAACCAGGCGGCCGAGCTGGCGTTCGGCCTCCCTCGACGATCCGCGATCGACCGATCCGCCGTCAGTCTGGATCTCGCGCCCCTCTTCGAAATCGGAGATGGAGAGGTTTACTCGCCCACCGCTCACGAAACCGCTACCTCCCTTCGCTCCACCCGCTGGTCGGTCCGGCGCACCTCCTTTCGCCTCCACGGCGTCCCCCATACACTTGTCGTCCTGTCCGACGTAGCCTCCGCTCTTCGCGAAGAAGAGCGTGTCGCCTGGCAGCGACTCATTCGGGTTCTCAGCCACGAGATCAACAACTCCCTCACACCGATCAAGTCGATTGCGGGCAGCCTGCGCACCCGCCTTCCAATGCTTGAGCCGAATCTCAATTCCGAGTCGGCCGGCGACTTCGGCCGCGGACTCACAATCATCGAAGATCGCGCCGCATCGCTCAACCGCTTTCTTCAGGCGTACCAGCAACTCACTCGTCTTCCAGCGCCGCGGTTCCAACCGGTAGTCTTGCGAGACCTCCTGGAGCAAGTCATCTCTCTCGAAACTCGCCTTGTCATCCGTCTCGAGCAGGGTCCGCCGTTGATGCTCGACGCAGATGCCGACCAACTGCAGCAGCTTCTTATCAACCTGCTTCGGAATGCCGTTGAAGCCGCACTCGGTCGAGACGCGCCTCACAGCAACCCCGAGGTCTCCCTCCGATGGAACGCTAGCTTTCATCAACTCGTTCTGCACATCACCGACAACGGTCCAGGCCTCACCAACCCGGGAAATCTCTTTGTTCCCTTCTACACCACGAAACCTGAAGGAAGCGGAATCGGCCTGATCCTCGCGCAGCAGATCGCAACCGCACACAAGGGAACAGTTACGTTGTCAAACCGAAACGATGCTCCAGGCTGCATCGCAGAGCTCCGGCTGCCGCTCGGACACACCTGAGCTCGCGGGCGCGGTCCACGACCTGCTCCCGATGTGCCGGGAACCTGAAGTGGCGCAACCAGTTCAGCAGCGCTCCGCCCGCTGCAGCGCTCAACCTTTTTGTTGCTGGCACGGGCGCTGGTTTTGTTACTCGGCGCTGTCCGGCTCGCGAGCGCAGCTGCGGCCAAGTCTCGGAAGGAAGCAGCCAGTCCCGGATCACTATCCGTGAGGATTACGGAACCAGCGCCTGGGGATCAGCATCAGATACGAAAGGAGCGGCCACAGTATGCCTCTATCCTCTGATCGCACAATTGCAATCACCGCGGCTGCCGCAGCACTTGCAACGCTCGTTCCGGTCGCCCTCTACCAGCTTCACGCGATCCAGGAGTTGCCCGACCCTCCCGGCGCGTGGTTCGACTCCGATCGCATCACCACCTCAAAGAGCGCCTACCCACTCGGCATTCCCGACAGCCTGCCGGGGCTCGGAAGCTACGCCGCAACGCTCACACTCGTCCTCACCGCGAACCGCTCGCCGGTAATACGGAAGCTGCTGCAAGGCAAACTCCTCGTCGACGGGGGAATGGCCGGCTTCAACGTCATCCGGCAGATCGTCTCCTATCGCAAGCTCTGCTCCTGGTGCACAGGCACGGCGATTGCAACAGCGGCGCTGGTCCCGGCCGGCCTGCACTACGCAGGTAGCCTCGAAGACCGCGTCAGCTGACCCATGAGGAATTCCAGCCATCCTTAAAACGTGCGACCTGCAAATCTCAGGATCCCATGGCCAATCCGACACATCTCGACAGGAAGTCCGGACCGGTGCCGCTGCTTCTGTTTGCCGTCGTGGTCAGCTTCGTGCTTTGGGTCGTGTTTGTCGTGGGAGTGCCTCCGCAGGAGACCTTCCTCGGCGTGATCTGTGCGCTCGCAACCACCGCGTTTATCTTCTCCATGTGGCGAGCGGAGCGGGATCATCTTGCCTTGAGCGTCCGCGACATCCTGCAAGTCCGCTACGTCCCGGGCCAGGTCGTGCACGATGCGTTCCGGATCATTGGCATGCTGTTCCGTGATGTGTGGAGCGGCGGCCGCGCGCAGTCGTTGTTTCGCGTGCACACCTTCGATGCTTCTCCTCCAGATCCCACGAAACTCGAGCGGGAAGTGCTCCTCGTACTCTACATGACGGCCAGCCCGAACTCGATCCTGCTCGGCGTTCAAGGCGATCGCAACCTGTTGCTCATGCACCAACTCCTGGAAGAACCTTTGCCGGCGATGGCGAGGAATCTCGGCGCGGGAGGTCTCGGGTGAACGTCTGGTTGGTCGCCGGCATCGCCGTCTCCGCAGCTCTTCTTCCTTGCGCAGATATGTGCCTGCGCGGCTCACCGGAACGTAGGCTCGTCGGCTTTGAAATGGCGGGCTCCTTGCTTACCATCGCTCTTGTCCTGTTGACGGTCGGTTACGCGCGCAACGCGTACATCGATCTTCCGCTGACCATGGCGATCATGTCGTTCGGCGGCAGTCTGGTTTTCGCGCGTTTTCTTGAGAAGCACCTATGACCGCTCATCACGTTACCGTCATCTCCCTGCTCGCCATCGTGGTGGCATTCTGCTGGCTCGGCGCAGTCGGCATGTGGCGTATGCGCGAACCCCAGCAGGCCCTGCACTTTCTGTCGCTTCCGGCCTCGGTAGGGGTGGTCGTGCTCACCGTCGCTGTCTTTATCGAAAAGGGTTTCGGTCAGGTGTCGCTCAAGACAGCCCTGATCGCGGTCATCCTGCTCGGCATCAACTCCGTCGTGAGCCACGCCACGGCGCGGGCCTTTCGCCTGCGCGATCTCGGCGCCGGCGAATCCACAGACCCGGATGCGCTCCGTTTCGAAGACTCGCGTTCTCTCCGGAGGCCCCGGTGATCTACTTCGGCGCTGCTCTGCTTCTGCTCATCGCCGTGGCCGGCTTCGCAGTGGTGCGCACCCGCGACGTAACCCAGCAGATTCTCGCGCTCGGCTTCTACGGTCTGCTTACGGCGCTGATGTTCTTTGTCTTTCAGGCTCCCGACGTGGCGCTGTCGCAGATCACCGTCGGCGCAGTCGCGCTCCCCCTGATGCTGATGTTGGCCGTCTCCAGAATGCGCTTCCACGAGGCGACGGGCGAAAAGGCCGAGGCAGCAAAATCCGAGGGCGATCCGGACGGGAGCAAGCCACATGCCTGAGCGTCTGCGCGTCCGCATCTTCCTCGGCTTTGGCGCCCTCTTCTTCGGCCTGTACTGCTATGCCGCCGCCGGTCTTCCACTCTGGGGCACCTTTCACGGTTCCTACGGCGAGTACGTCGAGCACATGGCCGTCTACCAACGCCACTGCACAGATACGGTCAACGCCATCAACTACGATTACCGCGGCTTCGATACGCTTGGCGAGGAGTTCATCCTCTTCTCCGCCGTCCTGGGCGTGATGCTTCTGCTGCGCCGGGACGAGCAGACCACCGCCGAGGCCTCCGCAAAGGTCCCGGACCGCGCCGTACTCAGCTCCACCGTTCGCGCCTTGGTACTCCCTATCGCGGGATTCACCGTTATCTTCGGCCTGTATATCTCCTTGCACGGGCAACTCACCCCAGGCGGAGGCTTTCAGGGCGGCGTCATTCTCGCGGCCGCACCGCTGCTTGTGTACCTGAGCGAAAATATCGAAGCCTTCACGCGCATCACCTCGGGACGGCTCGTCGAGATCGTGGAAGCCATCGGCGCCGGCGGCTACGCCGTCATCGGGTTGATTCCGCTGGTCATGGGCGTTTCTTTCCTCACCAACATCATTCCCCTGGGCACAACCGGCAATGTCTTTTCCTCGGGCACCATCGCGCTCATCAGCGCCACCATCGGCGTTGAAGTCACGGCTGCCTTTCTGCTCGTCATCTACACCTATCTCCAGGAGATCATCATGGGCGGAAGCCCGGAGAGCTGAGTATGTATCACGCATTCCACATGCTTCCCTATGTCGTCGCGGGCTGGCTCTTCTGCTGCGGTTTGTACGGTCTGGTCTCCAGCCGGCACCTGGTCCATTCGGTCATCTGCCTTGCCGTGCTGCAAAGTTCTACTTACATGCTGCTGCTGGCGATCGGCTACCGCACCGGTGCCACCGCCCCTGTGTTCGTCGGAATTCCCGTGGGCGCGTTGACTGTCGATCCCGTGGTGCAGGCGCTCATGCTCACCGATGTTGTGGTCGAGGCGGTGGTCGTGGCCTTGCTGCTCGCCATGGTCGTCAAAGCACATGAGAAGTCGGGCACCGTGGACCCCGCCGATCTGCGAACGATGCAGGGCTGATGGCGAATCCCATCGTGGATGGGGCCAGAACCGCAAGGCCCGGCGCGGTTTTTCCGTCAAGCAAAGCCGGCATGCCACAGATTTAGGAGGTAAATACCTATGGGAGAATGCCCTGATGGCGGTTCCGAGCGCACTTCCTCCGCTTCCCGTCGCAATTCCTTTGCTGGCCGCCGCGGCGATTGCGGGCGCGCGCCAGTTTCTTTCCCGCGCCGGCGCTGACACGCTCAGCATCCTAGCCGCAGGGTGCAATCTTGTCGTATGCGCGCTCTTGCTTGCGCAGTCGCTCGATCACACCATTGTGTACTGGTTCGGGGGCTGGTACCCGCGCGGCCATCAAAACATCGGTATCTCCTTTGTGATCGATCCGGCAGCCGCGGGCCTGGCGACGCTCGCTTCACTGCTCACCTTCCTTGCGCTCCTTTTCTCCTGGCGCTTCGTGGATGCGGGAAACAACCACTATCACCCGCTCATGCTCGTCTTTCTCGCCGCCATGTGCGGCTTCTCGCTTACCGGCGACCTCTTCAACATGTTCGTTTTTTTCGAGCTGATGAGCACGGCCGCGTTTGCCCTCTGTGGTCTCAAATCGCAGGAGCCGGCGCCGCTCCAGGGCGCATTCAACTTCGCGATCACCAACACGATCGCCGCCTTTATGGTGCTGACCGGCATCGGTCTGCTGTATTCAATCACCGGCGCTCTCAACATGGCCCAGATAGGCGCGACCCTCGGCAACCGGCACGATCCCCTCGTCCTGTTCGCGGCCATGCTGCTTACCTGCGGATTCTTCATCAAGGCCGCAGTTGTTCCTTTCCATTTCTGGCTGCCCGACGCGCACTCGGTCGCGCCCACCACAGTCTGCGTGCTATTTTCCGGGCTCATGGTCGAGCTCGGCCTATACGCCGTCGTTCGCCTGCACGTCGTCCTGTTCGGGGGCGTCTTTGCTTCGCACATCGGGCGGCTTCGCCTTATCCTGGTCGCGTTGGGACTGGGCACGGTGCTGTTGGGCGGCATCATGTGCTACGCCGAGCATCACCTCAAACGGCTGCTCGCATTCTCCACGATCTGCCACGCGGGTCTGATGCTGGTAGCATTCGCGTTGCGCTCACGCCTCGCTGTGGCTGCATTTCTGCTCTACCTGCTGGCCCATGCCCTCATCAAATCGAGCCTGTTCTTCTGTTCCGGCATTTTGCTCCATCGTCTGCGCACCATCTCAGAGCCCAAGCTGTTTGGCCGCGGACGAGGCCTCCGGGGGACGGCACTGCTCTGGTTCCTGGGCGGCGTTGGGCTGGCCGGAGCACCCCCGTTTCTGACCATGTCCGGCGAGGCGCTCGCTTCAGATGCTGCACGTCCCCTCGGCCTGCACTGGTTGTTTGCCGCCTTTATCGTCGGCGGCCTGTTTACCGCAGCGGCTGTCTTCCGCTCTGGCATGCACATCTTTTTCGGTTGGGGCGACCCTCCCATCACGGACGAATCGGCCGAAGTGGACGAACTGCCCGAAACGCCCCCGGAGGACGCAAAGGTGTTTTGGTATCACTACGCGCCTACCTCCATCTGCATCTTCGGAGCGATCGCTTTGACCTTCGTTCCTGTGCTGCGTACCGGTGTCTTGCTCGCCGGAAGTCGACTGGCCGAGGGCGCTGCGTATGCGGCAACCGTCTATACCGGCGTCACGGCTCCACCGACACCTGCTCCATGGCCGGCGCATTGGCTCGCACAATCGGCCCTGCACGGCGGCGCTGCCCTCGGGCTTGCCGTGCTGCTCGCGCTTACCTCGGTCTTTCGCCTGCGCCTACCTCGCCACCTCCGTCTTGGCGCCTATATCGAGGGCTCGCTTGCCCCATTGCGCGCGCTGCAGAGCGGACACTCCGGCGATTACGTGCTCTGGATCACCATCGGCGCCGGCACAATCGGGGCGGCGTTTATGTTCGCCTTACAATAAGAGAGAACTGAATCGTCCAACCGTCCGAGATGGCTGATCACCACTGCTCTAGCTGCCGCACACTGACCCGCTACGAACCCTCGCCATCGCGCCTGCCGCGGGCGCGAAGATAGATCAGCCCCGCCGAGAGCAGCCCCGCAGCGGCCACCAGGGCGAGCGCCGGGTGACCGCTCTCCGGTTGCGTGTGCCCGCGCTCAACCGGACCGCGGCGACGTTTGCCCTGGCCCTGGTGCAGCGCCATCTGGAGCACCTCCGCGGTGTGCATCGCGTGCCGATCCGTTCCGTGCATGATCTGCTGGCGGCAGCTGAAGCCGTCCGTGATGACAAACTCATCGGGCCTGGCCGAGCGCACCTTCGGCAAGAGCATCTGGTTGCCGATCTTCATGGAAACGCCGTAGTGCTCAGCCTCATACCCGAACGAGCCGGCCAGCCCGCAGCAGCCGGAGTCAAGCACTTCCGGCGCGAGCCCGGTTTGCTCAAGCAGCCGAGCTTCCGGCGACATCGACCACAGCGCCTTGTGGTGACAATGCCCATGTACGAAAGCCTTGGCGTCGTGCAGACCGTTGCTGAAACGTCCAGGCTTGTACCGGACCCGCTCAAGGAAATCCGGAAACAGTTCCACCTGGCCCGCCAGCCGCCTCGCGGCATCCTCGTTCGGGAAGAGGTTGACAAGCTCATCGCGAAACACGGACGCACAACTCGGCTCCAGGCACACGATGGGCGTGCCTGCCTCAATCTGCGGCGCGAGCGTCGTCATCACCTTGCGCAGATACGCCTTGGCCTCATCCAGCATGCCGAAGTCATAGAGCGGACGTCCACAGCACAGGTGCTCTTGCGGCACCTCGACCTCGTAGCCGCCATCTTCGAGTACCTCGAGCGCAGCCTGCGCCGTGTGCGGCATAAAGTAGTTGTTGAAGGTATCGGCCCACAAAATCACCTTGCCGCCAGATATCTTCTCGGTTCGCTTCGTTCCGCCCCGTTCCGCGAACCACTGCTTGAAGCTTTCTTTTGGAAACGCGGGCATGGTGCGCCGACCGGTGATGCCGCCGATC
>CAXUIB010000003.1:14853-60490 GCA_964250945.1 uncultured Acidobacteriaceae bacterium
CTTCTTGGCGATGGCTGCGATGCCGGGCGTTTGCGTGACTAGATTGGCAAGCCCGGGCACGCGCGAGCCGATCGCGGCCCATTTGTCGATCATGCCCATGCTGTAGGCCGCCGCGGGCCGCACTCGGCCTTCGTAATAGTGGGACAGGAACTCAGCCTTGTACGTCGCCACATCGACCGACTCCGGGCAGTCCCCCTTGCAGCCCTTGCACGCCAGGCACAGGTCGAGCGCGTCCTTGATGCCTTCGTCGCGCCAGCCACCCTCATCGGGTCCCGGCACAGCTTCGCCGCGCAGCATCTCGAACAACAACCGCGCGCGTCCACGCGTGCTGTGCTTTTCTTCACGGGTAGCCCGGAAACTCGGGCACATGGTGCCGCCCTCCAGCCTGCGGCACTTACCCACACCGAAGCAGCGCTCGGTCGCCTGCGACAAATCGCCATGGTCGTCCGGGTACTGAAAGACGGTCAGCACCGGCTTGGGGTGGTAGTTCGGCCCGGTGCGCAGATTGCTGTCGAGCGGGTAAGCGTCGACCATCTTGCCCGGGTTCATCTTGTTCTCCGGATCCCAGATGCGCTTAAACTTCGCGAAGGCCTCCACCAGGCGCGGCCCAAACATGATGGGCAGCAACTCGGCGCGCGACTGCCCGTCACCATGCTCACCGGAAAGCGACCCACCGTAGCTGACGACCAGCTTTGCGGCTTCGGTCACAAACGCCCGGTACTGCGCCACACCCTCCACCGAGCGCAGGTCAAAGGAGATGCGCGCGTGCATGCAGCCCTGGCCGAAGTGGCCAAACAGCACGATCGTGTATCCGAACTTATCGCCAAGCGCATACAGATCCCGCAGGTAGGGACCGAGCTTTTCGGGCGGCACTGCCGAATCTTCCCACCCCGGCCAGGTGTTGGGTAACTTGCCGGGCACGCGCGACGCGCCAAGACCCAGCTCGCGCAACTCCGTCGCCTCCTTCTGCTCTGCCGGGTCTTCGAGCAGCCGCAAGCCTACGTGATCGGGGTCGTTCTTTTCCACCCATCGCTGCGCCTTCTCGCCCAGCGCGATCGCCTTTTCCTTGGTCTCCGCTCCGAACTCGACCAGCAGCCATGCATCGCCCTGAGGGTACAGCTCGAGCCCGGGAAGTGCCTTGCCTTTGAGCCGCTCGTTGTCGATCACAAGACGCTGAAAGCCTTCGATCGCGATCGGCCCGAGCTTGTTGATCCGCGGTGACTGGTCGCCCGCGGCAAAAATGCTCGGATACGCAATAAGGAGCAACACCCGATGGGGCGGACTGTGGATCAGCTTGGTCTTGGCCTTCAAGACCAGAGCGCAGGTGCTCTCGGTGCCGACCAGCGCACGGGCTACGTGAAAGCCGTTCTCGGGCAGCAGGTAGTTGAGGTTGTAGCCGGAAACGCGCCGGGGAATGTTCGGAAAGCGCTCCCTCACTTCCTCGGCGTAGGCATCCCGCAACTCCTTGAGGGCGCGGTAGATTTCACCGCGCCGGCCACCCCCGGCGATGATCCGCTTGAGCTCGCGCTCGCTCGTCGGACCCACGGTCATGCGCGTGCCGTCGTACAGCAGGATGTCGAGCTCCTCAACATTCTCCGAAGTCTTGCCGCCCAGCACCGAATGAGGCCCGCAAGAGTTGTTGCCGATCATGCCGCCGATCGTGCAGTACTCGTGCGTCGCAGGATCCGGCGCGAAGGTCAGCCCGTACACCTCCGCCGCCGTCCGCAGCTGGTCGTTGATCAGCCCCGGCTCGACCCACGCGTAGCCCTTGCGATGGTTCAACTCAAGCAGGCCGTTGAGGTATTTCGAAAAGTCGAGGACAACGGCGACGTTGCAGGTCTGACCGGCCAGGCTGGTCCCGGCGCCCCGCGCCAGAATCGGCACGCCATACCTGCGGCATACGGCGACCGCCTCGATGACGTCCTCAACCGTCTTCGGAACGACAACCCCAATCGGCACCTGGCGGTATTGCGAAAGATCCGAGGCATACAGCGCCCGCGAAACATCGTCGAACCGCACCTCGGCGTTCGTCTTCTTCTCTAACTGCTCAGTGATCTGCGCGGCGAGCGACGAGGAAACGGCGGCTTCCATTGGCGGCATACTCTCTCCTGTACTTGACGGCGATATTCTTCACCGCACAGACGCCGTTAAGATGGAGCCCGCTCCGGCTCGCGTTGTCTCAGTCGAGGCAAAACGACCCGAGGCCGGCAGCCGCCTTGCCCAGGGCATCCCCGTCAGGGCAGAGCGACGATCAGACCTCAGCGGCGCCGTGGCACTTCTTATACTTCTTGCCGGAGCCGCAAGGGCAATCATCGTTGCGGCCTACCTTCGCTCCAGCCTTCCGGGGAGAGACGCCGTTCGAGCTGCCGTTTCCATTGCCGTTTCCGCCGGCGGCCCGGGCGCTGTTGAGTTCGCGCTCCTTGCGGCGTTCGAAATCGCGTTCCAAAGCATCGATCGTCGTCGGCAGGGCCCGGCTCGGCTGCGGTCGCGGCATCTCGGGCCGGGTGGAGTCGAGCCGCGGGGCGGCGCTCGGGCGCGGCGGGTTTGTGCTTTGGGTGTTCCCTCCCTGCGTGTTCGGTCGGGGCCCGCCGGGGGTCGGATCGGGCTGGAGCGGCGGCATGTTCGCCGGCGCGGGCGGGTGCGCGGCGGCGCCCGGATCGGCGGGAGCGCTGCTGCGCTGAGGAGCGAGGCTCGCACGCACCCCGTTGCTGGCGCCGGGAGCTTCAGGATCAGGCTGCGGCGCGTGCTGGAGCCCCGGAATCGGAGGCTGCTGCAAGCTCCGCTGTAGCTCAGTCTGCTCAACCGGCGGCGGCTGCTGGAGCGCGGCCAGCTGCTCGGGCGTCTCGATCGGCGTTCCGTCCGGTCCGAGAATCTGCATGCGAAAGAGGTGCCGCGTCGTGTCTTCCTGAAAGCGCAGCATCATCGCCTCAAACATCTCGAACGACTCTTTCTTGTAAGCAACCAGCGGGTCCTGCTGCGCGTATCCTCGGAGGCCAATGCCCTCCTTCAAGTGGTCCATGGCGAGGAGGTGATCCTTCCACAAGCCGTCGAGCACCGAAAGCATCACGATGCGTTCGTGGTAGCGCATCGGATTCTGGCCGAGGATCTTTTCCTTGATGGCGTAGCGAGCGCCGAGCTTCTCGAAGATCGCCTCGCCGAGCTGATGCCGGTTGAGCGAGCTGAGGTCGAGCTCGCTCTCAAGCCGCGCGCCGAAGTTGTCGTGGATGCCGTTGAAGAGGGCTTCGGTCTTCCACTGGTCTGGATGCGCCTTCTCGGGGGCGTTCTCGTCGAGCAGGTTTGAGAGGATCGTCGAGACGTAGTCCTCGGTGATGAGCTGGCGCTGGTCGACACCCTCCATCAGCTGCCGGCGCAGGCCATAGACGGCCTCGCGCTGCTTGTTCATCACGTCGTCGTACTCAAGCACGTGCTTGCGCGACTCGAAGTTCTGCGATTCCACCGCCTTCTGCGCGGCCTCAATGCGGCGCGAGATCATGCCGCTCTCGATCGGCACGCCTTCTTCCATGCCGAGGCGCTGGAGCAGGGTCGAGACCCACTCGCGCGCGAAGATGCGCATCAGGTCGTCTTCAAGCGACAGATAGAAGCGGCTGGCGCCGGGGTCGCCCTGCCGTCCGGCGCGACCGCGCAGCTGGTTGTCGACGCGGCGGGATTCGTGCCGCTCGGTGCCGAGAATGTGCAACCCGCCGGCGGCGACGACCTCGTCGTGCTCCTTCTGCGCGGCGCCGGAGTGGGCAGCGGTGGCGGCGTCCCACGCCTCCTGCGTCACCTCGAACTCCTGCCCGGAGTAGTAAAAACGCACCATGCCAGGACTGGCCACCGGCGAGATGGATCCCTCAGCGGCCGAAACGGCGCGGGCCTGCGATCGCCGCACAAGATCCTGCCGAGCCATGAAGTCGGCGTTGCCGCCAAGCAGGATGTCGGTGCCGCGGCCGGCCATGTTGGTCGCGATGGTGACCATGCCGAGGCGTCCCGCCTGCGCAACGATCTCGGCCTCCTTCTCGTGGAACTTCGCGTTCAAGACGACGTGCCGGACGCCCTTGCGCTTCAGGATCTCGGAGAGCAGCTCGGACTTTTCGATCGACGTGGTGCCGACCAGAACGGGCTGCTTGGCGTCATGGAGACGCTGGATCTCGTCGGCGACGGCGAAGTATTTTTCCTTGGCCGTGCGGAAGACGACATCCTGGTTTTCGATGCGGCGCATCTGCCGGTTGGTCGGAATGACGACGATCTCGAGCTTGTAGATCTTGTCGAACTCCGCAGCTTCGGTCTCCGCCGTTCCCGTCATGCCGGAAAGCTTTTTGTACATGCGGAAGTAGTTCTGAAAGGTGATCGTCGCGAGCGTCTGGTCTTCCTTGCGGATGGCCACGCCCTCCTTGGCCTCGACCGCCTGGTGAAGTCCATCCGACCACCGGCGACCCGGCATCAGGCGCCCCGTGAACTCGTCGACGATGATGACCTCGCCTTCCTTGACCACGTACGCCACATCGCGCTTGTAGAGCGAGTGCGCCTTGATGGCGACCTCGACGTGGTGCTTCAGGTCCCAGTTCTCCGGGTCGGCGATGTTGCCGATGCCGAGCAAACCCTCGATCTTCTCCCAGCCCTCGTCCGTCACGGTGATGGCGCGCGTCTTCTCGTCAACCACGTAGTCGCCCGACCAGGTCTTCTCTTCCAGCGTCTCAATCAGTTCGCCGCGTTCAAGCTCGGGCATGATAAGGTTCACGCGCGCGTACTTGTCCGTCGTCTGGTCGGTCGGGCCGGAGATGATCAGAGGCGTGCGCGCCTCGTCGATCAGGATCGAGTCGACCTCGTCGACGATGCAGTAGTACTGTCCGCGCTGCACCATATCCTGGAGCTCGAACTTCATGTTGTCGCGCAAGTAGTCGAAGCCGAACTCGTTGTTGGTGCCGTAGGTGATGTCCGAGCCGTAGGCTTCGCGGCGCTGCTCGTCCGAAAGGTCGTGGACGATGACGCCGACCGACAGACCGAGAAAGCCGTAAATCTTGCCCATCCACTCGGCGTCGCGCTTGGCCAGGTAGTCGTTCACCGTGACGACGTGGACGCCGCGGCCGGCGAGCGCGTTCAGATAGCAGGGAAGCGTGGCGACCAGCGTCTTGCCTTCACCGGTCTTCATCTCGGAGATCTTGCCCTGGTGGAGCACAATGCCGCCGATCATCTGCACGTCGAAGTGGCGCATGCCGACCGCGCGCCGGCCGGCTTCGCGGACGACAGCAAAGGCCTCGGGCAGGATGTCGTCCAGAGCGGCCTTTTCAGCGGCGTAGATCTCGGCCTGGACCTCGGGCGCACGGGCCTCGACCGGATCGGACGGAACCGCCACCTTGCTGACCGCCTCGGCGATGCGCGTGCGGAACTCAACCGTCTTCGCGCGCAGATCGTCGTCCGAAAGCGCCTCCATGCTCGGTTCGAGCGCGTTGATCCGGGCGACGGTGGGCATCAGGCGCTTGATGGCGCGTTCGTTGGAGGTGCCGAAGACTTTGCTGATCGCTTTGTTGAGCACTTCTGGGCTTGTCCTTCTTGGGCCGATTCCGCCCAACTTCTAGTGTAAATGGTTGGGGGGCGGTGGAGCGAACGGGAGCGAGCTCCGTGGCCAGCAGCGGTTTCAGGCGGGAAGGCCGGCACATTCGGTATCGGCGGGATCCCAGCCGCCTTTTAGCTCCGCGACGCGCTTCGGGGCAGCACAGGGTAGTCGGAAGTTTTTACGCGTGAGTAACCCAGCGGAGACGAGGTCGGCCTAAAGTCCTCCTTGCACGCCCGCATCGCGAAATGAGACGGTGCCGGGCTGGAGGAGATCTGATGTTCAGGATGAGTGGAAGACAATATGCGGCGGGCTTCGCGATCGCGGCGACGACCCTGGCAGGGGCGAAGCCGATGTACGGGGCGAAGCCGACAATAAAGCACGTGCTGGTGCTGAGCTTCGACGGGCTCCATGCGCTGGATCTGGCGAACTACATCCAGGGCAACCCGACCTCAGGGTTTGCGCAACTGGCAAGCCACGGCGTACGCTACTCCAACGCGTCGACCTCGAAGCCGTCGGACAGTTTTCCGGGGACGCTGGCGCCGTTCACGGGCGGATCGCCGAACTCGACCGGCGTCTTCTATGACGACAGCTACGATCGCAAGCTGTCTCCGCCGTTGATCGACGCGAACGGGAAGGCGCTGGGCAACACCACCTGCTCGGTAATCGGGACCGAGGTGCTCTACGACGAGACCATCGACCTGAACCCAAATGCGACCGACGGTGGCGGCGGCATCGATGTGCGCCGTCTGCCGCGCGACCCGTACAACAACTGCGCGCCGGTGTATCCGTGGATGTACAACCGCGTGAACACGGTGTTCGAGGTCGTGCATGATCACGGCCTTCTGACGGCGTGGTCGGACAAGCACGTGGGCGCATACACCATCCTTGAGGGAACCAAGGGGAACGGCATCGTCGACTACTTCAAGCATGAGGTCGCGGCAAACGGGTCGGTCGCGACATCGAGCGTCGAGGCCTGCATAGCGTACGACGACCCGAAGGCGCAGGCAATCCTCTACCAGATCCAGGGGCTCGATTCGAGCGGCAAGATCCAGCAGGGTGTACCGGCCGTCTTCGGCGGCAACTTCCAGGAGGTCAGCGTCGGAGAAAAGGTCGTGAACGGCGGATACGTCGATGAGAACGGGACGCCCACGGTCGAACTGAGCAAGGCGCTGGCGCACAGCGACCAGATCGTCGGCAAGATGATTGCTGCGATGAAGCAGGCCGGCATCTATGACTCGACGCTGGTCATTCTCGCGACCAAGCACGGTCAGTCGCCGATCGATCCGGCGCGGCTTCAGACCAAAAACACGGGCGTCACTGCGCCGAGCGACCTGTTGGGAGCACAGGCCGCGTTTGCCATCGAAGATGACATCTCGATGATCTTCCTCGCGGACCAGCCGAACACGGACGCGAGCGCGGACACGCTACGAAATGCACAGAAGGCGATCCAGGCGGAGAAGATCTACTCCGGCAGCTCGCTGCGTTTGCTGTTCAACGATCCTGCCGCGGATAGCCGCGTTCCGGACATCATCGTGCAGCCGGTGCTGGGCGTTATCTACACGGGCTCGAAGTCGAAGATCGCAGAGCATGGCGGATTTTCAGTCGATGACACCAACGTCGGTCTTCTGGTCTCGATCCCGGGTCTCACGGGGCAGGTGTTGAAGGAGCCGGTCGACACGCGCGAGGTCGCGCCAACGATCCTGACCTCGCTCGGCATCGACCCGAACGAACTGACGGCCGTGGTGCGGGAGAAGACGCCTGTTCTGCCGGGGCTCAGTTCTATCTTCTAGACCAGGTTGACGGTTACGAAGTGAAAAGCGGGAAGGGGACGGCTGCGGCTGTCCCCTTTCCTCCTTTGGAGCCGAGCTCGGCTTGCTCAGAGTCCGTTTCGTGCCCAGTTCGTGAGGAGACCGCGTACTTCGGTGCAAAGCGCATCATATACGGGAAGGCGCGCCGCTTCCACTTACGCTTGTATCAACGGGAGACTATAGTTTGGAATACGTGAATCTGGGCAAGACCGGGTTGGAGGTATCGCGCATCTGCCTCGGCTGTATGACCTACGGCCGTGCGCCGGAAGAGGAGCTCAACACCCCGGGGCGGCATGCGTGGACGCTCGACGAGGAGGGGAGCCGGCCGTACTTTCAGCAGGCGCTCGATCTCGGGATCAACTTCTTCGATACCGCAAACGTGTACTCGAGCGGCGCCAGCGAGGAGGTTCTCGGGCGATTCCTGAAAGAGCACGCGCGCCGCGAAGCCGTGGTCATCGCCACCAAGGTCCAGGGCGTCATGCGGCGCGAGCCCAACGGCGGCGGCCTCAGCCGCAAGTCCATCCTGTTTGAGCTCGACGAGAGCCTGCGGCGGCTCCGCACCGATTACGTCGACCTCTACCAGATCCATCGCTGGGACCCAAAGACGCCGATCGAGGAGACGCTCGAAGCCCTGCACGACGCCGTGAAGGCCGGGAAAGTCCGGTACATCGGCGCATCGTCCATGTACGCGTGGCAGTTCGCGAAGTCGCTGTATCTCGCCGATCGCCACGGCTGGACGCGCTTCGTCTCCATGCAAAATCATTACAACCTTCTCTACCGCGAAGAAGAGCGCGAGATGTTCGGTCTCTGCGCCGAGGAGGGCATCGCCGTTCTTCCGTGGAGCCCGCTCGCCCGCGGCCGTCTCGCCCGGCCCTGGCAGGCGGTGAAGACCGATCGCTCGGAGACGGATCGCTTCGGCAAAACGCTCTACGGCGCGACCGAGTCGTCCGACCACGCGGTGGTCGACCGGCTCGAGGCCATGGCGCGGGAGAAGGGCCTGGCCATGGCAACGCTCGCTCTGGCCTGGATGCTGTCGAAGCCCGCCGTGACTTCGCCGATCGTAGGCGCGAGCAAGCCCGGCCATCTTGAGGACGCAGTGCGCGCGCTCGACGTGCACCTGACGCCCGAAGAGATCGCAGAACTCGAACATCCGTACCTGCCGCATCCGGTGCTTGGGTTCAGCTAGATGCGTATGGGACTTTGGTCGATGGTCACGGCCGGGCTGCTTGCTCTGCCCATCTCGGCTGCGTGGGCGCAGCAGCAAACCGCCGGCTCCGTTTGGACGGTGCGTCCGGAGTGGGTGCGCGCCCATGAGGAATTTCTCGCTGGCGACGTGCTCCACGGGCGCGGCAGCGCCACGCGCGACGAGGAGATCGCCGCCACCTACGTCGCAAGCGAATTCATGGGCTATGGTTTGCTCCCGGCCCCCGGCATCGCCGGATATATTCAGACAGCCGGGATCGTCTCGTCGACGGTCCACGGAAAGACCAGGCTGTCGCTAACCGAGCACACCGGAGGAGGTCGGACAGAACGAACGACCTCGAACGCGATCGGATTTCTGCCGGGCACCGATCCTCGGAGCGGGACCATTCTCCTTTCGGCGCACCTCGATCACCTCGGCATAGGGAGACCGGTGGACGGTGACGGGATCTATAACGGCGCCAATGATGACGCGTCCGGCACGACCGCAGTGCTGGAATTGGCGCACGCTCTGGCGGCAGGCCCCCAGCTGCGACGAAACCTCTTGTTCGTCTGCTACGGAAGCGAGGAGGCCGGCGATCTGGGGTCGACCTACTTCGGTCAGCATTCGCCGGTGCCGATCGCGAGCATCGTCCTAAACCTCGAGTTCGAGATGATCGGCCTCCAGGACGCGAAGTTGCCGAAGGGCACGCTTCTTCTGACCGGATGGGAGCGCTCCGATCTCGGTCCCACATTGCGGAAGCACGGCGCGCGGCTGGGCCCCGACCCCCACCCCGAGCAGCACTTCTTTGAGCGCTCCGACAACTATGCCCTCGCGCTCCAGGGCGTGGTCGCGCACACTGCCGCGGGCTGGGGAACGCCGCCGACGTATCATCAACCGAGCGACGATCTCGCGCATCTGGACCTTGCCCTGATGACGTCCGCGATCCAGAGCCTCGTTGAGCCGGTGCGCTGGCTCGCATCGAGCGACTTCAGACCGTCCTGGAACCCGGGTGGGCGGCCAGAGCCGGGCAAAGCGCTCGATCGAACCGGAAAGGGAAGAAGATGACCGAGACAACCACCGCCAGCGCGGAGCAATTCGCCCAGCAGAACGGATCGCGATTCGTCGAAGAGCTCAAGGATCTACTGAGAATCCCATCCGTCTCGACCGATCCGGCCCATGTGGGCGATGTCCGGCGCGCGGCGGAGTTCTGCGCCGACGATCTGCGTCGGATCGGCATGAGCCGGGTCGACCTGATCGAAACCTCCGAGGCTGAAACCATGATCGCGGCCATCGAAGGTCCGGCGCGCCGCGTGCCCATGCGCATCGGTCACCCTCTAGTTCTGGCGGAGTGGATGGAAGCCGGTCCGGGCAAGCCGACCGTCCTCTGCTACGGCCACTACGACGTGCAGCCGGCCGAGCCGCTCGAGGAGTGGACCAGCCCGCCGTTTGAGCCGACCGAGCGCAACGGCAACCTCTATGCGCGCGGCGCAGTCGACGACAAGGGCCAGATGTGGATGCACGTCAAGGCGATCGAAAGCCTCTTCGCCGCGGGCGGCGGCCGGCTTCCAGTCAACGTACGCGTCATCCTCGAGGGCGAGGAAGAGGTCGGCGGCGAGGGCATCGCGCGCTTCGTCCGCACCCGCGGAGCGGAACTCGCGGCCGACGTCGCTCTGGTCTCCGACACGGAGATGTTTGCGCCGGAGCTGCCCACCCTGTGCGTCGGCCTGCGCGGCATGATCTACACCGAAATCGAGGTGCGCGGCGCCCGGACCGATCTCCACAGCGGCATCTACGGCGGATCCGCCCCCAACGCCTTTGTGGCCTTGGCGCAGATCATCGCCAAGCTGAAAGACGACGAGGGCCGCCTCCTCATCCCCGGCATCTACGACCAGGTGGAGGCCCCGACGGCCGACGAGCTGAGCGCTTGGCGAGCTCTGCCGTTCGACGAAGAAACCTACCGCGAGGCAGAGGTTGGATCGGTCGCGCTGACCGGCGAACCTGAGTTCTCTGTGCTGGAGCGGACGTGGGCGCGACCTACGCTCGATGTCCACGGCATGCCCGGCGGATTCATCGGGGCAGGCGCGAAGACCGTAATCCCCGCCCAGGCCGTCGCCAAGGTGAGCCTCCGTCTGGTGCCCGGCATGACGCCCGAAAACACCTTTCATCTGCTCACGGACTACGTCGCGACCATCGTCCCCAAGGGCGTCGATGTGAGCGTGCGGCTGATCCATGCCGGCGAACCGATCGTCATCTCCACCGAGAACGCCTACATTCGCGCGGCCACCGAAGCCATGCGCAAAGTCTGGGGAAGAGAGACGGTCTTTGTGCGCGGCGGAGGTTCGATCCCGATCGTCGGCGACTTCGTCCGCGAGCTCGCGACCCCGACCGTGATGATGGGCTTCGGTCTGCCGGACGACCACCTCCACGCTCCCAACGAAAAATTTCATCTCGCAAACTTCCACCGGGGCATCCTGTCGATCATTGGATTCCTCGAGCGCGTCGGGAATCTGAGACCTGCTCGCGCCTAGACCGAATCATCTGTAGGTGGATAGGGAGCCACGGTGTCGAGCCGTTTTCTCCCAAGGAAAACGGCTCTGCACAACATTTCCGCTCCTCAGCAACATCGAATTTGCTGTCGACCGCGCCGCGGCGTCATTGGATACGTGCTTGCCGGCGGCCGGAGCTCGCGGATGGGTCAGGACAAGGCCGCGCTCCGTCTCGGCGGACAGACGCTCGTCGAGATCGCCGTCCGCAAGCTTCAGCCGTGCTGCGACGATGTGGTTGTGGTACGCGGAGAGCGCGACCTCGTTCCCGCCGGCGATCGCATCATTCGCGACCTACACCCTGGCTGCGGTCCAATCGGCGGCATGGAGGCGGCGCTCGGCGATCTCTGCGAACAGAGCGCGCGTTGGGCAATGTTTGTTCCGGTCGACATGCCTCTGGTGCCGCCGGGTCTGCTCGGTTCGCTCGTCGACCGCTGGCTCACGGACACAACGAGCAGACGCGTCTGCCTAGCCGAGGTAGGCGGGCGAGTGCAGCCGCTGCTAAGCTTGCTCCACGCCGAGATCGGACCGTATCTCCAGAGATCGGTGGCAGCCGGCATCTATAAGGTGGCGCCGGTTCTGTTCGCGGCGGCTGGAGATCTGGCCCGACAGCGGGGTCTCGCCATCGAAGACACCCTCCAGATCGAGAAGCCGGAGGCCGCCGACGCCGGTTTGCGCTGGACGCCGACCGCGGAGGACTGCCAAACAGAACGTCTCTGGTTCCACAACGCGAACACGCCGGCGGAGTTCGGGGAGATGGAGCAACTCTTTCGTGAAGAGAAGACACAGCTCTGACCTAGAGCGGTTCTTCTGTAAGTGTATAGCGAAACCACAGGTCTCATGGCCGTTTTCTCCAATGAAAACGGCACTCCCACACTCTATCCGACTCACAGCAGCAGGTAATTTGTTCTAGGGACGTGGACAGCAGCAAAAGTCCCTCGATATTCGGCGTCGATCGGTGCATCCTAAGAAGAGCGAAGGTAGAGCGAAGCTCGGCAGACTTCCCGGCCATTTCAGGTCAGGAGCCGGGAAAGGCAGGAGTATGGCAGAACAGGATCGGCAAAACGGCGCGGACGATCGAGAGACAGCCGCCCCTGAGGGATCGACCAGCCTTCACGACCACATGTCTCACGCCCGCGACATCAACGGTCATGTGGTCTCGTCCGAGAGTTCAAACGGAAAGTATTTCGGTGATTCAGGCTACGGAAAGGGAGATCACGGGTTGCCGCACGACGCGTCTGCGCCTCTGATCGAGGGCATCTCTCCAGACGTCGCTCCGGCGGTCGAAGAGTTTATGGAGCAGGCCGCACAGCAGAACGAAGCTGCCGCGGAGGAACTCTCGAGCGAGCAGAAAGGCAAATCCTACATCTCGTTTGAGCATGTGTCGAAGTCGTTTGGGAGCTTTGTCGTGCTCGAAGATGTCAACTTCCATGTGGATTCGGGCGAGACGCTCTGCATACTTGGGCGCAGCGGCGTCGGCAAATCGGTCTCTCTCCAGCTTCTGCTAGGGTTCCTAAAGGCGGACTCCGGTGTGATCCGCGTCGCCGGTGACGACATCACACAATACAGCGAGCGGGATCTGCAGGCGATCCGGCGCAAGGTCTCTATGGTCTTTCAGAACGGAGCCTTGTTCGATTCGATCACGGTGGGCGAAAACGTCGCTTTCCCACTGCGCGAGCGCGGCGATCTGACCGAAGATCAGATGTCCCAGGTGGTGAAAGGCCTCTTGGAGATGGTCGGCGTCGCCGGCATGGACAACCTCCTGCCCAGCGATCTTTCAACCGGCATGAAACGCTCCGTGGCGATCGCGCGAGCTCTTGCCAGTCAGCCCGAGGCAGTGTTGTACGACGAACCGACCACCATGGTCGATCCCCTCATGGGCCATCTCCTGGGCGATCTGATCGAACGTCTGAAAGCGCAGCTGCACCTGACCAGCATCGTCGTAACCCACGACATGCGCCTCGCCAGAAAGCTCGCCGATCGCGTCGTCTTTCTCCATGACGGAAAGGTCCGTTTCTTCGGAACCATGCAAGAGATGGAGAAAAAGGAGGACCCCATGCTCCAGGAATTCTTGGCCTTGGACGAGCTGCTTCTTCCCACTTAAATCCCGCAGGTAATAGTTACCAAAGGTTACTTGTGTGTTCCTTTTGTTGTCGATGGCGTTGCATCGTAACTAGAGATATGCTTAGCAATGAAGGGTACGGCATGCTGACACTGAGGTGGGATGTTCGGCACGACTTTCCGACATGGATAGTGTCTACACCAGAGCTATCTCATACGATACTGCGAGGTCGCTGTTCCAGGCACGTATCAGAGGTGTTCTGACCCTGTTTTCCCAGCAACTCCCAAAAACAACGGTGCGGTTTTCCGCACACGGATCTAGATCGAAACAGGACAGAGTGCACTTGAGGTCCATCGCGTGGCGACACCAGACTATATAGATCACACAGTTGCCTCCGGTCGGCGGCTAAGTGGCGTGGGTGCGGATCGTCGGCGAAGCGCAAACTCCCGTACCGGATGGCTGCACCGGCCGTCCGTCACCGGTCTGATCTGGGGCTCCCTCGATCTCCTGACCGCCCTGGTCGCATGGCTGCTTGCCCTGCGAATACGGGTCGCGATCCCGGAAGACGTCGGCCCCGTCGGCGTGCTTCCGCTGCTGTTCCAGTCCTCGCCCCGGGTCGCGTTCTTTTACGTTCTTTGGTTTGGCCTGTGTCTCGTCTTCTTTACGCGCTCCTACGGCTTGTACGGCCCGGTCCATCACCGCAGCGGTCTTCACGAGCAGAGAATGACCGTCCAGGCCACGTTGACGGCCGGTCTGATCCTGTGCGGGACACTCTATCTCTGGCATGATCTGGCAGTCTCCCGCCTGGTCATAGCGCTTCTCGTCCTGCTCACCGGAACCATGATCTGCCTGCGTCGCGCACTTTGGCGGCACATGGCGTACCGTCGCTTCCGTTCCGGCATTGAGACGCGCAACGTCATGATCGTCGGCGCCGGGCGGGTCGGCCACGCTCTCCGCAATCACCTCGAGTCGCTCCAGCACCTCGGCTTCCGCTTCAAAGGTTTTGTCGCCCTCACCGAGCGCGAAGCAGAATCGGGCGACGCGGACGTGATCGGCGACATGCGGAACTGCCTGTCCCTTGCCCGATCCCTCTTTGTCGACGAGATCTTTCTCTCTGTCCCCGCCGACAAACGTCTCGTCCTGCAACTCGTCGAAGAGGCGCGCGGCGCCGGCATCGACGTCCGGGTCGTTCCCGATCTCTACGACGGCCTCGCGTGGAACGCAACGGTCGAGTACATCGGCCAGTTCCCGACCATTCCGCTCCATCGCCGGGAATTTCCCATCGGCGCCTTTGTGTTCAAGCGCGCGCTCGACATTACCGTCGCCTCCCTCGCTCTCTTGATCGCCTCGCCGGTGATGCTGGCCGTTGCCATCGCGGTCAAGCTCGGATCGCCCGGGCCGGTCTTCTACCGGGCCCAACGCATCGGTCGCAAGGGCCGCACCTTTGTCTGCTACAAATTCCGCACCATGGTCGCCGAGGCGGACCGCATGAAGGCGGAGCTCGAACATATGAACGAGCGCGAAGGCGTTCTGTTCAAGATCGAGAACGACCCCCGCGTCACCTCGATCGGCCGACGTCTGCGAAAGTACTCGCTCGACGAACTCCCGCAGTTCTACAACGTCCTCCTGGGCGATATGAGTCTGGTCGGGCCGCGTCCGCCGATCGCCTCCGAGGTCAAACAGTACGACCTTCCGCATCTGCGGCGGCTCGATGTGCTGCCCGGCATCACCGGTCTCTGGCAGGTCGAGGCGCGGCAGGATCCATCGTTTGACAGCTACATCTCGCTCGACACGGCGTACGTCGAAAACTGGAGCTTGTGGCTGGATCTGAAGATCCTCGCGCGCACCGTCGGCGTCGTCTTCAGCGGAACCGGCAGCTGAGGGAGTCTAAACCGGTTTTCCTGTAGGTTTATAGCGAAATAACAGGTCTCATGGCCGTTTTCCCCAAGGAAAACGGCACTCGCATACTCTGTCCGACTCACGGCAACAGGAAATCCGCTCTAAACTGGACCTGTGAAGATCGCACTCGCCCAGATCAATCCGACTGTGGGGGACTTCTCCGGAAATACACAGAAGATCCTCAGCTTCGCCGAGCGAGCAGGTGGGTTGGGAGCCGACCTTGTGCTCTTTCCGGAACTTTCGATCTGCGGATATCCGCCGGCCGATCTGCTGGAAAAGGACTCCTTTGTCGCGCGCGCAGAGCTTGCCGTCGGTGCCGTCCAGGCCTGGACCGCCGTCGCCGGCCGGCCGGCCGTACTCTGCGGCTCGGTGATGCCGACCGGCGCCGACGCAGGCAAGCGCGTCCGCAACGTCGCAGTCCTGCTCGCCCGCGGCGAGATCTGTGCCACCCAGGCAAAGACGCTTCTGCCGTTCTACGACGTCTTCGATGAGCAGCGGTACTTTGAGCCTGCCGACGCCCACGCCCTGGCGGTTCTCGACGGCCGGCCGCTCGCGATCACGGTCTGCGAAGACATGTGGAACGACAAGGGCTTCTGGCCGCGGCGGAGATACACGCTGGACCCCGTCGAGAGCCTGATGGCCGAGTGGGACCGGCAACCGGCCGAGCTCGCCCGCCACCCGCGCATCCTTCTCAATATCTCGGCCTCGCCGTTCTGGGGCGAAAAGCGCACGCTCCGGCGCGAGATGCTCCTGGCCCTCGCCGAACGGCATCAAGCGTCCGTGTTTTTAGTCAATCAGGTGGGCGGCAACGACAGCCTGATCTTCGACGGAACCTCGCTCGCTGTCTCAGCCGATGGACACGTCCTGGCGGAAGCGAAATCCTTCGCCGAAGACCTCGTTCTGGTCGACACAGCCTCGATCGCCCCGAGCTCGAACACTTCGGCCCGCGACGATGGAGCCGCATCCGAGATCGCCGCGACGTGGGACGCGCTTGTGCTCGGAACCAGAGATTATGTACAGAAGTGCGGCTTCAAAAAGGCCTTGGTCGGCCTGAGTGGAGGCATCGATTCGGCACTCGTCGCCTCGATCGCGGTCGGGGCGCTCGGCGCGGAGAACGTCATGGGCGTGGGCATGCCGAGCGAGTTCTCCTCCACCGGATCGATCGACGACGCGCGTGCTCTGGCCGCCAATCTCGGCATCCGGTTCGATGTGCTGGCCATCCACGAGGTCTTCTCCGGGTACATGGACGTGCTCGGTCCAGTGTTCGCGGGAACACCCTTCGGTCTGGCCGAGGAGAACCTCCAGGCACGCATCCGCGGAGCTCTCCTGATGGCCATGTCGAACAAATTCGGAGCTCTGGTGCTGACAACCGGCAACAAAAGCGAGATGGCCACCGGCTACTGCACGCTCTACGGCGACATGGTCGGCGGCCTGGCAGTCATCGGCGACGTGTGGAAGACGCGCGTCTACCGGCTGTGCGCATACACCAATCGCGAGCGCGAGGTCATCCCGCAATCGACGCTGACCAAGCCGCCTTCGGCCGAGCTGCGGCCCGGGCAAAAAGACACCGACTCCCTTCCGCCGTACGACGTCCTCGACCCGATCCTCGAGGCGTACGTGGAGCGATACCGCTCGGCCGAAGAGATCAGCGCCGACGGGGGAGCAGACCTCGAGCAGGTACGAGCGGTGCTCAAACTCGTCGAGCGAAGCGAGTACAAACGGCAGCAGGCCGCGCCCGTTCTCAAAGTAACTCGAAAATCGTTCGGCAACGGCCGAAGATTTCCGATCGCAGTCAAGGTCGAAGTCTAGCGACAAAGGCTCTTCCCGAAAGAGCAGAGGAGAATCAAAGGCGTGTCAGAAAAATTGTTGGCGGCGCTTGCCGCAGGTCTGATGGGATGGGCAACGGCTCGAGGCGCGGCGCAGACGTCCCCAGGAGCAGGCGGTGCGACCACGCCCGCAACAGCGCCGGCGGCTCAACCGACCGCGCCCGCGGAAGGGAGCCCGGCCGACCCGTTTCCGCCCGTAAACCTGAGGTACTTCACCGCGCAGACCCCCACGGCTGCGACAGTCGACGCGTTTCTCCGCGCCCTCTGGGGCTACGATCCCAACCGCATCTGGCGCGTCGCAGCGATCCAAACTACCCCCGCCGCGGGCGTCAGCAAGGTCACCGTCTTCGTCACCGACCGCAGCCCGAACGCGAAGGTGCAGTCGACCGCCTTCTTCGTCCTTCCTGACGGCAAGCATGCGATCGCGGGCGACTCCGGCGTGGTAAGTTTCGGCGTGACGCCGTTCGCCGACGCGCGCGCCGAACTCCAGGAGCACGCCGACGGACCCGCGCGCGGATCGCAAAGCAAGCAACTGATGCTGGTCGAGTTCGCCGACATGCAGTGTCCGCACTGCAAGGACGCGCAGGGAACCATGGACCAGTTGGTGCGCGACTTCCCCAACGCTCGCGTGGTGTACCAGAACTTCCCCCTGACCGAGATCCACCCCTTCGCGTTCAAGGCCGCGGCCGCCGGCGACCAGACGCTCGCAAACGCCATCGCCAAGGCCGGCCTCGACCCGCGCACGGTCGAGACCTGCGCCGCCACGCCCGCCATCCGCGATCAGGTGACCGCATCGAGCAAGCTCGGCGACCACGTAGGTGTCGACCAGACGCCTCTGCTCGCGGTCAACGGGCACCTCCTTCCGCTCACCTCCATCCCCTACGAGACGCTGAAGAATATGATCGCGTTCCAGGCGCATCTCGACGGCGTGCAGTAAATCTCTGCCGAACCAACACGCCTACCGCATGATCCTGAGCGGGTGCGCCTCCGTGTTGAACACCACCTTGTTCCAGTCCACCGTGTCCGCCGGAGCGTAGAGCAGGTACATATACTTCAGCGTCTCGGCAAAAAAGAAGCTCTCCATATCGTCGACCTGCGTCTTGGTCCGGACGTTGGACAACTCCGCATACGCCGCTGGCGTCCGGCACCAACGCTCGATCGCATCGTCGTAGACCCGGCCCATCTCCCGGTAGAGCGGGTCGCCGGTGACGTGAAACAGGTAGTAAGTCGACTCCACGATCTCAGGTCGCAGATGGTAGGCCGGGTCGGTCACCTTGAACACCGGGTACACCATCATCTCGGGCTCAATGCCATAGAGCGTCCACATCTGAAAGTTCGAGCGTTGCAGCCGCTCAGCGCGCGCGAGATCGCCATGCAGCACCAGCACTGCGGCAAAATACGCGTCCAGCGAACCGTACGTCTGCGACGTGCGCTTGCCGGTGTTCAGGTCCGCCTGCCCGTACCAAAAGCCGCTGCGAACGTCATCCGCCAGATAGCGATTGACCGCGACGATGCTGGTCTGCCAAATCGCCGCCATGTCCTTGTCGCCGAACAGCATCGATCCCTTGAGCGCGTACTCGAGAAACGAGTCCGTTCCGCTCCCGATGGTCGCGGTCGCGTCGGTCCACTTGCCGGTTTCGACGTTGATGACGCTGCCCAGGAGGTCGAGCGACGACCGGCGCTTCCACATCTCCATTACGGCGCGCTTCGCCGTGTCGTAGTAGACGGGCTTGCCGGTCAGCTTTGACAGCGTTCCAAACTCAGGCAGGAGCGCCACCTCGGCTGGGTTAGTCTCCGCTCCACGCACCGCGCCCGTACGCAGATTCACGTACTCGTACGGCATGCCGGTCGGCGACTTGAAAGCCGGCAAAAGGCGCTTTCCCAGGTCCTCCGCAAGCACCAGCAGGCGCGGATCATTGGTCATCTCGTACGCGCTCAGGAGCCCGCCAAGACAGCGAATGACGATCTCGAAGTTCTTCACCGAAACGTCCTGGTCGAAGCTCAAATTGCGGTCGAGATCGGCGCGCGCCTCGTCTGCCTGCAGCGTCAGACCCATCAAAAGCATCGTGTCCAGGCCGTCGATCTCGGTCATATGCAACGACGGACCGTACCAGTCGTGCGGCTTCTTGCTCAGCGGATTCAGCTCATCGTGCCCCCACGCGTACTGCTTGTACGAGTTCCACGCGTGCAGATACTGGTCCTTGACGTGCTCGGCCATCGCCGCATCCAGAGCCGGTGGCGGCGCGACTGTGTCGCCCGGCCCACTCGTCGTCTGCGCGGCTGCGACAAGGGAAAGGAAGAGAAGAACGACCGGGGCCAGCCTCATCCCGGAGCGCAGCAGGGAGGATCGTTGAGCTTTCATGTGCCTCTCGACAATACCGCAGCTCCGCCCGTTTGTGTATCGGCTGCAACCAAGCCGCGGCTACGTCTGCTTCAGCCAGATAAACCGACCGAGAAAGAGAGCCGCAAGCACGTACAAGAGCCAGTCCTGCCGGCGAAACCGTCCGGTCAGCAACCGCAGCGCCGCCAGCGAGATGATGCCGAACGACAAGCCCGTCGCGATCGAGTACGTCAGAGGAATCGTCACCAGCGTCAAAAACGCCGGAATCGCGACGATCGGGTCCGACCAGGCAATGTCGCCGATGGTCGACAGCATCAGGGCGCCGACGATAATCAGCGCCGGAGCCGTCGCAGCGGTCGGGATGGCGCCGACGATAGGTGCGATAAAAAGTGACAGGAAAAACAGCAGCCCCGTCGTGATGGCAGTGATGCCGGTCCGTCCCCCCGCGGCGACCCCCGCCGAGCTCTCGATGTACGAACACACAGTACTCGTCCCGGCCAAGGACCCAACGACCGTCGCCGTCGCGTCCGCGAAGAAGATGCGCGACAGCCGAGGGATGCGGTTGTTCGCCGGGATCAGACCGGCGCGGCCCGTCACGGCGAGCAGCGTGCCGATGTTGTCGAAAAGGTCCACAAACAGGAAAACAAAGATGATTTCGGCCGCGCCGATACGGAGCGCGCCCGCGATGTCGAGATGAAACGCCGTCGCCCCGAGATCGGATAGACGATAGTGCGTCGGCGTCCAATGCACCTGGCCGAAGACAAATCCGGTCAGCATCGTTCCGGCAATGCCCACCAGAATCGATGCCTGCACGCGCAACACCTGCAGCGTCGCAATCAGCAAAAGCCCAAACAGCGCGAGCATCGTCGCCGGCGCGTGGAGGTTACCCAGGCCGACGGCAGTGGCGGGGTCGCGAACAATAATGCCCGAGTCCAGCAGGCCGATAAACGCTATAAACAGACCCACTCCCCCCGCCACCGCGGCATGAAGCTCCTGCGGAATGGCCGCCACCAGAAGCTGCCGAATGCCGCCAAAGGTGAGCAGGAGAAAAATGACGCCCGAAAGAAACACGGCGCCCAAGGCAGTCTGCCACGGCACATGCATCTTCAGGCACACCGTGTACGTGAAGTACGCGTTCAGGCCCATCCCCGGTGCGAGTGCGATGGGATACCGCGCGATCGCGCCCATCAACACCGACCCGACCGCCGCACACAGGCACGTGGCCGCCGTCACCGCGGCGATCGGCATGCCCGTCTTGGCAAGCAGCGCGGGATTGACGAAGATGATGTACGCCATCGTGACAAACGTCGTTACACCCGCGAGAAACTCGGTGCGCCACGTCGTGCGAAGCTCGGCGAATTGGAAATACTGCTCAAGGCGAGCGCGCATAGCGAGAGACGCACCTCTGGTCCGATCGGATCTGGCTTCGGTCCGTTCACTATAACGTGAAGAGAGCGGCGCGACCGCAACGGATCCACGCGACCGCAAGAGATCCACGCGACCGCAAGAGCTCCAAAGGAGATCGGTATGACGGCAGATGAGATAAAGACCCTCCTCGGCCTCGCGCCCCACCCGCGCGAGGGCGGATGGTTTGTGCGCACGTACGAGGCCACAGAAACCGTCCGAGCTCTGGCGTTCGAGGACGCCCGCTACAACGGCCCGCGACGCACCGGCACCGCGATTTACTACCTGCTCGAGCCCGACACGTACAGCGCCATGCACCGTCTTCAGTCCGACGAGGTCTTCCACTTCTACGCCGGCGACGCCGTCGAAATCCTCCAACTCGGGCCCACATCGCAGGGCAAACGCCCAGAAGGCCGCGTCACCACCTTGGGCGCCGACCTCGCGCGCGGCGAGCGTCCGCAGCTGGTCGTTCCCCGCGGCACTTGGCAGGGCTCCCGCCTGCTGCCCGGCGGCCAGTGGGCTCTGCTCGGCTGTACCGTCAGCCCAGGCTTCGAGTTCGACGACTACGAGGATGGCTCGCGCGCGGATCTGATCGCGCTCTGGCCGGCGTGGCGCGCACACATCGAGGCGCTCACTCGAGCGTAAAGGCGGCAGTCTCCTCCGCGAATAACGAGCCGTTCGGCAACGGAGGCGACCCAACCTCAGCCTCCGCGCCGTACTCCGGCCGGGCAAACGACTGCAAATGCGCGACAGCCTCCTCCGCGCGCGCGCGCAGCTCGACCATCTCCGCCGCAGGCTTCTTGCGTAGCGTCCGAAACTGCATCCCAAGACGAACGTTGCTCGCGAGCACGTCCTGGTTGCGCTCAAGAAACGTCCAGTAAAGCGCCGTAAACGGACACGATCCCTGCCCGATCGATCGCTCTTTGCTCTCGCGCAAACAGCCTGGGCGTTTGATCCGGTACATTGCAAACAAAACAAGAAACAGGCCAGAACATGGACCGAGGCGTAACGGAATTGCATGTCAGGCTTTCCATTTTTTTTCTGTTGATCTGCGCGTCTGCCGTTCCCGCCAGAAGCCAAAGCGCGAGTTCTTCTTTCCGGTCTGCGAGGCATGCCGAGTCGAAGGGCAACTACGACGCGGCGTATGAGGGATACCGACGAGCGCACGAGAAGCGCCCCAACGACCCTGCCTACACGGCCGCGTATCTGAGATCTCGTTTGTATGCCGCCTCCCAACACATTCAGACCGGGGAATCTCTGCGCGACGTCTACAAGCTGCAGGATGCGCTGGCTGAGTTTCGCCGAGCCGCCGAGATCGACAGCAGCAACTTTGAAGCCTTTCAAGAGATCCGACGAACTGCCGATCTGATCAACAAGCAGAAGACGCTTGGGCAGGGACCCCTTGCGCCTCCCGTGCAGGAGATCTCGGCTGTGGCCAGGGCAGCCTCGGCCGCGGCCCCTCCCGTGAGCCTGGTTTCCTTTCCGAGCGAAGAAGTGAGCCTGCATCTGACCGCGCCTTCCGATGTGATCTACAAGACCGTAGCGAAGCTGGCCGGCATCAATGTGCTCATCGACCCGGAGTACAAGCCCCAGAAGATGACCATGGAATTGAAGGACGTCGATCTGCGCGATGCGCTTTCGATGATTGCCCTGCAATCCCGGACATTTTGGCGTCCCGTTTCGGCCAACACCATCCTTGTTTCCGCCGACAACGGAGGCAAGCGCAAGGATCTGGAACAGAACGTGATGATGACGTTTTATCTCAAGAACGCGTCGACCCCGGCGGACCTGCAGCAGGCCGCTTCCACGCTGAAAGGCATCCTCGACATTACGCGCATACAGACCACGCCGGAGCAGCGCTCGCTGACGATTCGGGCCACGCCTGATCAGCTTGTGCTGGCCGAGCGGCTCTTGCGCGATATCGACAAGCCGAGGGCCGAGGTGATGATCGAGATTGCCGTTTTGCAGGTCAGCAAGGGCCGGATCATGAACCTCGGCGTAAACCCGCCGACGAGCATCTCGGTCTCCGTGCAGCCCAATGTCACGGCGGCCTCGGGCGGTGTACTCACCCTGGGTTCGCTGGGATCGGCGTTCAACGCCAACAACATCTTAGTGACGATCCCCGGGGCATCGCTGACGGCCCTGATGTCGGACAGCAACACCAAGGTGATCCAGAAGCCGCAGCTACGCGCCATGGACAGTGAAAAGGCATCGCTCAAGATCGGCGATCGCATTCCCGTGGCCACCGGATCGTACCAAAGCGGTTTGAGCAACGGCGTCAACACCCAGTTCACCTACATCGACGTGGGCGTGAACGTGGACGTTGTGCCCTACGTCCACGCCAACCGCGAGGTGACGCTGAAGATGGCATTTGAGGTCTCGACGGTCACAGGCGAACAGTCCGTGGATGGCGTCACGGAGCCCACCATCGGACAGCGGCGCATCGAGCACCAGGTCCGCGTCGCCGATGGCGAGGTTAACCTCATCGGCGGCATCCTCCAGGACTCGGAGGCCCACTCGCTGAGCGGCTTGCCGTGGCTCGGAAAGATCCCAGTGTTGAAGTATCTGTTCGGCCAGGAGAACAAAGATCGCGAGCAGAACGAGGTTGTCTTCGCCATCACGCCGCATATCGTGCGTTCGCGGGATGGAACGGAGGAGAACGAACGCATGGTGGACATCGGCACCGGCAGCGCCGTTACGTACCGCACGATCGGCTCCGCCGAGCCTCCCCCGCCAGCGCCCGACGCCGACAAAGCCCGAACGGACGTACCGGCTGCGCCCACGTCGTCTGCTCGCGAAGCCAAGGTACCCGTTCCCGCCAGGCGGTAAACCCCCCAGAAACAGGAGATCCGCTTTATTGCGGATCAGCCGAGGTTGGCGGTTGCGGTGTGTTCAGCTTTTTGCGCTGTTCAAACATCTGCTGCATCTGGTCGATCTGCTTGCTGAGCACGCTTTGCGGCGATTTGGCATCCGAGCCCGCGTCCGAAGGATTGGGAGCAGAGCCTGGAGGGAGAGTTGACGCAGGCGACGCAGCGGCGACCGCCGGTGCGGTTGCGGTCGCGGGCACCTCGGGCTGCGCGCTCTGCGGGTCCGTGGAGGCCGTCGGGTCTGTGGAGGGGATACCCCTCGTGTTCGAGCCCGGAAGCAGGCCGGCGGCGCTGCCCGGCACGGCCGCGGTTGCGGCGGTCGCGCCCCGAGTATCCGGTTCGCCGGCGCCCCGGTCGTTGGACCCTGGTTCAGCAGCCGCATCCTCCGCGGTCCTGGCCTGCGTGCCCTCGGGCTCCGCCGCTCCGCCGCCGGCAGGCCTGCCGGTGCTGGCCTGGCTCGCCAGCCAAAGGCGCCGCGCCGCGGTCAGGGGAATCGTCCCGTTGGCGATGGCACCGAGTCGATCGGGGTTCGCTTCGATGTTGTCCGCCATGCGCGAGGTGAGCACCACCGCCGCAACCTTTCGTTCCACCCCCGGAGCCAAGACGATCGCATAGTTGAAATCCGAAGAGCTCAAAAGGTCATCCAGCACACTCATCGCGGGTCCCGGGCCGAGGTGCAGGAATGTTCGCTCGTCCCCGGCGTTCCCGGGCAGCTTGATGGCAACGCCGAGACAGTTAGCGACCGCCGCCACAGTGCTGCTGAAGGTAGCATCTTGCGCATTTACGGTCAGTTGACCGCCAAAGCAGGTGACCTCAGGCAGCTCGGGCAGGGTGTAATTCAGCGCCGGGGCCGCGCCGCCCTCCTGCGGCGTGGCGGTGAGGGCCATCGAGGGGAGCGACGTCGGCGGCAACGCGCTCTGCGGGGACAAGGCAAAAGCGGGAGCAAGCGCCGGCAAGATACCGACCGGTCCGAGCGCGAAGAAGCATCGAACGGCTCTGTACGTTGTCACCGTGGCCCTGCCTTTTTTGGCCGTCTCCAACCGGGGGTTTGTCCGGCTAGCGGGCGGCCGCTTCGGTCTGTGTCGGAGCCTTCTCCACCGTGGCCGGCGCCGTCAGACTCGCCTTGCTAAACAGAATATCCGCAACGGGCGCATTTACCTCGACTTTGTTTAGCACAATCTGCTCTGCCGTGGGCGTCTGCCCGGCGGGCGGGGTCGCCCCGGGGGTCATGGCGACCCGCGTTTCGAGCACAAACGGGATCTGCAGCCCGTCCACGTTGCGGAAGTCGCGGTAGTACACCTCCACGGCGCGCTCCCTGCCATCGAGGCGCCGCGGCGTGCCCTCGATCTTGGCCTCCAGAAACGTCTTGGCGTCAATCCAGATATGCGTCGTCGCCCCGCTTCTCCGCGTCAGCTTCAGGTTGTATGTCTGCTGGTCGCCAACCTTCTCCATTCCTACCAGTTCCAGGCTGGAGCCCTTGGAGGCGTAGTCGACCAGAGGTCCATCGAGCTCAAACTGCTGTTCCGCCATCTTGAGCTCCTCGTCAGTGTACGGCTCCACCTCGCGGCGATTTAGAAACGGTCGCAGCTTCCAGCCCGACGCGCCGTCAAAGACCTGCACCGCGGACTGACCATGAAAGTTCACCTCGATGCGCGACTTCAACGGACGCTTCATCTCCATCACAAAGGGCAGCCGTACCTGTTCTGCCGGACGCGGCGTGGGCATGAAACGCTTGTCCTTGGGACCAGGCAGCGGAAGTGTGGGACGGCGATTGCCCCCGGCCTCCATCTCTCCGCGCAGCACGAGCACCTGCACCTTGCGCCAGCGCTCCAGGCCGCCGCGCGCGGCCACGTTCTTTTCCGCGACCTGCGCGGCGGACAGCTTCATCGCCGAGGTCGCCTGCTGCGCAAGCGCGCTCGCGCACATCATCAAACTCACCACCGCCAGTCGCTTTAGCATCCCATGAACCCTTCCCGCATCGCACAGACCTAGCGCACGTATAAGCCCGTGGCTTGAAATTTGCCAATCACAATGTTCACCCGATCGCCGGACTTCACCGCATTGCCCTTGTTGGAAAACACCATCCAGTACGACATCCCGGCCTCGGGCTTGCTGGTCTGCCGCAGTTGACCGACTTTTTCCATGGTCGGGATCTCGATCTTTGCGTGCGTCGTCTGATCGATCAGCACGGGTTGCAGGGTCTTGTCGTTCAAGGTGGCCGCCCGCGCCGGATCGAGGACGCGGTAGCTGAAGCGAACCATCTGGCCCGACTCCGCCGTCTTTACCTCCAGGCTGTCCACACCCCAGACCAGCTCATAATGATCGATCGCGTGAGCGGACATCTCCCGCGATTGACGTACATAGGGTGAGCTCGCCGGTGTAAGCCGCGCCGGCGTCGGAGCCGCGGGGCGACTCGGCGGAGTGGCGGAAGCTGAGCTCTGCGCGCCGGCGACGCCGACCAGCATCGTGCTCGCGACAAGAGCGGCGGCGGTGAGCCTAAACCTCCTTCTTGGATCGATCTGCATCAGCCTTCCTCGATTCCTTCCTCGCGGGAAGGTCCCGCGGCCAGGGGGAACCCCTGAACCCGAGACCTCCCGCATTATGGGATGACCCCCGTGATGGTCACCGCGGTTACCGCCGGCGAGGCGTTGGTTGGAACGTTGAACGTTGTAGTTACCGTGCGCCTTCCAACTCCAGTGAAGGCCACGTTCACCGTGCAGGTCGCGCCCGGCGCCAGCACGGTCCCGCTCGCACAGGAGTTGGCGCCCAACGTGAAGGCCCAACCGAGACCTGCCGGATTCGACAGAGTCGGGTTGCCGGTCACCGTAAGCGGCGCCGTCGTTGAGGTATTCGTCAGCGTGACCACGGTGGATGCGCTCAGCGTGTTCGTAAGCGTGATGGTTGACGTAGCCGGCGCCACAAACGTAAGCGTCGCCGTCGCCGGGGCAACGCCCGTTCCGGTCAGGGTGATGGGCGATCCGCTCACCGTCGCGCTGCCCGTGAGAGGGAGCGATCCGGTGACGGCGTTGGTCGTCCCGCCAGGCGCAAACACCACGCCGATGGTGCAGCTTGCGCTCGCCGCCAGAGTTGTTCCGCAGGTCCCGGCGGACGTTCCGGTCGCTCGGCTGAAGTTGCTCGGGAACGCGAGGGCGTTGAACGTGAAGGCGGTTGCTCCGTTGTTGGTCAGCGTCAGCGTCTGCGCCGGGCTGGTGGTGCCCCGCACGACGTTTCCGAAGCTCAGCGACGTCGGCGTCACCTTGGGACCGGACGGAGCGATGCCGGCGCCGGTCAGGCCCACCGGCGATCCGGTCACCGGGACGTTGGCCGCAATCGTGAGCGACCCGTTATAGGCCGTGGTGCTGACCGTGGTCGGCCTGAACACCACGTTGACCGTGCATGTGGCCCCGGCGGCGAGCGTCGTGCCGCAAGGCGAGGTGGTGGCCGCCCCCTGCGCATACCCCGTCGGGAAGGTGAACACGATGCCGGTCAGAGTTGCGTTGCCCGTGTTGCTCAACGTCAACACCTGCGGAGCGCTTGTGGTATTGGTCACAACGCTGCCGAAGGCCAGCGACGTGGGCGAGACCGCCGCCACCGCTACCTGCGGCGCGACGTACTGCACCGCGCCGATGTCCACATGCCGCATCGCCTTGCGGTCGGTGCCGAGCAGGTCATACTGCGGCGCGATCGAGTAGTTCACCGCGGTCAGCAGACCCGTCGTGATGACGCCGATGGCCGCCGTGGAGTTGCCGGTGAGGCCGTAGTTGCCGTTCGCCACGGAAGGCGTCCCGGCGAAGCTGCCCGTCATCTGCGTCGGGTTGGCCAGCGCCAAGGGACCGTACTGCAGGTTGATCCAGTTGTTGCCTTCGTCTACCGTGGCCGCCGGCGTCAAGTTGAACAACGGGTTCGGTGTCGTCGCGTCGGCGATGCCCGGCGGAACCTGGTATCCGAACGGGTTGCTGGTTCCGCCGAGCTCCGGCGGCACATGCGATCCGTTGCAGTATTGGCTGCTCACGTTGGGGTTGGCGGCCTTGTTTGAGCCGCCATATCCCGTTGTGCTGGTGAGGATGGAGTACGTGGGCGAAAGGGTCAGCGTGGACGTGTGATCGCCCGGTCCCGTGTCGCCGCGCACACCGATGTCCCAGTAGCTGGCGCCGCTCGCGCACTGGCCGGTAGCGGTCTGGTTCAGCTGCGGCACTAGCGTCACCAGGTTCTGCTGGTTCTGGTTGCCCGTGCCCAGACCACCCACCTGGATGTTGAAGACGCGATTCTGCCAGAACAGATCGTTTGCGATCAACGGATAGGAGAACTTCGCGCAATCGCCGTTCGGAATCGGCAGCAACGCCCCCGCACCGCTCGAGTGCCCGATCGGGCACAGGATCTTCGCCCCCAGCACGCTCGGCAAGGCGCCGATGGCTGTGGTGAGGTTGGCCGTGTTCTGCATCGTCACCAGGCCCGCCGCCTGCGGCGTGGATCTGGTGATCTGCAAACCGGAGCAGGTTGGGTTGGCCACCGGATCGCAACCGGGAGGCGGCGTGGCCGCATTGGGTGCGCCGAGGGTGTTGAACAGCACGCCGGCGGACGCCGTCGTGTCGTTCGAAGCGATGGTGTTGTTGATGATGTTGACGCTGAGCGCGTCCTGCATCGAAATGCCGCCGCCGTCCCAGCCCGCCACGTTGTTGGCAATGACGTTGTTGGTCAGACTGACGCTGTTCCAGAGCAGGGGCAACAGCGGCAGGCGCTGGATATCGGTTCCATTCACCAACTCCAGACGAATTCCGCCGCCGCTTCCGCTCTCCGCCGTGTTGCCCATGATGACGTTGCTGTCGATCACCAGGTTCGGCCCCGTGCCGTCGCTCAGGCCGGGGGCGCAATCGGCGTCGGCCGCCGAGTTGCCGCACTCCAGGCCAACGCTGGTCAGACCATCGGGCGCCGCGCCCATGATGGCGATGCCGCCGCCGTTGGTCGGAATCGAAATATTGTTGCTCTGGTTGAACAGAAACCAGTTGTGCGAGATGTCGCCGTTCCAACTGAAGCCCGCATGCACAAAGCCCGCGCCGTCGCCCGTGCTCAGGTTGCCGCACACCCAGTTGTAGTTGAAGTGGTAGAAGTCGGCGCCGGTGCAGAAGTTCACACCGCCGGCCGAGGCCGGGGTCGCCGAAAACAGCTCGTCGCCATAGGAGGTGTTTTGCGTCACGGAGTTGTTGTGCACCCGCACGTACGCGTCGAACTGGAAGGGGTTCTCCTGACCCAACACGTTGAAGGTCGGGTCGGGCGACTCGCCCTGCCCGATGTTGATGCCGCCCCCCAGCGTTCCAGCGTTGGCATACACCCGGTTATTGGACACCTCGAGATTGTGGTTCCATGCATGGGCGAAGATGCCGCCGCCGCCCTGCGAACTGTTCATCACCGAGAAGCCGTCGATGCGCGATGGATTGCACCAGAAGTTGCTCGGAAACGCGTTGCAGTCCGCGTTGCTGTTGGTGAGCGGACGCGCCCCGGTGGGGAAGTCGCCGGCGCTTCCGTTGGGCCCGCCGGCACTCGAGTCGATGCTCAGATTCATGCCCTTACCCAGCACCGTGATCCCCGCGCCTTCATAGGCGCCCATCAGCGAGGGCTCCTGAAGCATCTCGGCAAGATTGCCGTTCACCGTGGTATCCCAGCCGATAATGCTTTCAAGCGGCAGCGGATCGACCGCGCCCTGCATGGCCCTTGTGCACTGGTACTGGTTGGTCGGATCGTAAGCGTTGTTCGGAAGACCGTTGCCCGGCGTCTGCAGCGATCCGTTGAGGGTGATACCGAACAGGCAGGCCACCTGCCGACGCCAGGGATCCATCTTGCCCGAAGGATGAGTGTTCGCGTTGATGGTTACCGACGCCGCGCCCACGCCCTGCAGACGCACCGGCTTCCACATCAGCACCATCTCCTGGTAGGTTCCCGGGCCTACCAGGATCAGATCGCCGGGCGTGGCTGCGTCGATGGCCGTCTGAATCGCGCTGTTGGTGGCATTTTCGCCCGCAAGATAGACCGGCGGCTTGCTGCCCGCGCCCGCCACCGTCACCGTGATGGCATCGATCGACTTTTGACCGTTGCCGGAGGTGATCACCACCTCGCCGCAGGCATCGTTGTAGGTCGCGCCCGTCGTGCCGTTGCGCTGCTGCACAGCGCAGGCCGGGATGCCGGCGGGAACGCTGACCTGAATGGAGCCATCCGCCCAGGAGACGATGGGCGCGTTCACGCCGCCGATGGTGACCGTGCCTTGCTGCGCTCCGAAGCTGTACCTTCGCGTGATGAACTTCTGGTTATAAGGAGAGGCCGTCGCCTGCGGCCCCGTATAGGCCGGGTTGACCACCTGCTTGTTGCCGAGCGCCGTGATCGTCAGGGTGTGGCTGGCGCCGGTGCCGCTCACCCACGGTCCCTGGCTGTCGCTGCTGGTCACCTTCGCGATCGCCGGCGTGTTGTTCGGGTAGTTGCAGTCCGGTGCGTTGTAGCCTTCGGCAAAGGCCGCGGTCGGCACCACGGGCGTGTCCATATACTGCGTCTGCCCCGGCATGTACGGGATCTCGTAGCAGAACTGGCTGTAGGAGGGGTTGTACCACTGGTCCGGCGTCGCGCCCGTGCCGGGGTCGTTCATGCAGGCCACCATCATCGTGGGCGCATATCCGGTCGGGTTGGGCGGGTTCACCTCCCATGTGGAGTAGTTCAGGCCGTTGTACACGCCCCACTGATCCGCGTACACGCGCTCCACCTCGTTGCCGGCGAAGTCCTTAAGCGACACGGGCAGATTCGGCACGGCAAACTTTTCCCCGAACTGCGGCGAAAACGGATCGAACTCCGCCGACAGATCGTCCAGGATGAAGCCCGTAAAATGCGCCGCCACATGGGTGGAGCTGAACACGAAAAACTTCGCCTCCACGGAAGCTTGGTTCTGCAGGTTTACCTCCTTGCGATCGCACAGATTGCGGGTCGCCCCGGCAAACGGAGCCACTTCCTTGGATCCCGGAAAGAGGCTGATGTAGTCCGGCACCACCCGGCTTGCGCCGACACACGGCCAAAGCGTATTCATGGTGCCCGCCCTGTCTCCAAGGGGAAGGCTCGTCTGTCCGAGAGCCGACGTCATGTTCTGGCTGTTGTTGGCGTTGTACGCCGCGCTCACCTCCGCCTGGTCCGGCAGAATGAACACATTGCCCAACCCGCCAAACTCCTGCACCACCGGAGCGATGTAGTTGTCGCCGATCAGGATGTTCTTGTCCTCTTCCTTCACCAGCTCGTAGCCTGGCGGAACCACCACCTCCACCACATACTTGCCCGCGGGCAGCATATGGGTGCCGTCCCCGGTCGGGTTGTTGACGCACACCGTGCAGTTGGTGCCGGTCTCGGCGCCCGACACCGGGTCGCGCGCGGTCACGCTGGGGAACTTGTAGATGCCGTCATACGGCGCCGGCTGCACCTGGTTGAAGTTATGCAGGCCGTCGTAGCACTTGAACTGCGAGTTGTTCGGAAGCGCGTGCGCCGTTCCTCCGTTGAACGTGGCGTTGTAGAAATCCAGATACGCCGGTGTTCCCGCGAGCGTGAAGTAGAACGGGTCGCCCGTGCTGGCGTCGCCCTGGCCGGGGCAGTTCATCCACGGCATGCCGTCGGAACGCACACCCTGGGCCCACGCGTCCCAGCTGCTGGTCTGCGTGCTGTCCACCACCTGCAGGGCCACCGTGCCGTCCGGCGCCGTCGTCTCTTTGTATAGATTCACCGTGACATTGGGGACGTTGGGCGTCCAGCTCAGGTGCGTCAACAGCGTCGGATCGTCATACGGCCGGGTCGAGGCATACACCACCTCCCCACGAATGCCGCCGTTCTCGCTGGCCGCAAACGGCGTCTTGCCGAACTCCAGAAACTCGTATTGGCCGATAAAGCCCTGCCATCCCTCGGTGGTCACCCATGGCGGATCGATGCGGCCCGAGCTTGTGCTGCCCGGGACCGCGCTGCTCCCCGGACCCCCCTTCACCGAGAAGCCCGTGCAATCGGCGTTAGCGCAGTACACCGATCCGGGAAAGCGCAGGTTAGCGGGCAAGTGGCTGGTTTCTACCGTTCCGGCTAGGAATGCGGCGATGCCCGAAGTCGCCGCGCTTCCACCCGCGTCGTATACCACGTGCGTGCCGGTATTCTTGTAGCGGGTGGAGTCGGTCTCGACAACGTACCAGTTGAACAGCGGAAACTCTTCGTCAAACGCCGCGTATCCGTCAAGGTCCGTACTGTTGAAGTTCGAAAAGCTGCCGTCGCGGTAACGAATGTTGGTGGGAACCAGAGCCACTCCAGCCTCGCCTGGGTCGCGCACGCCGTTGCCGTTCGCATCGAGGAACGTCGATGTGTGCACGGAGGTGTGCCAGTTCTGCACGGCAATCTTGCCCATGTCGGTAGTCCCGCCGCCGCCCACGCGCGCCGGCGTCGAAAGCCCGTCCACGATCTGATCGTTCCACTGGTCAAACGCCGTAATCCGCCAATCGCCGTCCGGGATGCCCGTCAGCGTGAACTTGCCGTTCGCATCGCACTTGGCAAACGCGAAGTCCTCGCCGTCCGGGTCGCCCAGGCTGACGTAGCACTGCGTAAAACTCAGAGCGTCGTTGGTTCCGCTGCTGTACAGCCGCTGGTCCGGCGGATGGCTCTGCCGCATGCCCGTGATCACGCCCGTCACCGTGTTCGTGCAGTTCGGTCCGGTGATGTTGATGTCGGTTCCGTTGCACACGCCCTTCAGCCGGCCGTTGATGACGGCGGGATTGGCAAACCCTACCGACACATGGAAGCCCGCGGGTCCAAACTCCTGGAAATATGCCGGTCCGCCTACCTTGATGAAGGCGTCGTGCGCCTTTTGCCCGTCCAGCGTGTTGGTCTGCAGCCACTCTTCGCCGCGCGCGATCCGATCGGCGCCCACCGTCGCCTGGATCCCGTAACGCCCCGGCATCATGTTCGCGATCACCGCCTGTCCGGCCAACGGCGACTGCGTTTTGCCGTCCGATTCATACTTGGGGCAGGTCACAATCCGGCCGGAGATGCCGTCGGTCGCGTTCGTGATCGGGCAGGCATTCTTTCCTGTACTTGGGTCCACCTGATTGGCCAGCGCGTTCGACAACGGCATGTTGAACATGTCGTAGGTCAGTTGCCCCGTCGCGTCTCCGGTTCCGCCCGCGCTGTCCCACAGCCGAATCTCGAATCCGCCCAGCCCCGGCTCGTTCGGCGCCAGCACGTCCACGCCGCCGCCCGAATCGTTTTCGCCGTTGAGCGGAAAGTCGTCCTCATACACAAACACCGAGATCTTGGCCGGCTGAAACGGCGTCTCCTGCAAAAGAATGTTCACCGGAGTCGACCCAGCGCTCGCCACCTGCGCCGGCGTCACCTGCGATCCGCCCATGCCATGCCCGCACTTCCCCGATCCTGGCGTCCAGGCCGACCCGGGGTAGGCTCCGCAATCCTTCGTGATGTCGAACTGCCGTCCATTCACCGGAGCGCCCGCACCCTGGGTGAATGTGTTGCCCGCATCGCCGGGAAGAATCGAAAGATAGTAGTGCTTTCGCGGGTCCAGATGCACCTGGCTGGGCGACACCGGCGTCTGCTGGGCCGCCGTGGTGCGGCAGGCGCCGTCGCCCACATCGCACACCGCGGAAACGTGGTTTCCGCCGGCCGTCACCATCGTCTGCCCAGATTCGCACGAGATCGTCCCCGTGCATCCGGAGGCCACCACCGGCATGTAGCTGGTATGGAAGTTCAGGCCCAGGTTCTGGACGACCGTGCCGTTGTTTTCCAGACTCGGATCCACCTGAAACGTACGATCTTCTTCGATAATCCAGCGGTAATCCGAGATCCCCGCACCCTTCACGCCGACCTGGCCCACGGGCGCGTCAAACACGTTCACCGCAAGTTTGCTCGCGGCGAGAAAGTTCACCGTCGCCACCGCCGTGGGGCTCACTGCGCCCTGCGAGTTCGTCACGGTATAGGTGAAGGTCATCGCCGACACACCGCTGCTCGGAATGGCCGTAAACGACCCGTCCGGGTTCGCCGTGACGGTTCCGCCCGCCACGCCCGTGGGTTGCCCCGTCACCTTCATCGGATGGCCCTGAGGATCCTTCGCATACGCCAGCAGACCTCCGCCCGGTCCCTGGTGAAAGTACGAGGCGACGTTGCTGGTGTAGGTCGAATTGGTGAGCGTCGGCGCGCCGCCCAGGCACGTCCCCGCGCACGTGCTCAAGGTCACCGCCGCGAAGACGTTGGGGTTGTTGTTGCCGATATAAGTGAAGCTGTCGGTGGTCGTGGTCCCGGACCCCCACGTACTGTCAGGCGTATAGGTAAACGTACCGTTGGCGTTGAGCACAAGCGTTCCGTGCGCCGGTCCGAAGCCCGGCTTCACGCCCACGCCATACACGCCAATGTCGTTCGCGACCAAACCCTTGCCAGGATCACCCACCGTCAGAGCTCCGCCCGCCACCACCGTGTAGTTATCCGGAACCGCGGTCGCCGCCATCGGCCTCGCTGCCGCCGCCGCGCCACCCATGCTGAGATAGGCCTGCATGCCGCCGTCACGCTGGTTGTTGGTCGACAGGCTCAGCTGCCGATCAAAGACCGGCAGCGCCGTGGGGGACGCATTGATCATCACGTCGTAGGTCTTGCCCGCCGCGAGGAACACCTCGTTCTGCAAGCGCGGCGTGCCTGGCAGCACATTGCCGTCTTCGGCGATCAGCCAGAAACCACCGATCGCAGAGACGCTCGTCGTGGTTCCAACGGCCGGGTTCGCGGTCGCGCCGACGATCGACGGCACATGCATGCGCAAACCCGCGTTGACAAAGCGCACCAGCACCTTTCCCGAGGTCGCCGTCCCCGGCGTTACCGCAAAGGTGGATGCCGGGAGGTTGGTGCGGTCAAAAGAGACGCCGTTGATCAGGTAGTACCGCGGGGAATAGTTCACCGCCGGCGGATAACAGTTTCCGGAGTTGGCGGTGCTCGGGTTGCCGCAACCGCCCGTCTGCCCGGACCACACCGTGTATTCGCTGAAGCCGGGCAGCGTCACCGCCTTGGCCACAGCGTTGTTCTGCGCGGGGTCGATCTCGCTCAAGACCAGCGGCGCCTCGGCGTTGTAGCTCACCCCCGGGTAGGCCACGCCTGCGGTCGTTCCGACGGGCGGTGTGGTCACCACAAGTACGCCGTACAGCCCCATCGGCCCCTGGATCGAAGGGTGCGTGCCCGACTCGATCAGGTAGGTGCCCGGCCGCAGGTTCGGCCAGCTCAATGTCGTCGTGGACCCGTTGCCGACCTCGGTGGCAAACGACTGCACGCGCGGTCCCTGAGCAGGCGGTGTGAAGGTAGCCCCGGCTGGGCCGGCCGTGGGCCAGGTCGTCGTTCCCTGGGGCGCATGGGTCGGGCTGGGTTGAAAAACCTCCTGGGTCGTGTCGCCCAAGCCTCCGCCGATCTGCCCCACCATCACCAGCGACGTGGGCACCCGCCCCGGCAGGCTGTTGGTCAGATGGATCGTCAACGCACCCGGCGCGGTCGTGATCACCACCGGCGACCATCCCGTTCCGGCGTTCCCATTCGCCGCCGCGCAGGTGGTCGATGTGGCGGCCGGCACGGTTGCCGCGCCGCAGATGTACCCCCACATCGGCACCGATTGCCCGTCCGGCAACACCGCGAACGAAGCCTGCGCCGTCAAATTCACACTTTGCGCCGCCCCGGCCGCCGCGCCCAGGGCGAGCACTCCCGCAGCCGCCATTGAAGCCAATAGTTTGCGTGTCACCGGACACCCCTTTTCCATCACTTCGTTTCGTCGATCACATATCCCCAGGGGTCAACCAGCATCATGGCCATCAGGCCGCCCGGGAAGACGTTGTTGGTCGTAATCTCGCGTTCGTTGTGCGAGTGCCACATGTACGCAAACGCCGCTTCGGTCTGGGGCGAGTTGCCGATCGTGCCCGCGGGCTGGGTTGTCCCCTTCGTTCCTACAGCGCGCGCGGTCGCGTCCGGCCCCAGATACGCGCTTCCGCCGTACCATGTGCCGTTGGTCAGGTAGTTCGCATCCGGCAGCGTCACCGGTCCGCCCGCGCCCACATCGCCAAAGGGCATCTTTTCGAGCGGCTTCTGATGGTCCGCGCACCACTCATAAAAGTTCACCTGCTGATACGCACTTCCCAGCGTGTTGTAGCCGTTCGCATCCGGCGTGCAAGGCAGGTTCGACATCCCTCCCGCCGCATCCCCGCGGTTGTGGCCATACACATCCCAGTTCAGGCCCTTGCCGGTCCAATAAAACAACGCGTCCATGGTCAGACCAGGTGTGGTCGTGGTGGTGAACAGCAACGGTCCCGCAAGCTTGGTCGGGTCCGTTTGGCTCAGAATGAGGTTGCCGTCGCGGGCCAGGACGCGCACGTGGTTGCCATGCTCGTGGAACGGATGCTGCCATCGTCCCTGCCCGATGATGCGCAACAGGACGATCTCGCCGGGGTGCATGTGCGGGTTTGCGTTGTAGGGCTGGTTCGGATACTCCGCGGCGTAGTTGGGGTCCATGTCGTCCGGCATGGAGCGTCCGTTCACCAGAAAGTAAGTCGGATGGTAAGGCTCCGTCAGAACGTTCAACGGAGGACAGGCGCCGGCGGCGCAGGTGCTGGTCGCGCGCGCGGTCTGCACCTGCTGGTGAATGCGCGGGTCAATCTCCGAGAGCTGAAACAGGTATTCGCGGTCGTAGCACGTCGAGGCGTGGTCGTAGGCCGCGGTGGAAAGCCGGAAGTCGGTCTCGCTGTGAGCGGACTTGGCTCTTTCGGTAACGCCGCCGCCGTACGGCAGGCCGCCGCAGGCCGCCGACGGAAAGCTGGTGGCGCCCTTCGGCACCACCACGATCGCTCCATACAGCCCCATCTCCACCTGCAGATCGCCCTGCGTTCCGCTGTAGTAGGAATGCGTTCCCGGCGTCGTCGCGCTGAAGGTATAGGTCACCGCGGCTCCCGGCGCGGCCTCCTGCGTCAGCAGACCCGACACACCGCCCGTGGTGGTCACCTGAAATCCGGGAAACAGGATCGACGTATTTCCGGCGGCGGCGGGAAGCTGGTTCTGGAGCGTAATCGTGACGGTGTCGTTCTCGTCGACCACCAGCGTCGGTCCCGGCACCTGCATCTGCGGGCAGGTCGCGTTTGCGACCGCCGACGGCACAAACACAGGGTTGGGAGTCAGCGCGCAGCCATAGCCCCACGAGTAGATCGCCGCTCCGTCAGGCTGGCTCAGGTAGCTCTCCTGTGCCGTGAGCGTGAAGCTCGTTCCTTGGATCCCGGGCACGGCCGCGCTCGCGCATGCCGTCCAGAGCATCACACCCGCCGCGGCAAGGTGGACGCCACGCCAGGCGGTCGAGAGTTTGTGTAGAAAACCATTCAGACGCATCGCTGTTTCTCCGGGACTTTAGCTGGGACTTAGCTGCAGGTCTTCTTGACCGGGTCGACGGCCCTGCAAATGTTGACCTCCGTCATCAGGCCGCCGAAGTTCTCGGCGTCGTTGGACAGGTGGTCGAGGTTGGGCGAATACAGGAAAAACTTCTGGCCGGCCGTGCTGTTGCTCGCATCCAGCAGAACGTCGATCGATTCACCGCCGGCCAGCGTAATCGAGTTGGTGTTGTAGTACATGTTGTTGCCGGCCTGATCGCGCAGAAGTCGGGCATTCTGGCCGATCACCTGCATCGGCAGGCCCAGCGAAGCCAGCGTCTGATACTCGGTTACATCCAGGTCCGAGATCCGCAGCAGCGCCCGTCCGCCCGCGGGGATGTTGATGATCGAAGGCAAGGGCTGCGATGCGTGCGGTGTACCGTCCGAGGCCATCGTCGTCAGAGCGCCCGTCTGCACCGTGTCTGGGTAGCTCCGACCGTTCAGGAGGAAGTACTTGTCCTTCATGTCGGCAAAGTTCTCCGCATTGAAAGTCATGCCGACAAAGTGAAAGTTCGGATCGAAGCCATGAACCTGCAGCGGGTACTCCACGTCGTACGCCGTTGTTCCGTCCCCGTCGTTGTAGGCGTAGAACGTGGCCGATCCGCTCTTGTTGTTGCCGTGGGTGGCCCTTGTGCCGGAAGGCGGCTGCGGTGTCGTGCACAGCACATCGGTCGCGCACTTGGAAGCCGTGCGCGGATCGTTTTGCTGCATCTGCAACGAGGCGACCAGATCGGCGCCGGCAGGCGTTCGGTTCTGCCGCGGACGCACATACAGCTGCCCCACCATGCCCATCTGCAGATGCTCCGGCGGCGTGATGTGGCAGTGCCAGAAATACGTTCCCGCATCCGGGGCCAGGTAGTAATACGTCATGCTGCCGCCGATGTTGATGGCCACCGAGGCGTCCGGCACGCCGTCATAAAATCCCGATGCGTTGGGATAACCGTGGAAGTGGATCGTGTGCTGCTCAAACAGATCAGGCCGCATAATCATGCCGACGTTGCTGAGCGTCAGGAAGAACTCGTCGTCTTCATCGATGGCCATCAGAGGAGCCGGGGCGTTGCCGTTCATCACGCCCACATCCATGATCTGCCGAGGATCAACATGTCCGTCCAAGGCGCTTCCGGCATCGATGTTCGGCGCCAGACCCACAGCGCCGTTAAAACCCGTGCCGCTGGTGACGGGATCGCCCGGCCTGAGCACCGAGGACACGGTGTTGAAGGTGCCCGGCACCTCCGTGCCCGGCAGGCCGGCGGCAACATCGGCAATGCCTGACAACGGCCCAAAGGCAAACAGGTAGATCTGCGTTCCGTCCGCCATGTTGGCGTATCCGTCGCCGCCCGACACCTGCTGGCACTTCACGCCGCCGCCGTTGTTCTGATAGATCAGACCGGTTGCCGGGTCCAGAACGGGCGCGGGGCCGGTGTACGGTGTGGACGTCGACCATCCAGGCTGGTGCAGCGAGGTGGACGCGGGGCACTGCACGCGAAAGGCCTGCGCCCCGGCCAAGGGCCCAAGCGCGCCACACACAAGCGTCCCCACTACCAGGCGCCATCGATTGTCTCGCATGCTGTTCTCCCTTTTGCGCATCTCGTCCCTTCCCCTTGCCGGACCTGAGTCGTCTCCCCGTTCCCCGGGATTGTTTATGGGTGAAAAAATCGGCTGTCCACACTCCCAAAAACATGCTGATCATGTGCCCCTTGCAACCCGCTTGTCTTTGCTCTGGCGCAAGTACGGTCGAAGAAATTTCGATCGTTCGGATAACGTCCCTAGGGTCGCCGTCGTCTAAGGTCTTCCCATGTCACGCCAGGGGATTCATCCATCTACATCGGCAAAAGACGGTGTGGGACGGCGGTGGTCGCGGGCAAACGGCATCCCGCTCAGCCCGGTCCCGCTCAGGGGCGACCTGCGCAGCGGCCGGGGCGGCGCCAAGCTTCCGTCTCGGGAGGTCACCTCGCGAAAATGTTGGAGGCTCACAATGGCCACGGCTTCCCGTCGCGGCACCAGCAGACCGCTGCCTTTCCACTTCGAAAGCAGGCGACTGACGGTGAAAAGCGTTGTGCCTGTCATCTGGGCGAGCTCCTCGCGCGAGAAGGCGATCTCGAGACCGGCCTTTACCGGCCGCCCGAACTGCTCGGCCACCCGCGCCAGCATGGATGCCACGCGGAACTCCACCTTGTCGGAAGAAAGCTCGCTGAAGCGCTCCTGAAGCTCCGCCAGCTGACTCGAAAGGATGCCCCGGATGTTGCCGCTCAGCTCGGGCGTGCGCTCCATCAGATCTTCAATCAACATCTGATTCCAGATCAGCACACGGCACGGTCCCACCGCCTCTGCCGAAACCCCGTGCACGCCGGAAGCGCGGTCCACATTGAGTTCCACCGCTTGGGCAGGTCCTCGCAAACCGACGATCACCTCGGCGCCCCCCGGGTTGGTGACGCTGAGTTTCACGCAACCGGTGTGCACCAAGGACAAGCAGCGCGCGGTTTGCCCCTGCAGAAACAACACTTCGCCGCGGCCGTATTGCCTGAACCGCGACGTTTGCGCCAGATGCGCCAGAGCGGTCTGCGAAAGGCTGCCAAACAACGCCGATCGCCGCAACAGAGCTACGGGATCGGAGACCTCATTGCGGAACACGGGAGCGTTTCCCGGCGAAACGGCGCCGGCACAGCATGGTTCCATGGATGGTTGCCTCCGTCCCTTCCGACATCCGGTTGCTGAAACTTTCGAGCTCCAACGGCACAAAGGCGCTCGATCCCGCGACGCGACGTTCCGATCTGGATATGCTTTCCTGCTCTGACAGAAATGAACTGTAACAAGCGACACTCGCCGGTGTTTGTGATTCCGATCACAGATCCCCGCGGAGACCATCACGAATCATCAGGGTCTTCCAGGGAATCATCAGGGTCTTCCATGGAATCATCAGGGTCTTCCATGGGCGACTTCACATCGACACCCTGCGTTCAGAAAGCAATGTGATTCCGATCACAAATGTCTTCGGCTCGCCTGCTGCATCGTGGGGGAGATACACTCCCTGGCTTCGTCTGCGCCATGTTCGGACGTATGCGCCCAGCGTAGCCGATTCCAGCCTGTCGTTCTTGTCGCCAACCAGCGGAGGTAGGCTGTGTCGTTCACTCATCACCCAAGGCTCTCCGTCGCCGTTGTCGCGGGCACAGCCTGCATCGCCGCGGTCTGCGCTGTCGTCATCCATCGATCGAGCTCCGCGGAGCTCAGCAGCCGACGCCCCGACGCACCTCGGATCCTGTACTTCCAGGACCCCATGCATCCGGCGTACCGATCCAACCAGCCGGGAAAGGCGCCCGATTGTGGCATGGACCTGGTGCCCGTGTATGCCTCGCCCGTCCAGGTCTCCTTTCCCGCCGAGCCTGCCGTGTCCGTCGGTCCAACCGCGGCCCGTCTGATCGGCCTCGATACGTTTACCGTGCAGCGCTCCGCCGATGCCACCGGATTTCAGACCACAGGCAAGGTCGTGGTCGACGAAAGCCGCGTGTATCGGGTGACGGCGTTGGCCGAAGGCGTGGTGCGCTCCGTGGCGCCCCTGGCTGTGGGCAGCCCCGTCCAGAAGGATCAGCGACTGGCTACCTACTTCGTGCCCGCGCGCGATTTGTACAACGCCATCCAGGCCTTTGTGCTGGCTTCGGGCACCTACGACGCGACCTCCGCCGCCGGTCGCGACACGGCGGTGCTGAAGAGCTCGAAGGCGCAGGCGCGTGTCGAGCAAGAGCTCCTTGAAAGCTATGGCGTCAGCTCGCAGCAGATCCGCGATCTGGCCCGCTCGCACGAGGTCACCCGCGACATCGATCTGCGCTCGCCGGCCACCGGCGTCATCCTGGATCGCGAGGTCTCCGCGGGTCAGGCCGTGCCCCGCGGCACCGAGGTCTTTCGCGTAGCGGACCTGCGCTCCGTGTGGGTCCTGGCGGATGTATACGAAGCCGACGCGGAGCGTGTGCAGCCTGGACAGATCGTTACCGTGACCTATGCGGACAAATCCTATCCCGCCCGCGTCGATGCCGGCCGGCAGTTTGACCCGGCGACGCGCACCCTGAAGATTCGCCTGGAAGTCAGCAACCCTGGCCTCGTCCTTCGGCCCGACATGTTCGTGAGCGTGGGGTTTACCGGCAACCGCAAATCGCGCGTTCTGGTTCCCTCCGATGCCGTGCTCGACACCGGCGCCCGCAAGGTCGTCTTTGTCGCCACCGGGCCAGGCTCGTATGCTCCGCGAGAGGTCACCGCGGGCGACGAACAGAACGGCGCCATCGAGGTTCGTTCGGGGGTGCGGGAAGGTGACGAGATCGTCGCGCACGGCTCCTTTTTTCTCGATTCGGAGACCCGCCTGCAAGCCAACGCCGCCCATCCGGCAAGCTCCCCGTCACCGATCAGCGCGGCCAACGATCGCGGGGAGGTAGGCTCCCCCGTGCTCGATCCGGAGTGCGGCATGCCCGTGGCGCACCCCGACCCAGCCCTGTCCGAGCTCTCCGGCGGCAAGAAAGTGTACTTTTGCTCGCCCGCCTGCAAGCGCAAGTTCGACGCCAAGCACCACGCCCGCTCCACCTCAGGCGAGGCGAGCCTATGATCGAGCGCATCGTCGCCTTCTCGGCCAAACATCGAGCGCTCGTCATCCTCCTTACGCTGCTGGCGTCGATCGCCGGCTGGGCCGCCATGCGTTCCGTTCCGCTCGATGCCGTGCCGGATCTATCAGAGACGCAGGTCATCATCGCCTCCACCTGGGATCGCAGCCCCGGCGCCATCGAGGACCAGGTCACCTATCCCATCGTCAGCGCTCTTACCGGAGCTCCCGGCGTAAAGACCGTGCGCGGGATCTCCGACTTCGGTTCGTCCTTCGTCTACGTCCTCTTTGAAGACGGAACCGACCTGTACTGGGCGCGCGCGCGAACGGAGGAGTACCTTGCCCCGGTTCTGGCTTCCTTGCCGGCCGGCGTTGTCACCCGCTACGGGCCGGATGCGACCAGCCTCGGCTGGGTGCTGCAATATGCGGTGGTGGATACCACCGGAAAACACGATCTTGCGCAGCTCCGATCGATCCAGGACTGGTACATCCGCAGCCATCTGCGCTCCGTTCGTGGTGTCAGCGAGGTGGCTACGGTCGGCGGATTTCAGAAGCAGTACCAGGTCAACGTAGACCCCCGGAAGTTGCGCGGCTACGGCCTCGATCTCCGTCAGGTCACCGAGGCCGTGCGCTCCTCCAACACCGAGACTGGCGCGCGTCTGCTGGAGTTCGGCGGCGCGGAATACATGGTACGAGGCCTTGGCTCGCTCGCCTCCCTCCAGGACCTGGAGCAGACAGGGATCGCTACTTCGCCGGACGGCACGCCCATCACGCTCAAACAGGTGGGCCAGGTGGTCACCGGCCCCGAAATGCGCCGCGGCAGCGCGGATCTCGATGGCATGGGCGAGACCGTCAGCGGCATCGTGGTCATGCGCAACGGAGAAAACGTCACCGCTCTCACCGATCGCGTGAAACGCCGCATCGAGGCAATCACGCCCGGTCTCCCGCCAGGCGTGAAGATCGTCCCCCTCTACGATCGTTCCCATCTTGTCCATGAGGCCGTGCGCAACCTCAAGTGGGCCATCGCGGAGATCATCGTCATCGTCGTCCTGGTGATCTTTCTCTTTCTGTGGGACCTCCGCAGCGCCCTTATCCCGGCGATCACGCTGCCGGCGGCGTTGTTGATCTCCTTTCTGCCGTTCCGCGCCTTCGGGCTTTCCGCGAACATCATGTCGCTTTGCGGCATCGCCATTGCCGTCGGCGCGCTCGTCGATGCCGCCATCGTCGTCGTCGAGCAGACCCACAAGCGCCTCGACAGCGGTCAGCCGTACACCGCCTCCGGCCGCGAGGCGCTCATCATTGCAGGCATTCAGGAGGTCGCGCGTCCGAGCTTCTTTGCCCTGCTCATCATCGCCGTCTCGTTTCTTCCGGTCGTCTTTCTGCCCGGCGAGCAGGGCAAGCTGTTCCGACCGCTGGCCTGCACCAAGACGTTTGCCATCCTGGCGGGCGCTGTGCTTGCCATCACCTTCGATCCAGCCTTGCGGCTGTCCGTCATGCGGTGGCGCGCGCGCCGGCCCGGCGGACGAGCCACCCGCAACCCGAACCTCCGGACCGGCGCAGACCTAGTCGCAAACCTCGGCCCAGACCTGGACCCCAACCTTGGCCGCGAACGTCGGAATCCCGCCTCCCGCCTTCTCCTCCAGGCGTACACGCCCGTGCTGCGCTGGGCCCTCGGGCACCGCCTCCTGGTGCTCGGCTGCGCCCTCGGCGCGATGCTCGTCACCATCCCCATCGCCCTTTCACTCAGCACAGAGCTCATGCCCTCGATCGAGGAAGGAACCCTGCTCTACATGCCGTCCCTGCCCTCCGGCGCCTCCATCGCTTCCGCCGCGCACTTCCTCCAGGCAAGCGACGCCGTGTTCAAAAGCTTCCCCGAGGTCGATCACGTGCTGGGCAAGGCGGGTCGCAGCGACTCCGCCACCGATCCCGCTCCGCTGTCCATGCTCGAAACCGTCATCACCCTCAAACCCCAGGCGCAATGGCCCCGCATCCATACGTGGTATTCGGCCTGGGCGCCCAGATTTCTCCGGCCTGCCCTCGAACGCATCACCCCCGATCACGCGTCCACGGACGACCTCGTCCAACGCATGGATCGCGCGCTCCGCGTGCCCGGCGTGTCCAACGGTTGGACCATGCCGATCCAGGGACGGCTCACCATGCTTTCGACAGGTGTGCGCTCCGCTCTGGGCATCAAGGTCATGGGCGCGGACCCCGAAAGCATCCAGCACGTCGAGGATCAGATCGTAGATGCCCTCCGTCCTGTCCCCGGCGCCCGCGGCCTCTCCGCCGACCGCAATCTGGATGGCTACTTCGTCGATGTACGCTGGAACCGCAGCGCCCTGGCCCGCTTCGGCATCAGTATGCGGCAGGCGCAAGATGCGCTGTCGAATGCCGTTGGCGGCGAGAACGTGACAACCACCCTCGAGGGCCGCGAACGCTACCCCGTGAACGTACGCTACATGCGTGACTTTCGCAGCGACACCGTCGCCCTGGCGCGCGTTCTTGTCCCCACCGGCGTCCCCGGCCGCCAGGTCCCCTTGGGCGAGCTGGGCGAGGTACGGAAGTCCACCGGGCCATCCATGATCCGCGATGAAGACGGCCAACTCACCGGATACGTCTACATCGACCTCCCCAACGCCGAGGTAGCGCCGTTTGTCGCCCGCGCCCAGCCCATCCTCGACCGCCTGCAACTGCCCGTCGGCACCAGCCTGCGCTGGACAGGACAGTTTGAGGCAGGACAGCAGGTGCGCGCTCGCCTACGCCTGCTCGTGCCCGCCACGGTGCTCCTCATCGTGCTTCTGCTATGGCTCAACACCCGCTCCGCCTGGAAGTCCGCCCTCGTCATGCTGGCAGTGCCATTTTCCGCTATCGGCGCCTTTGGCCTGCTTGCCCTGCTCCATTACAGCCTCAGCGTCCCGGTCTGGATCGGGCTCATGATTCTGCTCGGCATCGATGCGGAAACAGGGATCTTCATGCTGCTCTATCTGGACCTGGCGCTTGCGGAGCGCCGCGCCCAGGGACGCCTTGACAGCATCGCGCATCTGCGAGAAGCCGTCATCGCGGGCGCCGCCGGGCGCATCCGGCCCAAGGTGATGACCGTCGCCACCGTGCTTCTGGGCCTGCTTCCAGTGCTTTGGAACACTGGTCCAGGCGCCATGCTCATGAAGCACATCGCCGTTCCCGTGCTCGGCGGTCTCATGACTTCCTTCTTACTGGAGTTGCTGATCTACCCCATTCTGTTTGAGCTTTGGCACGGTCGAAGGCTCACGGAGGCCTCCCAGGGGCAGACGCCGCACGCCACTTCTTCCGCGGTGGCCTGTTAAAGTTTTCTCAAGCCGCGTGGATTCTCGATGGGCCCTGTAGGAGGTATTCACGGAACCATCGACCACCTCCCCGAACTCCCCGGAACCCCGAGCAAAGCCCTACCAGCGCATGTCGGCGAGCTTCCGCGGATCGAGCAGCGTCATCGACGAACCGCGAATACGAATCAGATCCGCCACCTGCATCTTCGCCAGCATCCGCGTCACCGTCTCCCGCGTCAACCCCGCCAGGCCCGCGAGATCCTCGTGCGTCAGCGCCATGGTGAAGCGCACCGCGGTCGCCCCGTGTGCTCCGCCGCCCGCTAGGTCCAGCAGCACAGCGCCCAGCCTGCCCGAGGCCGACGGCATCAGCGATAACCGGCGCGCATCAAAGAACGCCGATTTGTACTCCTGCGCGAGCGACCGGACGGCGTACATGCACGCCTCCGGACGCCTCTCCAGAAATGGCAATAGCTCCTGCTTGGGAACGGATTTCACCTCCGTCGGCATCAGGGCCTTGGCCGAAACCTCGTAATGCGTACCCGCAATCACGGCGCCCAAACCGAGCAGATCGCCCGGTACGGCAATACGGACGATATGCACACGCCCTTCGCGGGACATGCAGAACAGCTTGAGCTGCCCCGTGCAGACCACGAAGACGTTTTCGCTGGGATCGTCTTCTTGAAAAAGCAATCCGCCGCGATCGAGCAGTCGCGGTGAGCCCAGACCGGCAAACTCAGACCACGGGTCTTCCGCCAGATTGCGATCGGCCAGGTTGCGATCGGCCAGGTTGCGATCGGCCAGGTTGCGATCGGCCAGGTTGCGATCGG
>CAXUIB010000003.1:60590-66382 GCA_964250945.1 uncultured Acidobacteriaceae bacterium
CGCTGTCCACCCCATGCGGCCTGCGGGGATGGCTGGAAGGGTCTTCTTGGACGGCAGAAAACATGCATATACCCAGGGTGCAGAGGATCGTGCTTGCTGCACAACAGTTGCAACCAAAGCAAGCCGCACCCGGATATGTTTCTTGCGAAACATCACGCGCAACCAGAGTCAAGGGAGCGGAAATCAGCCAACCAGGTGAAACAAGGATCAATGTTGCAACTTGTAAATCCACGGTATGTGGGGCTTTGCTAAAAATCCTCAATGGAATTGAACTTTGATACGCTTTGAGGTTTTCTCCCCTTTGTGCGCTTCAACTCCCGTCGCGCGCATCCGATCATTGGGCTCCTTCCGATCCCTCCGGCATCTGCCGGTAGAACCGCCTGCGTTCTGAAAGAATGCACAACGTAACGGCCACCCCATCGGGCGTTCGCACTGCTTGGATGCGCACCCACTTGCCCCCGAGCCGGCCGTCTGGAAGCGCGACATCGGCGAGAAAACGTTCCCCGTCCAGCAGAACGCGACGGTAGGGCTCAAGCAGATGCTCCGACACACATGCCGGCAGCAGATCACACATCCTTACCCCTAACACCGCCTCGTGCGAGATTGAAAACACCCGTTGCGCGCCATCGTTCAGATAGGTAACCACGAAATCTTCTATCTCGCCTTCGACGCCGCGCACGGGTTCGCACACCCAAAACGCGTCCATGCTGCTGTCCGCGGCGGCACGAAGGAAATCCCGCTCGCGGCGCAGGCCGGCTTCGCTCCGGCGCAGCGCCTCCTCGGTTCGCCTGCGTTCGGTCAGATCGCGCACCACGGCCGCGTACCCAAGCAAAGGTCCACCCCGCTCGCGTATAGCCGAAAGATCGAAGCTCGCCCAGATGCGCTCGCCGCTCTTGCGCAGGCTCCAGCCCTCGCCCGCAAAGCGGCCACACTTCGCCGCCGTCGCCATCTGCCTTCGCGGCGATTGCGCCTCAAGATCCTCACCTACAAAAAACGTGGAATAATGCTGGCCTAAAATCTCCTGCCGAGCATACCCGGTGATCTTCTCCGCGCCGGCGTTCCATGTGACCACCCGCCCGGCACAGTCGAGCATGTAAATGCCATACTCCTCAATCGAGTTGACGAGAGCGCGAAGCTGTTCCTCGGGGCGCGCCTGGCCCGCAACCATCGATGCACTGGAACTCCCTTCCAGGTCGGATGCAGCCTCCAGCGCCTCGCTCGCAAGCCGATACCCCTCGCGAGGCACCGTCTCGATGTACTCCTGCCCGCTCGCTAACGTGCCCAGGGCCCGCCGCAACAGAAAGATGGTCTGGGTCAGGTTGCCGTCCTCTACCGCCAGACCGCTCCATATCTGCTCAAAGAAGGTCTGCTTGGGAACCACCTCGCCACGGGCCCGCACCAATTCTTCGAGCACACGAAGCTGACGCGGAGTTAAATCGACCACCCGCCGCCCCTCGCGTAGCTGCAAAGGTTGGAACGACAGCACGTACTTGCCGATCGGCTGTGGGAGCTTCATAGGTGGTGTAAGCCACCCGCAAAACTTCTCACGCGGTCCGGGCAATCACACGCCGCGCGTTGTTGGCTTAGTGGCATCATGCCGAAAACTGTTCTGTCCCGCAAGCCAAAATCGACGCCTTCGCGTTACTAACGTGCAAACTCGCCTCGGCGGATTTGTGCCGCGCGCGATGAATCCGGACGGTCGCGTTCGACCGAGAGATCCCATGGTCCGCGGCAAACGTCTCCAGCTTGCCTTCCTGAAGATCGACTGCGTCGAGGATTTCGGCGTACGCAGGGCGCAAGGATGGCAGCACGCGAGCGATGCATCGGCAGATTACCGAGTGTGGGAGGCTGCCGGGAGACGGCTCGCGGTCAGCTTCAAGCGCCGTCCCCCATCGGCTCAGAGCGCGTTCTTCGACGCCCGATCGGCGGTAGTGGTCGATGACCGCGTTGCGGAGAATGCGATAGAACCAGGCGATGGCCGACTCATCGTCGCGCAGCCTCGCTCCGTTCTCCAAAGCGCGCAGATAGGCGTTCTGAAGAATGTCTTCGGCGACCTCTGCGGACCGGACGCGGCGCGCCAGAAAGCGGAGAAAAAGCCGTCGTTGCGCCAGCAGATCCGTGATTGGCTTCTCTGACCGCACCGCATCGGGGCCGGTACGGCAAGCCTGGAGCGAATTGGTGCAGTTGGTTCTGCAGAACGTTATCGACCAAGCCGCTCCTAAAAACTTGCAGCTACAAACAGACGTTCCACTCTCTGTCAGCCCGGCACGTACAGCGCCATGCACCGTCTTCTGATCGCGCTCTGGCCGGCGTGGCGCGCACACATCGAGGCGCTCACTCGAGCGTAAAGGCGGCAGTCTCCTCCGCGAATAACGAGCCGTTCGGCAACGGAGGCGACCCAACCTCAGCCTCCGCGCCGTACTCCGGCCGGGCAAACGACTGCAAATGCGCGACAGCCTCCTCCGCGCGCGCGCGCAGCTCGACCATCTCCGCCGCAGGCTTCTTGCGTAGCGTCCGAAACTGCATCCCAAGACGAACGTTGCTCGCGAGCACGTCCTGGTTGCGCTCAAGAAACGTCCAGTAAAGCGCCGTAAACGGACACGATCCCTGCCCGATCGATCGCTTCGGGTCGTACTTGCACTGCGCGCAGAAGTTCGACATGCGGTTGATGTACGCCGCACCCGAGACGTAGGGCTTGGTAGCCGTCACACCGCCGTCCGCGTAGGTGCTCATGCCCAGCACGTTCGGCTCAACCACCCAGTCGTACGCGTCGACGTACGCGAACCAGAACCAATCTGTCAGCTCGCGCGGCGAAAACCCACACAGGACCGCGAGATTCGACAGCACCATCAAGCGAGTGATGTGGTGCGACCAGCCTTCGCGAATCACCTGCGCCACGACCGTGTCCATGCAGTAAAGACCCGACTTCGCGCCCCAGTAGACGGCAGGGAGGGGAAGCGACGCATGGAGCGCCGAAGGCGTCGCTCCGGCGTACGGGTCCGCATCGTCGGCCGCCACGATCTCCGCCTCCGCACCCGCCCGCGCCTCGGTCCCGGACGGCGCGCCGGTGTACGCATCCGGGCCGTCGCCGGCATCGGGCGAGCGCTCCTGCTCTCGCGGATGCTCCTCTCGCCGTACATCGACCAGCCGATATCCGTCCGTCTGCTGGTGGATGTGACGCATGAATTCGCGCCAGCCCAGCAGCTGACGGATGAAGCCTTCCGCGCTCGCCAGAGAGATCGTTCCTGTCGCAGCCGCCCTCTCCACATCGCCCACCAGGTCGCGTGGCAGAAGCCGGCCAAGATTCACGAGCGCCGACGTCTTCGAGTGAAACAGCTGCAGTTGATCGTCCCGCATCGCGTCCTCAAACGGGCCAAAGAACGGCAGCAGATGCATGAGCGCAAACTTCCAGTGGAGATCCGCATCGGCCTGCGTAGTCGGCAGATCGAAGCCGTCAATCTGCCCGAAGTGATGGGCGTACGCCGTCCGGACATAGCCGATCACCTCCTCGGTAATCGCGTCCGAGGCAAAGCTCGGCGGCGTCGGAATCGGCGTCTCGCCCTTGTACGGTCGTCGGTTATCCAGGTCAAACGAGATCTGCCCTCCCACCGGCCGACCGTCCGCCATCAGGATGCCCAACCTTTCACGCTGCCGCCGATAAAAGCGATCCATCACATAGCTCTTGCCCGGCTCGTAAGCGCCGTACACGTCGGTGAAGTCGGCCGTGGTCGAAATCCATGTCGTGTCCGGAACTTCGTCCATCCGCAGACCGTTGCGGACCGCCGCCGCCAGGTCCAGCCGAAGTTCGCGCTCAGCCGGAGTCATCACGGTCAGACGAGGCACAGAACGGTCGCGCTGCAGCTCCACGAGCGCCTGCCCGTGGCTGCCCGGCGAAAAGTGGTACAGCACACAGACGCCGCGCGCCGCCTGCTCCATCGCAAAATGGCGCATATTCGCGATCAGCACCACCAGCTTCTTCTTGTGATACGGCCGGCGGTGAATCTTCGCCGTCGATTCAACCATCACGATGCCGGTATCGGCAGCGGTCTGCTCCGAAACCGGTCCCGTCCGGTCGGTGAACCGGTCGTAGGGAACGTAGATCCAGCGGCGGTTCCGCAGGTCAGCCGCCGATGGCTGCGCCGGCTCGATCTGCCCGCAGAAGAGGGGTGCAACGGAAGTCATCGCTTAACTGTAAGCGTCCCCGATAGCTCCGAAACGTGACTCCAGCCTGAGGTTTTCCTGCGCGCAACAAGCACCGGGAGATCCCTCCGGCCCATAAAGCAACCGCAGGATCAGACCACCGCCGGGCCATCCGGGGTCGCCGGGGTCGCTGGAGTCCCCGAGATCGCGGGCAAACGGTCCGGCTTCACGGCGAAACGATCCTTCAGCCGCAGAAAAGGGCTCTCAAGAAAACGGAAGCTGAGATACGAGAGCAGAAGCGTGCAGACGAGCGCGACCACGGCGCCCATCAGGTACGGGTGCCATCGCGGTGGAAACAGGAGCTGCGCCCACCGAACATACGCAGGATGAAGAATGTCGTGCAAGACGTAGAAGCCGTACGAGAGTTGGCCGATGAAGCGAAGCGGACGCACCGTCAGCACACGGTAGAGCAGGCTGGTCGACCGCAGAGCGACCACCAGAACCGAGGCCGCCATGATGTCGACAAAGCTATATCCAAAGCTGCTGACCCAACCCGTAAGTGGATCGCCGCCCGGAACATCGTGAAAGATGCGAACACCGGCCAGCCCAGACAGGAGAAAGAGCATCAACGCGCCCACACCCACCGGTCGAGCGTAACGGAAAAGCTTCTCTGCCTCAGGACCTCGGATCAAAAGCGCCAAAAGTCCCCCCAGAAGAAGTGCGTCGATACGAAACGGCGTGGCTCGATACAGCAGCTCCCGCTCGATCAGCGATCGCGAAAGGGACAGGTTCGCCGCGAGCCGCAAGCAAGGAACCACGACCACCGCGGCCAGGCAGATCTGCATCAGCCGCCTCCGGCTGCGCACAGCGAAGACCACAAACGGCCACACCAGGTAAAACTGCTCCTCCACGCAGAGCGACCACAGGTGACCGAACGAGACGAGGTCCCCGAAGTAGCGCTGCCCGAGCGGCGATCGGATCACAAGCCGATCGATATGCCCCAGCGCGGTCGCATTGTCCGGGTAGAAAAGGTGGCCATAGTTGCCGAGGTACGCCGGCCACAACAGCCAACCCGGGTGCCACGCCCAGTGGGCCAGAGGTGTAAGCAGAAGCATGACGAGAATAACGCCGTAAAACAGCGGAAAGATCCGCAGGGTGCGGCGAACGTAAAAGGTGCGCAGCCGGTGCTCGCTGTCACGCGTGTCCAGCAGAATGCCGGTAATCAGAAATCCGGAGAGAACAAAAAAAATGTCCACGCCGGCCCACGTCCAATCGCCCCACGGCGGCAGATCGCGATAATGCCCAAAAAAGACCAGGAGCACCGCAACCGCGCGCAGGCCGTCGAGCGCAGGGTAGTACAACTTGTTCTCAGGAGGCGGTATACCCCGGACCAGGCTCTTCATGGATGGTGGCGCGGGTCTCGGTATGCTCTCAAAATCTGTACCCAGCCATCTGCAGGTGAATGGAGGCGCGGGTCGGGATCGAACCGACGCATAAAGGTTTTGCAGACCTCTCCCTTACCACTTGGGTACCGCGCCCCGGAAACATCGACGATCAACAACCAAGCGGTTGGTGCTGAGAACACCCGGATGTGCTTGTCTGGAGCGGGAGACCGGGGTCGAACCGGCGACATCTTCCTTGGCAAGGAAGCA
>CAXUIB010000004.1:0-11424 GCA_964250945.1 uncultured Acidobacteriaceae bacterium
GCGGTGACATCCTGATGTCGTCTTCGCTGAGCCACAACACCCTGGTGCACTTCAGGTTCAATCCGGAGCATAAGGCGCAGCGTGGCGGGCATGGTTTGGGATCGAATTGCACGGGATTTGCCGGCGAGACGACGACCCTGAAGGTGCCTGTGGGAACTCTGCTGTACGACGACGAGACAGGGGAGCTCGTTCACGATTTTTCGCAGCCCGACGAAACGATCATCATCGCCAAGGGCGGACGTGGAGGGCGTGGCAACCAGCACTTCGCGACCAGCACGCACCAGGCGCCGCGTGAGCACGAGCTGGGGCGCGCCGGAGAAGAGCGGACGTACCGTCTGGAGCTTCGGCTGCTGGCGGACGCGGGTCTGGTAGGGTACCCGAATGTGGGCAAGTCGACGCTGATTTCACGGCTCTCGGCCGCTCGACCGAAGATTGCCGATTACGCATTCACAACGCTGGAGCCGAACCTGGGCGTGGTCTCGGTCGGCGATTGGCCGCATGAACGGTCGTTCACTGTCGCAGACCTTCCGGGTTTGATCGAGGGAGCGCATCTGGGCACGGGGCTTGGCATCCAGTTCCTCCGGCACATCGAGCGAACAAGTGTGATCGTGCATCTGGTCGATGTATCGGACGCGACGGACCGGCCGGATCCGGTTGCGGATTTCAAGGTGATCACGGAGGAGCTGCGCAGCTTTGATCCGGCGCTGGCCGCCAAGCCGACCGTGCTTGTAGCGGCGAAGGCGGACGTTGCGAATCCTGACAAGTTGAAGCGCCTGACAGCGATGGCGAAGCGGCGTAAGCTGCCGTTTTACCGGATTTCGGCGGTGACCGGCGAGGGCGTGGATGCGCTGAAGTATGGTCTGGCGGATCTGATTGCCACGCATCGGCCGGTGTTGCTGGAGCAGGAGGTCGTGCCCGAAGGAAAACGCAAGCCGACGAATCCGCCGCCGCCACCGTTTGCGCGCGGTCGCGCGATCTGAGTCTGAGGCTGCGGTGGCGGATGTGCTGGGATCTTCGGAGACGGAAGCGGTAGATCGGACCGATGCCGGTGGCGGCCGGACTCTTCAGGTCGCGTTCTTTGGCGGAAGTTTCGATCCACCGCATCGCGGCCATGTGGCGATTGCCCGAGCGGCGGTTCGGGCATTCGCGCTCGATACGGTTTTGTTTACACCGGCGGGGCGGCAACCGTTGAAGTCGGCCGGCATGAGCGCGAGCTATGCGGACCGGCTCGCGATGACGACGCTGGCGGCAAGGCTCAGACCGGAGTTCAAGGTCTCCGATCTGGATGCTCCGCGGCACGATGGTCTGCCGAACTACACCGTGGAAACGCTGACTGAATTGCGGCGCGCGCTGCCGAGGACAGCCCGGATCTTTGCTCTTGTGGGGGCTGACAGCTTCCTGAGTCTGCCCAAATGGCGAGCGTACCGGCATCTGCTCCAATTGGCCGAGTGGATCGTGGTGAGCCGGCCGGGGTACTCCCTTGCGGACCTGTCCGACCTGCCGCTGAGTGTAGACGAGAGGGCGAGAGTCCACGTGCTGGACGGGGTTGCGGAGGACGTTTCTGCGACGGAGCTGCGAGAGCGGCTGGCGGCAGGCGAGGATTGCACGGAACTGATCCCGGGGCCGGTGTGGGCGTATATCGAGGAGCACAGCCTGTACCGGCCTCCTGCATAAAGGCGTGGCTTGGCCGGTGCGAGAACAGCGGCTAGGATGAGGGTAAGGAGATCCATGCCCTCGATCGAAAGTTACCGCCTGCTTCTTGCCGCGGCTGCGGCGTGCGAAGACAAAAAGGCTGAAGATATACGCATCCTCGCACTTGATCCGAACGAGAGTGGGTTGTCAGACTACTTTCTGATTTGCAACGGAACAAACGATCGCCAGAACGTTGCGATCGCTGATGAGATTGAAATTCGCCTCAAGCGTGACTTCAACACGTATCCGAATTCCGTCGAAGGTCGGCGCCAGGGCGAGTGGGTGCTGATGGATTATGTGGACTTTATCGTTCATGTGTTTTCGGCGGAAAAGCGCGCGTACTACGGTCTGGAGCGTTTGCGGAAGTCGGCTGTGACGGTGAGTGTGGCCGAGCTTGGGGCCGAGTTGAAGGGAGCGACGGAGGAAAAGCTGGCAGGATCCAGGGATGGGGAAAAGCGCGGGAAGAAGACGGTCGCGAAGAAAGCTGTGAAGGCAGTCGAGATGGCGGACTCTGCTGACCCCGAGGAAAAACCTAGGAGGGCAGAGGCAGCCAAGAAGGTGTCTGCGGTGCGCGCGGGGGCCACGACCGCGCTGAAAGCTCCGGCGAAGCGCAGGGCAGCTGCGAAGAAGGCGGAGTAGATTGGCGACGGGGATGCGGAGCATAGACTCTGAGGTGTGAAGATCGTGGTTTGCTCGGTTGCGGCTTCGCGCTCTCGCCTGAAGGCCCTGGCTGCGGACCGGATGTGCGAAGTGTACGTGGAGCGATGCCGGCCGTACATGGTGTGCGAGCGGAAGGTCTTCGCGACAGAGGATCTCCTGTTTGAGTGGGCAGAGCGAAGCTCTGGACGGACGGCAGCGACGCTTGTCTTGTTGGACAGTGCGGGGCAGATGCTCACATCGGAGCAGTTTGCAGGCCGCGTCGGCGGTTGGCGCGATGGCGGCGTACATCTGCTGGCGCTGGCGATTGGACCCGCAGATGGCTGGTCGGGGGCAGGACGCGCGCGGGCCGATCTGCTGCTCTCGCTCGGCAGGATGACGCTGCCGCACGCGCTTGCGCAGGTTGTGCTGTGTGAGCAGATCTATCGCGCGCTGACGATCCTGGCGGGGCACCCTTATCACGGCGGACACTGAAGGCGAGGTCCGGACATCTGGGGTCGAGCGGCAACGCAGGCCGCTACAATAGAAGGGACTCCCATGCAGGCCCCTGATCGAACATGACCTGGTTCAAGCGCGAAGATCACGAGATCATCAACGACGAGCAGAAGACCGTTCGCACGGAGGGTCTGTGGGTGCGTTGCCCCGAGTGCCGTCAGATCATATGGAAGGCGGATCTTGAAGGCAACCGGCAGGTCTGCACAAAGTGCGAGTACCACTTTCGGATCGATGCGCGGTCGCGGATCGCCGATCTGCTCGAGCCGGGGTATCAGCTGGTCGATCTTGAGCTGCGGTCGACCGATCCTCTGCAGTTCACGGATTTGAAGCCGTACGGGAAGCGACTGGCGGAGGCGCAAGCGAAGACAGGTCTGAACGATGCGATCGTGACCGCGGTGGGCGATCTTGGACCTCATGCCGTCGTGTTGAGCGTGATGGAGTACAGCTTTATCGGCGGGAGCATGGGCGCGGTTGTGGGAGAGACGATCGCCCGCGCGGTGGACCGGTCTCTGCTGACGCGACATCCACTCATCCTGGTGGCGGCTTCAGGTGGAGCGCGGATGATGGAGGGGATTGCGTCGCTGATGCAATTGGCGAAGATCTCTGCCGGTTTGGCAAAGCTCGACGAGGAGCGCATCCCGTATATCTCGGTGATGACGGATCCGACGACGGGCGGAGTTACGGCAAGCTTCGCGATGCTCGGCGATTTGAACATCGCGGAGCCTGGGGCGTTGATCGGATTTGCGGGGCCGCGCGTGATCGAGCAGACGATTCGGCAGAAGTTGCCGGAGGGATTTCAGCGCTCGGAGTTCCTCCTCCAGCATGGGTTCCTGGATGCGATTGTCTCGCGCAAAGAGATGAAGGCATATCTGGCCCAGGCGTTGGGCTGGATGACCGGCTCTGGCGGCTGATGGACGCGTCCGTTCCGTCCCGGACGGCCTTGCGTGTCGCGCTTCGACGGGCAGCGCATCAGATTTTCGACTGTCCTCGGGTGTTTGAGGATCCGCTGGCGGTTCGGATTCTGGGGCGCGCGTATGCGGAAGATCTTCGGCGAACACCGACCCGGACGGATCGGCCGTTTTCGGTGGGATTGCGAGCGTTTCTCGTGGCGCGAAGCCAGTTTGTCGAGGATGTTCTGGCGCGGGCTGTGCGGGCCGGTGTGACGCAGTATGTCGTGCTTGGGGCGGGGCTGGACACGTTTGCGTATCGCAACCCGTACCCGGAGCTCGAGGTGTTTGAGGTGGATCATCCGGCCACGCAGGCATGGAAGCGCGATCTGCTGCAGGAAAGCGGAACGGCGATCCCGGACAGCGTTCGTTATGTGCCGGTGGACTTTGAACGCGAACAGCTTCCGGAGCGTTTAGTTGAAGAGGGTTTCGATCGGCGGGGGCGGACCTTTTACTCGATGCTCGGCGTGGTCCCGTACCTCACGCTTGAGGCCTTTCGAGGGACGATCCGGTTCATCGCCTCAAGTGAGCCGGAAAGCGGTGTGGCGTTTGACTATGGTCAGCCTGCTGAGGTTCTCAGTCCGACAGAAAGGCTGGCCCACGAATCGCTGAGCAGCCGGGTTGCGCTTGCCGGAGAGCCCTTTCGGCTGTTCTTCACGCCGGCTGAGGTGGCGCAAGAATTGCAAGCGTTCGATGCGATCGACGACCTTGGGGCCAGAGAGATCAACGCCCGCTACTTTGCCCGCCGGGCAGATGGATTGGAGGTGCGAGGGGCGGCCGGGCGGATCGTGTCGGCGACGGTGCGGTGATCACCTGGGACTGTGCGGTGTGCGGGCTGGGTCGCCTGGAGTTCCGGGCTTGCCGTCGTCGGGTGCGGGCGCCGCATTTGGGTACACGTTGGGCAACGGCGCGGATCTCTCTTTGTCGGTTTCCGGGTGGGGGAACGGCTTGCGCGGCATCATCGCGTCGCGCTCGGAGGTGTTGTAAAGGAAGATGGCTTCGACGACGGCGGCCTGTTCGAGGTCGAGCGCGTGGAGCCGGTCGAAGGTGTCCATGTCCGAGTGGTGGGTGCGGGTCTCGTAGTCCATCGGATCCTGGATGAACTGAAAGCCGGGCAGACCGACGGCGTCGAAGGACAGGTGGTCGGTTCCGCCGGTGTTGCGAGAAGAGATGGTGCTGACGCCGAGGTCTTTGAGGGGCGCGATCCACTGCTGGAAGATGGGGGCGATGGCCCAGTTTTCCTGCGTGTAGACGCCGCGCACCTTGCCGGTGCCGTTGTCGAGGTTGTAGTAGGCGTCGAGTGTCTCCCACTCGGGGGTGGTGGTGAGCGGACCGTGGGGACGCTGGAACGCCGGGAGGTTGGGATCGACGTTCTTGGGGTCGGCGAAGGTGCCGAAGTGCTGCTTGACGTAGCCGACCGAGCCGAAGAGGCCCTGCTCCTCGCCGGACCAGAGGGCGATGCGGATGGTGCGGCGGGGTTTGACGCCGATCGCTTTCAGGATGCGGACTGCCTCCATCGCGACGACCGAGCCTGCGCCGTTGTCGGTGGCGCCGGTGCCGGAGATCCAGCTGTCGAGATGGCCGCCGACCATAACGACCTCCTTGCGCAGCTGCGGGTCGTTTCCGGGGATTTCGGCGACGGTGTCGAAGCCGTGCTCGTGATCTCCGGTGAAGCGGGTTTCAATGTTGACCTCGAGTTTTACGGGGACACGATTTTCGAGCAGACGAGCGAGGCGGTTATAGTGCTCGATCATCATGACGGCGTTGGGAAGGGTGACGGCATTTTCGCGGGTTTGCGCGCCGCGGACGAGATTGGCGCCGTTGTCGTCGAAGATGATGCCGGTGCCGCCGCCTTCTCTGCCGTCGCGCGAGGGCGTAAGGATCGCGACGACGCCTTCGGACGCCATGAGTTTGAGAGCGGATTTGCGGAGGTCGGAGAGACGGCGGCGCTCGGCCTGGCGCGCCTGTGCATCGGTGGAGTTGGCGCGGTTGCCGTCGCCTTCGTAGGTTTCGAGCGCCTGGAGGTCTTCGCGGGTGTAGCGGCGAAAGAGCGGCTGGTCAAGGTCGGGGGTGGGACGCATGGCGCCGAGCAGGACGATCTTTCCGCCGAGTTTGCCCTTGTACTTGTCGAGCCCGGCCTCGTCGGTGAGCTCAACGTAGACGACGTCCGCGGTGACGGGACCTTTGGTGGCTGGGGACCAGGGCGCGGCCTGTGCCCAGAGCGGTTCGAGATCGGGCGAGACGAGGCGAACCCAGGTGTTGATCTGCTGCCAGCCCATGCCGAACTCGCCCCAGTCTTCGAGGTGGGCGTTCTGCAGGCCGATGGCGGAGAGGGTATCGCGCGTCCAGGCGTTGGCTTTTGCCATGTTGGGCGAACCGGTGAGTCGCGGGCCGATGCCATCCGAAAGCGCGCCGGCGAATTCCATCACATGCGAGTGCTTGAAGCCTTCCTCACGGATGCGGGCGTACATGGTGAGATCGAGTCTCTCGGAGGCGGGCTGCGGGCCGTAGAACGATGGTTCAGCAGGTTTCTTCGTCTCCGGTTCAGCAGGTTTCTTCGTCTCCGCGGCGGAGAGGTGCAGGCAGGGCAGAGCGAGGGTGGCCGTGCAGATGGCGGAGCGCACAGACCTGGAGACAAGACGCATAGATGGAGAGACCTCTGAGAGTTGGGCTTTGCTGGCGAGCATAGCAGAGCGCAAGGGGCAAGTGAGCCCGGCCGCGGTGCTTGCCGGAAGGAAGTGGCTTACGCCCGGCGCAGTTGCCGAAGAATCCAAAGCCGGCCGAGAAAGACGAGTGCCGCTGAAAGGACAAGCAGGCCCGCAGGGAGCCCGACCCGGCGATAGCTGAGGGCGTAATCCAAAGCGCCGTGGTTCGCGGTATTGAGGACGAGAATAGTGAGGATGGCGAGGAAGGTTGCGGCGAAGAAGGCGATAAAGCCGGCGGCGAACGACATCAGAAGTGTGGTGAACCAGCCGAGATCGCCGAGAGGGATGCCGAAGTAAGTTCCAGCCGCCCTGTCTTGGAAGGGTCTGTCGCGGGAAGGGAGGACGGGTTTCTGAGCCCCTCGTGCAATGCGTTGGGACGGACTGGTCATACCAGATAGAATAGCGGCTTATGGCAGAGAGCGCTTCGATCAGCCTTGTCGCTGCAGAACAGGTCGCCCGCGAGACAGCGGTACGGCGGTCGCCCAACGGAGTGTACTTCGCGGCCTTCGGGGATACCCACCTGGACGGCATCGAACTGGAGCGTATGGTGCAGGCGGTGCCTGCGTCGATCGCCGGAGCGTTGAAGGAGACGGCGTACTACTTTGTGCCGCTGGCGATGGGCGAGCCGGAAGACGGAGCGGAGACGGAACAAGCCGGCATGACGGCGACTGCATCGAGCGCTGGCCGGGGCGCACGGCGTGTGGAGCCGACCATGGTTGCTCCCGCGTTTACGCCCGAGCTTGGCGAGCAGGCGATCTGCCATCGGAATGTAGCGCTCGGATCGACGGATGCTGTGTTCATTTCGACCCGACTTCTAAACGATCGATTTGCGCTGTCCTTTGAGTTCTTCATCAATGTCGGCCATGCTTTTGTGGACGTCGCCGGTGTTCCGGAGAGCTTTGCCGAGCTTGCCTGGAAGCAGGCGCTCGCGGAGGTTCGGGGTGAGACGAGCCAGGATGCCTCCGAAAGCCGCGGGCGAGCTCTGGCGGGCGCGAAGGCCGGAGCAAAGCCGGCCGTCGACGAGAAGGCGAAGCTAAGTTTTTGCGAGGCGGCGTTTTCCGATGCGATTGCGATCTATCTGCTCTCGCTGGCTGTGGACTTCGACTACTCCGAGCTGCGGGAACGGGAGTATCCGCTCCTCGCCGCGCCAGCCCTTGCTGAGCGTCTTCGGCTGCTGTCGACTCTGTTTCCGCCGAATGCGGGATACGAGTTTGCAATCCGGTACCGTCGCAGGGCGTAGCTGACCGGCACGGAAGCTTCTTCTGGATTGCGATCAAGGGATGTTGGCTCACTAAGGGGGTATGTCTTTTGAAGACGCGCCGGCAGTTTCTGGCAACGGCACCTGTAGGTCTTGCGATGACTAGAGCTGCGTTTGGCAGCGAGCAAACCCCGGCTGGACCTGCCGAGCAGCTGCCGCCCGGGGCGCCACCCGCGTTTGGGACGGCTCCGGCGGTGGGCCCGGAGGTTGGCGCACAGACGTTTGCCGAAGCCGAGAAGCTGGTCCAGGTGAAGATGCCGGATCCGGATCGGGCACAGGCGGCGGGCAACTGGCGGAGCGCCATGGCGCCGCTCTACGAGCGCAGGGTCGGGCCGCGGAAGGTCCTGCTTGAGGATGGTGTGGCGCCGTGGTCGCGGTGCGATCCTGCGCAGGCGGCCGGAAGCATGGGGATGCCCACTGCGAATCGGTTTGTGCGAAGCTCGACCGGACCGAGACCTCTGCCAAGCGACGATGTGGAGATTGCGTTTGCTCCGGTCACGGACCTTTCACGATGGATCGAGAGCAGAAACATCACCTCCGAGCGGCTGACGGGCATCTACCTCGAACGTCTGCGGCGGCTGGACCCGAAGCTGCGGTGTGTCATCACCCTGACGGATGGGACGGCGCTCGCGCAAGCGCGACAGGCGGATCGGGAGATTGCGGCGGGACACTATCGCGGTCCGTTGCATGGGATTCCGTGGGGCGCGAAGGACCTCCTGGACACGGCCGGGATCGCGACGACCTACGGTGCGGAGCCGTTTCGCGACCGGATTCCGACTTCGGATGCGACGGTGGTGGTGCGCCTGCGAGAGGCGGGTGCGGTGCTGGTGGCGAAGCTCAGCCTGGGCGCGTTGGCGTTGAACGATGTGTGGTTCGGCGGGCAGACGATGAATCCCTGGCTGCTGGAGGAGGGATCGTCGGGGTCGAGTGCAGGTCCAGGAGCGGCAACCGCGGCGGGTCTGGTGGGCTTCGCGATCGGAAGCGAAACGGGCGGAAGTATCGTCAGCCCGTCGATGCGCTGCGGTGTGACCGGGCTGCGGCCGACGTACGGGCGCGTTCCGCGCGATGGTGCGATGACGCTGTGCTGGTCGCTGGACAAGTTGGGGCCGATGGCGCGCGGGGTTGAGGACACGATGCTCGTGCTCCAGGCGATCTCCGGGCCGGATGCAGCCGATGTCTCAAGTGTTCCGAGCCGTTTGGACTACGACGCGAACGCAACTGTCGAGGGGCTGCGGGTTGGATACTTTCCGGGATGGATGAAAGAGGCGCCCGCGACCGATGTCGATCGAGCGGCGCTCGAGACGGTAAAGAAGCTCGGCATGGCGGCGGTCGAGGTATCGATCCCGGACTGGCCTTACGACAATCTGGACCTGATCCTGTTTGCCGAAGCGGCTGCTGCGTTTGAGGAGCTTACGCTGAGCGGAAAGGACCACACGTTGCGGGCGCAGGTGCCGGACGCGTGGCCGAACACGTTTCGGCAGGCGCGCTTTCTTTCGGCGGTGGACTACGTTCAGGCAGATCGTCTGCGGCGCAAGGTGGCAATGGAGATGGCCCGGGTCTTCTCGCAGGTCGACCTCTTGCTAGTGCCTTCACTGCGCGACGAGATGCTGACCATCACGAACTTCACCGGGCACCCTTCGCTGACGCTGCGAGCCGGGTTTGTGGAGGTTTCGGAGGCTCGGAGCGACTGGGCCCCGGACCCAAGCCGGCCGCTGCCGAAGTTCAACCCGCCCCGCCGTGTGCCGCACGGCGTGACACTGATCGGGCGTTTGTTCGACGAAGGCGTGATCGGCCGAGTAGGCGTGCATCTGGAGCGGTCCTTCGGCGTCGCGGGAGAGCATCCGGCCGGCTTCGAAAGCGGTTCCCCTGCAGGTGTATAGCGAAGGAACAGGACTCATGGCCGTTCCCCAATGAAAACGGCACTCCCATACTCTGTCCGACTCACAGCAACAGGAAAATCCGCTCTAAAGCGGTTCTCCTGCTGGCACACCTCGAGGGGCAGGGAAGACGGGTCCGCACCGTAGCCATCCCGATCCGTTCAGGCTTCGCAGAAATCGCCGTCGCGGCCGAAGCGCCTTCTGAGCGTCCTGCGCGGTACACCTATCCTCTTGCGACCACTTCATAGGGCCGCATCATCTCGTTGTCTTCATGCTCCAGGATGTGGCAGTGCCACACATACCGCCCCACATAGCTGTCGAACTTCACAATAATTCGCGTACTCGCTCCCGGCGTGGCGCGCACCGTATCCTTCCAACCCATCTCGTTCGGGTCCGGCGGAACGGCATCCCCCACATACTTCACCTGGTTGTCATACACCAGCGCCGAAACGTCGATCCGCTGCCGGTCCAGGATCTGGAACCGCACCAGGTGCAGATGGATCGGGTGCGTGTCATCCGTGGTATTCAACAACTCCCAGATCTCCGTCGTTCTAAACTCCGGCTTCTCGGAGATCGGCTCATGCCACCGCTTGCCGTCCAGCAGGTGCATCATCGGCTCGTCGACCGTGTTGTCCACCTCTTCCAGGGTCAGTCGCCGCGTCCGCGCCGCACTGCTTGCGGACATGCGCTCCACGGTTCGCAGCACGGGCGGCAGCGAACTCAGATCCGTCACCGCCGTTTTCGCTACCCGGATCTGCAGGAGCGTCCAAGGATAATTCTTCAGCAGCAGATTCTTCCCGCGATGCGGCGCAAAGTCGACAACCACATCCGCCCGCTCTCCCGGCGCTAGCGTCAGTCGTGATACCGGCGCCGGCGCGCGCAACAGCCCCTGATCCGAGCCGATCTGCTGAAACACCGCCCCATCATCCAGGCTCAGAAAGTAGAACCGTGCGTTCGACCCGTTGAGCAGCCGAAAGCGATACTTCCGCGGCTGCACGTCGACATAAGGCAGGATCTTTCCATTCATCAACGTGGTGTTGCCCATGTACTCGGGTACCCACGGAAACCCAGCCAGTTGGCCGACGGGGTAGTAGATCTGCCCGTCCTTGCGCAACATGCGGTCCTGCAGCATCAGCGGGATCTCGAACTCGCCCTTCGGCAGATTCAACGAGTCCTCATAAGCATCCCGCACCAGATACATGCCCGCCATACCCGCAAGGATGTTCAGCCGGTTGATCCCCATCGCATGGTCGTGGTACCACAACGTCGCGGCGTCTTGCTGGTTGGGATAGTGCGACATCAACGACTTGCCCGGCCCATACCCATCCTCCGGCCAGCCATCATGCTCCGGTCGAACCCGCGCTCCATGCACATGCACAATCATCCGCGAATCCGGAAGCTTTTCCTCCGCGCCCATGATGTGCCGGTCGATCGGAAGAAAGTGCTTCGCGGGCAACTGGTTCTCCCACGCCACCCGCACCGGGGATCCACTGCGCACCTCGATGGTGGGCCCGGGAACGCTGTTCCCGAAGCCCCAAAACCGCGTCGGCGGAACCTCCGGGTGCACCTTGGCATAAAACTCGCCGGCGGTCATCCTGTACAGCGGCCCATGTCCGTGGCCTTCCGCATGCCCGCTCACGGGTTTCACCACCTTCGGAATCGGCAGCGGCTCGGCAAAGGCCTCCAGCTTGTCCGGATCCACCAGCGGCGGCGCCGGCGGCCTCGCCGGCCAACCCTGGCCCAACTTGCCCGGGGCAAAAAACCCGGCGGGGGGGGGGTTAGCCCCCCCCCCC
>CAXUIB010000004.1:11434-44268 GCA_964250945.1 uncultured Acidobacteriaceae bacterium
CCCCTCCTCCTGCCCCCGACTGCCAGCTCCTCCCACCCGGGCGCGGGGAGTGCCCCCCCCCCCCCGCCAATCAGCAGCTTTCTTCGAGTTACATGAGGCATCGATCGGTCTCTGAACTGTCGGATGAGGTCGTATTTCCTTCCTGGAAAGGTAAGTGGCTTCCGCCGCTGAGGTAAGCCCGGAAAACCGAACTTCGCGTCTCCCTGAGACTTGCTTTACTGGGCCAGCCCGGTGGTCGGTGACAGCGTCAGCGACATCGCATTGGCCGGGGTTGTTGAGGTGAAGTTAAACATCCCGTTGAGTGCATTCGCGGTCGCATCGAACGACCCTCCACCGATCCGGCCAAGGTTCCAGTTGTCCTCGATGAACCGCGTGATGGACGTCTGCGTCGTCAGCGTGTGGTCCACATAATTCTGACGCGCCCACGGCGAAATGACCAGCAACGGTGTCCGCACCCCAGGGCCGCAGCGCCCATTCACAGGCAGCCCATTGGAGTTCGGACCGCCGAGCACCGGCGTCGCTCCCGCAGTTCCACACGCACTCGCTCCGGAGAGCGAATCCGCGGTGGAAAAGGAGCCGTTGAGAATGGGCGCCTGCTGGTGGTCGTACCATCCGTCGGAGTCGTCGTACGCGAGGATCACCGCCGTGTTCTCCCAAAACGCCGACTTCTGGAGCGCGTTGATCGTGTTGACCACAAAAGCCTGTTCATCCAGCGGATTCGAATTGCCGGGATGTCCATCCTGGTACGACGGCGCCTTCAGAAAGCTGACCGCGGGCAAAACGCCCACCGCCAGTGCGTCCGTAAAGTCATGCATATCGTACTGATGGTTCGCCGCATCCGTCTGCCCGGTCATCGCTATACTGGAAGGCCGCGCATGCGTCGGGTTTCGGGTGCTGGCGTAGTACTGGAACGGCTCGTGGTGATCCACATAGTCGGTCTCGGTCAGACCGGTGATCGGCGACACCGTGCTCCGCTTGCATCCTGTTGTGCCGTTCGGATTGACGGCCGTCAGATCGAACCCGCCCTGGAACCATCCCCAGGTCAGCCCCTTGGCGTTCAGGAGATCGCCCACGTTCTTGCCCGACATCTCGGCGTTGAACGACGTTGCGCTCGAGCACACGTCATACAGCGCCTCCGCATCGCCGATCATCGTGTACCCGCCCTGACCGTCGGCAACCTCATTGCTCGAAGGCGCATTGGTCGCCGTGGCCTGCACCAGCCCGTTCGTCTGTCCCGAGATCAGGTTGATTGCGCCCGGCGTCGATGGCCCAAAGTTCGAGTTGTACGAGTTGTCGCTCATCGCATACCGCTGCGCATACTCCCACATCGCCGTCACCGTGTTGCCGTCGAAGTAGCCCATCACCATGCCTGTGGTGTTGGTTACGGTTGGATACAGCACGGGCGTTCCACCGGCCCTTCCGGTCTTTGACGGAAACAGGTCCATCAAGCCCAGGTCGAAGGACGCCTGCTCCGGCCCATAGCTGTGGTTCTGGCTGGAGGTCAGCGCCTGGTCGCGGTTCAAGCGGAATGGGTTGGACGCTCCGCTCCCATTCGCCGGATTCAGGTTCGGGTTGCTGGTCAACAGTGCCGGCGTAAGGCCGTTCACCGGCGTCGTGCCCGCCGCGGCTCGGAAGCGCGGCTGCCCCGGAGGATTCACCGCGTTGGGATAGGTGCCGAAGTAGTGATCGAACGAGATGTTCTCGCCAAAGATCACTACCACATGCTGAATCGGGGTTGTGGTCTGCGCGAACGCTACCGAGGCGGCGCTGAGCACTCCCAGCGACAAGGTCGAACCGGCGGCGTGAAACAGCTTGCAACGCATAGATCTTCTCCTCTGAAATCCGTTGAACGCCTTGTGAAATCCCGGTTAGGCCTGTTTAAGCTGCCGCGTGAGGCCAAGGAGGCCCACAACGGACAGACCCAACGCGAGAAGGCTCGCACTGGCAGGCTCCGGAATCGGCGCGACCTGCACATCGTCAAGCGCCAGACCCGAGTAATTTGCATCGCCGACGACCTCCGTTAACTGGAGACCGTAGATGTCCGACGTTGTGTCGCGGAGCACGTAGTACCCGTTGCCCGTGTTCACCGCGCTCTCGGTCGCCGGAAGGCTCTCCGCGATCGGCGCGCCAAGCAGCACCCCACCCGCGCCCAAGGCCTGGATGACGATCGAAACCGGATCCGAATCCGCAATGCCGAAGCCGATGGCCGACGTGGCGTTCGTCCTGATCGTGATGTTGGCGCTGCCGGCCGCGCTGTTGTCATACAACTCGTTCGGTCCGCTCTGGGTGCTGTACGGCAGAACTTCCAACCCATCGGGACTTGAAATCGTCACGCCACTCGCGCCGTAGCTGGAGAAGCTCGTGAACGGTGTAAGGCTGTCGAAGTTCAACAGGGTGCCGCCGAGTTGGGACGACGGCTTGGAGGGCGTTGCGAGCAGGCTGTCGCCGGGAGTTCCGACGGTCACCACGGGTGTTGCGTTTGCCGCCGCCGCTGTAAGCACAAAGCAGAGACCGCAAAGCGCGGATCTGGTCATCATCAAGAATCTCCTTCAGAAGCTGCCCCCCAGCTGGTTCGGCAGCTGCGAACCTGAGGTTACAGAGACTCCTTTGCTTGCGTGTAACGGCTGAGTGAATTTGCGGGGTTGCGCAATCGTCCGGCGCCCTGCTTCGAGAAAACCGTGAGCTTCATCTGCTACTTACATGGTGTTAATCTTCGCCGGTTAGCGTGCCTCCATCCTGAGATTTCAGAACGCTCTTCCGAGCACGACTCCCCCGCCGGGGGCATCGCTGCCGTGTGCAGCGAGGGGACACCTTGTGCTCTCTGAAAGGAACTTATGCGTGCATTCTTCTTTGCAATTCCCGTTTGTAGACTCGCGTGGAGGACGGCCGCCGGCTTTGTGCTGCTGTGCTCCTCCGCATGTGCCGTTGGCCAGTCTATTCAGGGTTCCATTCTTGGAACGGTAAAGGATGCCTCAGGCGCCGTGATCTCCGACGCCAAGGTCGTGCTCCACAACCAGGGGGAGGGAACTGACCGCACCGTCCTTTCCAAGCCATCCGGGGACTTCGAGTTCGACGACACCAAGGCGGGCCTGTATACGCTGACAGTTACACGGGACGGTTTTGCCACGTGGACCGCACGCAACTTCACGCTGGTCGCTCGCCAGGGGCTGCGGGTCGACCCTGCGTTGGCGGTTGGCGACGTGCAGCAAGAGACCCAGGTCTTTGCCGAATCCAACCCGGACATCGAGACCGATACGGCCAGCGTCTCCGGCACCTATAACGCAGCGGACGTGCAGGATCTGCCCGTGAACACACGCGCCAGCGCCGGCGGTACAAGCGCGCTGAATATCGTCGGTTCGCTGCCCGGCGTGCAGGCCGATCGTGGCAGCTTCTCGCTGCAGGGTGCGTTGCCGTTCCAGACCGAGGTCTCCGTCGACGGTGTTACCGTACAGAGCGCCACCGGCAATACGCCCATCGGCGACGCCTTTCCGTCCACCGAATCCATCTCCGAGATCCGTGCTGACGGCGTGCTTAACGGCGCCGAGTTCGGGCAGCCGGGAGAGATCACCGTGATCACAAAGGGAGGCACCAACAAGATGCATGGTTCCATCTTTGAGTATCACCAGAACGCCGCCTTCGATGCGATTCCGTACACCTACCCCACCACCACGGTGAAGCCCAAGCTGATCGCCAACACCTTCGGAGGGAGCTTCGGCGGCCCAGTGATCCTTCCTCACATGTATGACGGCCACAATCGCACGTTTATCTTTGGCGCCTATGAGGGCTGGCGCCATCCGTCGCAGTCCACCTACGGCTACAAGGTGCCCAGCACCCTGATGAAGCAGGGCGACTTCTCCCGCTACACCTCCCCCGGATTCACCGGGCTTGTCAACCCCTTCACCGGGGGCTCGTATGGCGCCAAGCTGCCGGCGGTAAACAGCGCGGCGGCCAAGCTGCTATCGCTCTACCCAGATCCCAACATAGGCGACCCGACGGCCTATACCGACGACGGCATTGCCAACTACATCGTGAACAAGGATTCGAGCGCCTCCTCCAATCAGTTCGACATCCGCGGGGATCAGTATCTCGGCTCCAACCAGAAATTCCTGCTTTGGGGCCGTTTCACGTACAAGAACTTTCCCACAAATAGTCCCGAGCCGCTGGCCGTGCCCTCGGCCCAGAACCTGAACAGGTCCCGCGTTCTGAAGGTGAGCGCAAACTACAGTTTCACTCCACAATTGATCAATGAGTTTAGCTTCGGCTTCACCTTCTTCAACACGGGCCAGACCAATCGCTTCAACGGAACCGGCTTTACACAAAGCCTGGGCCTCACCGGTCTGCAGAACCTCTTCTACAACGGCCTTCCGGAGCTGGACTTCAATAACATCAGCCCGCTGAACGCGGATCGCCTCAGCTCACAGACGCAGTCTCGCACCACGGTGTACACCGACAACCTGACCTGGACCAAGGGCCGGCATGCAATGCGCTTTGGTCTCGCGATCAACCGGGTCGAGGCGATCACGCCGCTCGGTTTCAACGGCGCTGACAACTACGGCACGTTCCAGTACAACACCAGCAACAGCGCCGGTCTGTTCACCGGCGTCGACTTCGCGGACTTCCTCTCTGGTCTGCCCTATCAGACCTTCTACGACGTTGTGCAGGCCGATAACGACGGCAGGTCCACGCACTACGCCTTCTATGGGCAGGACCAATGGAAGGCCACCGACCGGCTCACCGTAAACTACGGTCTGCGGTACGAGATCCAGCCCGGCTACTACGACGTGCACGGGGATATCGGAAACTTCGACCCGTCCTATGCGAAATCAGGCGCCTCGATCTATCCGGATAACGCGCAAGGTCTGCTGGCGCAGAGCTTTCTCGCGAGCGCGAATGCCTGCTCTACACTGGGCGGCAACACCGGCGCCATGGTCAACGGCGCCCCCTGTATGCCCGTGCTGAACAACACACAGGCAGGCTTTCCGGATGGCCTGAAGCACTACCCAAAGCTGCGCTTCATGCCGCGTTTCAACGTCGCCTACCGTCCCTTCGGCGACGATAAAACCGTGGTCAGCGCCGGCTTCGGCATGTACAACATTACCCTGCTGGGCGGCAACTTCTACTCCCTTACCGGCACGCTGCAGGCCCAGACCACGCAGTACACCAACACCTACAACGCCGGCACGCATGCGATCGGCTACCAGTGGCCGAAGATCTTCGCTGGCGCCGGCAACGGCGGCTGCAGCACCTGCTACGGTCAGGACTACTTCGGCACGGCCAACAGCACCGACTGGAAGGATCCCTACACCGAGCAGTACGCCCTCAATGTGGAGCGTTCGCTCGGTCGCAGCTATGCGGTTCGAGCTTCCTACATCGGTTCAGAGACGCACCATCTGGTCTGGGCGCCGGACGAAAACACGCTGCCCTTTTCCAACACCGTCTCGGCCTACAATCAGCCGCTCAGCGCACGTCTCTTCCCGAACTGGGGACGCATTAATACGCGTGCCACGGGCGCCAATGAGAGCTACCAATCCGCCCAGATCGAGCTCTCACGCAGCTTCCACAGCGGCCTGGAGTTGCATTCCACCTACACCTTTGCGAAGGCTCTCGCCGATAATCAGGGACCTGCCAACAATGGCGGCTTTGCCGGGGAGACCGGTGGCTCGCGTGCTACCTCGGTGCTTGACCGCTACGCTGATTTTGGCAACGTCTACGGTACACGCCGAAATCGCTGGGACACCACCATGGTCTATTCGCTGCCATTCGGCCGTGGGCAGGCATTCGGGACGGACATGTCGCGGGTCGCCGATCTCCTTGTGGGCGGTTGGCAGCTTTCCAACATCTTTCTCTGGCAGTCCGGACCGTATGATTCGCCCTACTTCCCCAGCGGCGAGGGCGATCCGTCGGGTACCGGTTCGGGTCTAACCAGCAGTGCCGCCGGCTTTGACCCTGGACATCGGAATCAGTCTCCTGACCGTGTGCCTGGCGTCCGCATGAAGCCGGCCGGCCGCACCCGCTTGAACTATGTAAACGCGCGCGCCTTCAGCTGCCCCGGTTACCCAGGCTGGACGCCCGGCACAGCTTGCACCACAGGCAGCGGCACCGGCCCTGTGCCCCTGCCCATCGGCCGGTTTGGCAGCGCTGGCGTTGGTTCGGTCGTGGGGCCAAACCTGGTCAACCTTTCCACAGGCGTCTTTAAGAACTTCCCCATCACGGAGCGGGCGCACCTGCGCATCGAAGGCACCTTCACGAACATCCTCAACCACACCAACCTGGGCGATCCCAATATGAACCTCAGCCTGTCCACCTTTGGTCTGATTAGCGGCACCGTGGGTTCGAGTAACGGCACCAGCAGCAGCTCCGACCAGGGCGGCGCCCGTACGGGCCAGGTGTCCGCTCGCATCGACTTCTAACCGGTTTGTCTGCTCGTGTTCGCATCGCAGGCGGCGCGTGCAGATCCTCCTCACGCGCCGTTATTCTATTGTTGAGCGCAGTCCTGCTTACCGATCCGTCTTATCGCAACCATCTCGCTCCCAACATTGCAGAACTGTCATGTTGCGGTCACAAGCTCGTCAGCAATCGCCTGCAATACTTATTCCATGGGAGTGGGCTGAGCGCCCGGCTCATCTTTTACAGCGTTTAGGACCCTCATTAGGGAATGCAGTACACGTGGCGATTCGACAGTGTGTCGGACCGCCCCACCTCCCCAGAAGCGGGCGTTGCATCCGCTTTCTCCCGCTTCGCCTTTTCTAACCGTCCGGCCGGGGATCGAGCTTTTCTTCCCGTATGGCTAGTCGGCACCTTAACCTCGTCGTCAACAAAACCGTGAGGGATGATCGATGTTCAGTAAAACGTCTCAAAGTGCGACTCGCAACCAATGGGCCATGAACCGTCTGCTGCCGTTCGCCAGTCTGCTGGCGGCGGGGCTCAGCACGGCAGCCCTCGCGCAATCCGTTCCGTTCCCGACCTACACGGTAGGCGAAAACAAGAACGCATCCAAAGGCCCGAACTATCCGTCGACCTTGCCCACACCGTGGGTGGTCAGCAGCGGCCAGATCATCACGCCTGTGGGAACCCCGGTCTATTTGGGTACGACCACCCGCGCAAAGGCCGTCGCTCTGAACCCGACGGGCAATCACACCGCCGCCGTCCTGCAGATGGGCGCGCCACAGGCCGTCACGATCTTCAACACCCAGACCGGCGCCGTCCTGCAAACGTACGCAGCGGCCGCGGGCAAGGACAGGGACGGCAGCAACACCGGCATCACCTACACCTCTGACGGCAAATACCTTCTGTTCAGCCAGGACGGCAGCTCCGGCGCAGGCAGCTACGTCGCTATCGCAAACGTCAGCGCCGCGGGCCTGCTCTCCGACTACGCCCATGTCAGCGTTCCGATGGACGTGAACTCGGCCGGCGTTCTGACTACGGTCACCTGCTTCCCGACCAGCGTTCCGGGGACCACGGGCAGCGATGCAATTCCGTGCGGCCAAACCTACACGGTCGCTTCAAATGGCGTCAAAAGTTCCGCTCCCTACGGCATTGCGATCTCACCGGATAACATAACCGCCTACGCCGTGCTGGATAACAACGACACGCTGACCCGGATCAACCTTGCCGCGGCAACCCCGGCGCAAGCTGGGGAAGTCCGTGTGGGCAACGTGCCGAACAGCGTCGTGATCTCGCCGGATGGCAAAACCGCGTACGTCTCAAACGAGGCCGGGCGGATTGCGAAAGAAAGCGACTTCCAGCAGTACTCCAACGGCACGCCGGTCGTCGCTGCGTTTCCGACCGGATCCACATCCACCGGCACGGTTTCGGTGGTCGATCTGGCCTCGTTTACCGTGATCGACACCATCTCCACCGGCCTGCACCCGACAGGGATGGCCTTCTGGGGCAACAACCTGTTGGTTGCAAATACCTACAGCGACAGCCTTACGGTCATCAACACGGGGACCCGGCAGGTCATCGGGACGATCGACCTGGGGCTGCCCATCAAGGTGCCCGGACAAAGCGGTGCAGCTTATGGCGCAGGACCGAACTCGATCGCGGTCGATACAACAAACAACATCGCCTATGTCGCGCTCTACAACGCCAACGCGATCGCCGTGGTCAATCTGAACAGCGGCGGTTCCCTCCAAGGCATGATTCCGGTGGGCTATGCACCGAGCTCGGTGGTGCTGGATGCCTTGGACGGCGCTCTGCTCGTTGCCAACGACAAGGGCATCGGAACCACAGGTTTCGCGATCGCGCCACCTCCCACAAAGACGGCGGAGAACTCCTACGGCACCTACTACGGCGTGGCCGACTTCAACACCCACCAGGACCTCGGCACCGTGAGCATCGTCCCCGTACCGTCCTCCAGCGCCTTGTCGACGTTGACGCAGCAGGTCTTCCAAAACAACCATTGGGATCTGGCGGAAAACATCTTTGCGGCTTCCGGAGGCAGCAAAACTGCCAAGCCCCGCGCCATCCCGGAGAGGATCGGCGCACCGTCCAAGATCAAGCACGTCTTTGTCATCATCCGTGAAAATCGCACCTACGATCAGATCCTCGGCGACGTCGTCGGCGGCAACGGCGATCCCACCCTGGCTGTCTTCGGTGATAACGCTACCTTTGGCCGCGTAACACCCAACGCACATGCTCTGGTGCAGCGCTTCCCGCTGTTCGACAACTTCTACGACCCGAGCCGGCAGTCCGCCGACGGACACAACTGGATCGTCCAGGCCATCGCACCTTACTCCGACGACATCCAGTCGCCGGACTGGCTCCGCGACTACCCCTCCAACGGCGGCGATGCGATCGCCTATCAGAAGGTAGGCCATCTGTGGGACGTGGCGGTCAAGCGGGGCGTGACGTTCAAGAACTTCGGCGAGTACATCGAGTACAACACCTTTCTGACGCCCACCGGTTCCACCAACGAGCCCCAGTGGATCGACTTTTACAACGACACCCTGGCGTATGAGGCAGGCGCCGAAAAACAGCTCTACAACGTCAACACGGTGGCGTCGCACTCCCCGCTCCCAAACCTCATCAACAACACGGTCCAGAACTACCCGCAGTTCGACCTGGGCATCCCCGACCAGTTCCGCTTCGATATCTGGAACCAGGAGTTCCAAAAGGACGTGGCGGACGGAGAGGTGCCTCAGCTCGAGTTCATGTGGATCAGCTCTGACCACACCGGCGGCCCGCCGACGGCGCAGGCAATGCAGGCCGATAACGATCTGGCCCTCGGCCGCTTTGTTGACGCCATCAGCCACAGCTCCATCTGGAGCTCTTCGGCGATCTTCGTCGAGGAAGACGACGCGCAGAACGGCGTCGACCACGTGGACGGTCATCGCAGCCCTGGCTACATCATCAGTCCCTATGTCCAGCAGCAAGTGAAGAAGGATGGCTCGGGCGCCGGGGTCACCGAAGACAGCACGTTCTACACGCAAGTGAACATGACCCGCACCATCGAGCAGATCCTTGGTCTAACCCCCATGAATCAGTTCGACCTGACGGCCTCGCCTATGAGCGAAATCTTTATCGACAATCCGCCCGCGAGTAACTTCCTCCCGTGGACGCACGTGGCGAACGGGATTCCGTTGAACCAGGGCGTGAAGCAGACACCGGCTCAGCCCATCCCGGTCGGTAAGTTCAGCGCCTCGTCCAACTCCGCTCCGAGCTCTGCCTTCTCTGCTCGGAACACTGGATGGATGACCCGCGGAGCGAGTGGGACTGCGCTGTATCAGACCGTCTCGGCTTCCAGAGTCAACGGCGCGCTGAGGCCGGCCGAGAGCCCTGCCGTCAAGGCTCTGAGGACCGGTTGGATGAAGAAAAAGACGCAAGTCTTCGCCGGCAAACAGCACATTCCCGACTCCGAGGACCCGGATACCGTCAACCACCTCGACTGGTACGAATCCACGAACTTCGTCATGCCCTATCCGGGCGAGAAGAAGGTTCGGCCTGCGAGCGACTTCAGGAAGTCTGCACCCACCCGTGATTCGGACGACTAGACTAACCGCTCGAAACGCCGCACTCAACTAAAAAGGCCCTCTTCCGCAATGGGGAGAGGGCCTTTTGCTTGCCCGTAAAGCAACGTCCCACATCTGGGATAACCGCAACCGGAGCAAAAGCAAAGGGACCTGCCTGAAGCGTCGCCCGAAAGAAACAGCTGACTCAACTGTCTGGCGGAAAGGTATCGCAGAAAGACCAGGACAGGGCAGCTCAATCGAGAGACGGATCCAACTGCCCTCTGGCCGGCATGCAAAGCGTAACGCGAGTGCCAACGCCGGGCCTGCTGGCGATGTCTACGTTTCCGCGATGCAGCTGCATGATCCCCTGAACGATTGAGAGGCCCAGGCCGGTACCTCCCGAAGTTTTGGATCGCGACGGGTCCACACGAAAGAAACGATCAAACACGCGCGGAAGTGCATCGGGAGGTATGCCGATTCCCGTGTCGGAGACTTCGATCAGCACATTCGCAGCTTGGAGATGTGATTGGATCGCCACCCTACCGCCTTCAGGGGTGTGCGCGACCGCGTTAGAAACCAAATTGCCGACCGCCCGCTGGATCAGCGTACGATCGAGTTCCGCAAAGACGGGTTCGCTTGCACCGGCGCTGGTCAGAACGACTCCGGCGTCTGCGGCCGAAGCGTCGTAATAGTCACGCACTCCCTCGAGAAGTTCGTTGACATCCACGGTCTCAAGACGCAAGTGAGTCAAGGGACTTTCGGTCCGGGCCAGGAACAATAGATTGCTGATCAAATCGGACAGACGCACCGCCTCTTCGAGCGAAGACTCCAGAGCATCCCGGTATTCGTCGATCGTGCGAGCTCGCGCGAGCGCTACTTCCGCTTCGCCGCGAATGTTGTTGACCGGCGTACGTAGATCGTGCGCGATGTCGGCAGAAAAGCGAGAGATCCGTTCGAAAGAGTCCTCCAAACCGTCCAGCATGTTGTTGAAGGTCAGAGCCAGCGACGCCAGTTCATAGGGATACCCTCCCGCCGCAATGCGTTCTCCCAAGTGACTTGAGGTAATACGGCGCGCGGTAGCCGCTATCTCTTCCACCGGTCGAATACCCTGCCTGGCAATCTGGTATCCGATCAAGGGAAACAGCACCAGCATGCCCGCTGAGGTAGCCCAGAACCACAGCCGGAATCGCCTCAGCAATGCTTCCTTCTGGGATACGTCCACCGCAACCTGAATCGTAATCAGAGGTCCTTCGGAGTTTCCGAAATGTGCAGTCGCCGCAACGGCACGGAAGGATTTGCCATTTCTGCCTGTAATCGGAAGGACCGATCCAACGTGACCGTTCAGCAGCCTCCCGAGCTTTGAGACATCCAACTGGCTTGCCATTCCCGGGGTCATGAGCAGCGGTCTACCATCTTCCTCCAAGAGGCAAATGTAAAACTGCTCATACCGTCTCGCGGCAGATTCGAGCTCTACTTCCTCTCGCAGGCCATCCTCATCTTGGGGACGTTCACGCAACATGGTGCGCAAGACGTTCACTTTATCTTTGAGAAAGAGCTCGGTGCTCTTGTTCAGTTCCGCAACCAGCACCAGGTACAGACCCAACGTGGCCAGCAAGACCAAAATCAGACCAGCAGAGGCATACGCCGCGGTAAGCCGAAACGCCAGGGTACGCCAGATTCGTGAAGTGCCTGAGGCCAACTTACTCGGCTTCGAGAACATAACCGGAACCACGAACCGTATGGATCAGCTTCGACGCGAATGGGTCATCCAGTTTGCTGCGCAGTCTCCTGACACTGACGTCGACGACGTTGGTTTCGCTGTCGAAGTTCATGTCCCAAACCGCCTCGGCAATGATGGTGCGGGACAACACCTCTCCCGCGCGACGCGCGAGCAGCGAAAGCAGAAGAAACTCCTTTGTGGTCAGGTCAAGCCGCTGCCCGCCGCGCGTGGCGCGATGCCGAAGGAGATCGATCTCAAGATCAGCCATGCAGACCACGTCCTGCGGTCGGGCAGGCACCCTCCGCAAGCGGGAACGCACGCGCGCCAGCAACTCCGAAAACGCAAACGGCTTCACCAGATAGTCGTCCGCTCCAAGTTCAAAACCGCGCACCCTTTCGTGTACGGCATCGCGAGCGGTCAGAAAGAGAACCTGAGTGTTCTTGCCCGCCTGCCGTAAGCCCGTGAGCACCTGCCAACCGTCCATGCCTGGAAGCATGATGTCGAGAATGATGAGGTCGAACTCTACGTTCTTGGCCAGCACCAGCCCATCCAGGCCGTCGGAAGCCACGTCAACAACAAAGCCCGCTTCGCCGAGCCCTTTTTTCAGGAATTTGGCCGTTTTCGCTTGGTCCTCGATCACCAGAAGTCTCATATGGTAAACCCCTCATCTCTCAACTAGCTTCTTGCGTCCTCAGCATCTCTGAGGAACCGCCCAGCGGTCGCTGAGTGGCTGTAGACATTGGTAATCGAACTGCCGTGAATGCTTGATTAGAGCGGTTTCCTGTAGGTGTATAGCGAAAGAACAGGTCTCATGGCCGTTTTCCTCAATGAAAACGGCACTCCCATACTCTGTCCGACTCACAGGGACAGGAAATCCGCTCTAGAAGTCCAGCCGCAGCGCAAACTGAATCTCGCGCGGAGTTCCCGAGCCCACCGGTGTGATCGGCGAGACAATGGCTGTGTTCAGGTTGACGGTGTTGATGATGCTGCCGAAGCCGGCGGCGTTCGATGGATTGAAGGTGGTCTGCGGCTGCCCCAGTTGCGGATGGTTGAAGAGGTTGTAGAACTCCGAGCGAAACTCCAAACGAGCACGCTCTCCAAAGGGAAACGTCTTGGCCACGCTGGTATCGACCTGCCAGGTGCCCGGCCCGGGGAGTAGGTCGCGCGGCGCGTTCCCAAACGTACCCGCCGCGGGAGCGGCAAAGGCAGCAGAATTGATCCAGTGTGCAATCGTCCTGCCGCCCGGCGGCGTCAGCAAGACGCCCGGAACGAGGTTGGGACGCAGCGTGCCGGAGTTCCCGTACGGCGAGATAGAGCTGCTGGGCAGAAGCACGTTGACCGGAAAGCCGGTTCGAGCCAGCGCCGCCGAGGTCAGCTCCCAGTTGCCCGCGAGGGCGCCCGCTAGACCATGGCTGAGCATCCGCTTGCCGCGGCCGAAGGGAAGCTCATACACGGCGTTGCCGTTGACCACGTGGCGGGCGTCCCACGCCCCGCTGGCCCACTCGCAGGAGAGGCACAGGGGGTTTTGCGGCGAGATCTCGTCACCGTCTCCGCTGCCGTTGGAGCCATTGTCGAGCTCGTGCGTATAAGCGTAGTTGGCGGCTACAAGGAACCCGTGCGTGAACGGCCGCCGTACGGAAACCGCGAGGCCATTGTAAGAACTCGCCCCCACCGAGCCGCGCCAGCCGATGGCGGGAGCAAACGCCGGGTACTGCGCAGTTTTTGTAGCGGGATCGATAAGGTTCACCACGTTGGTATCGAGCAAATGCACACCCCTGCTTCCCAGGTAGGCGACCGTGGCGACAAAGTTCCCAGGCAACTCGCCCTGAACCGATACGTCCCACTGCTCGGTATAGGAGTCCTTGCGATTCCGCTGCTCGGCGTTCGGCGACAGGGTTCCGCTTCCGGTAAAGTACGGGCTCACCGGGTAAGTCACGTTGGTCACGGAGTACGAAGGAACCTCATTCTTCGCGGGCAGGTTCTGATCGTCCAGCTGCCCATCTTCGTGGTACATTCCGAAGCCGGCGCGAAGGATCGGCTTCGCGGGCCCGCTAGGCGCCCACACCACGCCCAGATGCGGATCGACGTCGCCATAATTCTGCTGGCCGAAGCTGGCGCCCACTCCGCAAAATCCCTGAGGTCCACAGGTGGCGAAATCAAACGGGTTGGCTCTTCCGTGCGCTTCATGGAACAGGTCGAACACCGAGTAGCGCACACCCAGGTTCAGACTCAGATTGGGAGTGGCCCTGTACTCATCCTGGGCGTAGCCGATGAACCAGGTCTTGCGCAGATCGTTGACGGGCAGGGCGCCCGTCAGACTCGCCTTGCGTACCTGATTGGCTGCCAGTTGCTCAAGCGTGGCGAAGGTCGCGGTTCCATGCTCCCCGTAGTGCTGGTTCAGTTGAATCTCGCGGATCTCCACACCGGCTTTGAAGGTCTGCCGGCCGTGGAGCCAAGTCATGTCGTCGATCTCCGAGAAACTGTTCCCGACGTAAATGGTGTTGTAATTGTAGTTCTGCGTTACAAAGCCCGGCCCCGGCCCTGACGAGATCGCAATCTGAAAAACCGAGCCGGTTTGGCCGGAGTTGTAGGCGTTCGAGGTGGATCGATTGAACCCAAATCTCGCTTCATTGGTCAGGTATGGACTGAAGACATGCAGCAGTTCAACGGCTCCATTGATCGGCGTGGTCACCCTCTGCTGCAAGTCCGTGGCAGCAGCCGAGACCGGTTGCGTATTGACCGAGCGATCGTAATTGAAACGCATAAAGCCGGTGGTGCTGGCGGAAAAATGCTGATCGAGCCGCAGCATCGCCGAGTTCTCATTGACGGTCTGGGTGCAGGCGCAGGTCAGCAGGTCATAGTTCGCGTAGAACTGGTCGCCCGGATCGTTTTGCGGCGTATAGGGCGTGAGAAGTTTCTTCGGGCCTGCCCCCGGGTAGGCATTCACGATCGCATAAACCGGTGAGGACGCCGGGATGCTCGCCTTGAACGCCGCGCTCGGAACATCGCCGCTGGTCGGATACCCCCACACTTGCCGGTACGCCTCGGAAGCGACAAAGAAGAAGGTTTTGTCGTGCACAAGGGGGCCGCCCATCGATCCGCCGAACTGATTGAGACGAAGCGGCTGCTGCGATTCGCCGTGCGAGGCCCACAAAGGTTCGGGGGCGTCAAACACGTTGTTGCGAACAAACTCAAACAGTCGTCCGTGAATCTGGTTAGTACCCGCAGGCGAAACCACGGCCAGTTGAGCGCCGCCCGTCGCACCCTCTTCGGCGGTTGCCAGAAGCGTATCGACGCGGAACTCCGCGATCGCGTCCAGCGGTATGGCGAGCCGTGCCCAGGCGCGCTGCGTCTGATTCACGACGTTGGTCGCGTCCACGCCGTCGTAGGTGAAGTTGCTGTCGTCAAGCCCACGTCCGGCAAATCGGATCGACCGCTGGTTGCTTCCACCGGTGTCGACCGCGCCCGGGATATACGCGGTCAGCGACGCCCAATTGCGGCCATTCAGCGGCAGCTCGTTGGCCTGCTCTCTCTCGATCAGCCCTGACACCGTGCTTGTGTTGCGGTTCAGCAGCTCAGAGGCGGCCGTGACCTCCACATGTTGCTCGCCACCGGACACCTTCAACCTCGCATCCAGGGTGCGGGTTCCGCCGACTACCTGCCGAACATCGGCGAACGTCAGCGGCTCGAAGCCCGGATGATCGAAGGTGATGGTGTATCTTCCCACCGGAAGCTCAGCAATACCGTACTGCCCAAAGGCATCGGAGACGCCTTCACGCCGAAGTTCGGTCGAGTTCTCGACAGCCAAAATGTGCGCTTGCCCCAGCAGCCTTCCCGCGGGGTCTGTGACCGTGCCGTTTAAGGCGCTGCGATTCACCTGAGCGATCGCTGGGCTCGCGCAGACAAGGCCTGCCAGCGTAGAAACGACCAATACCGAGGGGGAAGGGAATGAGCGGGAATGCATGGTGACCTCAGAAAACAAATCGCATGTGGACGTGGGGACAAGCTCACCTGACTCAGAGTTCGGTAGGCGCGCAAAGATCGTCGGAGTTTCGTGGCGTGTCAGCGGAGTTCCAGCATTGCAAAACTGTAATCCTGGGTCTTTTTACCGCGCCTTTGTTACGGCTACCCGACTGGCATGTGAACGCCCGATGTATTCCTCTCGGACCCGGTGGATCGTCGGATCCAGAACCCGGTGGATCGTCGGATCCAGGACCCGGTGGTCGTCTGATCCATCCGTGGTGCCGGCCGCAGTCGAGAGAGAGCTTCCACGCGATCCGTCGCGCAGACCAAAGGGGTCGCCGAGCGTGAAAGTCAGGGAGCTTCCATCTGAACCCATCAGACCCACCGGACCCATCAGACCCAGGTTCGGGTTACCGTCGTTCGAATCAGTCGGGCGTGAGCAGATACGGATGCCAAAGTCGACCGAACAAAACCAAACGTTCACATTAGTCAGCACTCGAACGTTGTAGAGTCAGCGACGAATCCACCTTCAGGAGTTTCCCCATGCGCTTAAGCCTTTTCGTCGCTGCGACGGCCTTCCTTTCGGCCAGCCTCGCTGCTCGTGCTGACACCTTTAGCTTCACCTTCGGCAACTCGTCCAGCTCGTTCAGCGGCTCCGGGGTGCTTACCACAGGCATTCTCGAAGCTCCGGGCGAGTATTTGATCGCAAGTGTGACCGGAACCGCTGAAACAACTCCCGGAGGTCCGAGCCTGCTCATCGCTTCCATTCTGGCTCCCGGCACCTTTCCCACAGTCTCGAACGGCGGGACCTTTCCCGCAAATGACAACACTCTTTTCGTGACAAACGGCATCGGCACCCTGAGCCAAGACGGTCTCTCCTTTATCTTGACAAATGGGGCGCAGATCAACCTCTACAATGACGGTCCCGGTAACAACGCGTTGCTGGAACGAGCCAACGGAACAGATGTCTTTGAAAATGTGCCGACGACGATCAAGGCGGTCTCAGCCATTCCCGAGCCCTCTAGCCTCGTTCTGCTGGGCACGGGCCTGTTAGGCGTGGTTGGCGTCGTGAAGCGCCGCTTCGCGTAGATCCCAACCGAAATAGCAGGAAATCCCGCCACGAGCCTATCTGAGACCGTGACCGTCTCCGGCGAGCCGCCGCCGCTTGGCGCCGATACCGGCGATCGCAGGCAAACGATTGGCGCCGCCGAGGCGGTCACGCCCCCGCTCAATGGCCAGGCTTACGCAGATCCGCCGCGCGACGCCGCCTACGACGTCAAACGGGCGCTCTCAGCTCCGCCTCACTCTTTTCTTTCCGTTTCAGTTTTTTCCATGAAACAAGAACTCCTCGCCCACAGCATGCACCATGTGAGCGCCCGTCAACGTAAGCACGTCGGTCACGATCTTACTTACGCCCCGGCTCGAAGGTGGACGGTACACAGTTGCAAGCGAAGCTGCAGAGACATCGCCACCCACGCTGGAATAGTTGAACTGGCTACGACCGTTGTCTCCCCTTGCGATCACAGGCGTAGCCAGCGCGTGGATCAACCGCGACTTCGTTGTACCCGTACCTTGATAGAAGTAGCGCGGGTCCTGTCGGAACACGGTAGGCAGGAGTGCGCCTCCAATCATCACCTGGGAGGAGTTGAAAGCATACACAGACCCGAGCCTCTGCCCATATCCCTTCATGCCTTGGGTGTAGGCCGGAGTGTCTCCTGCTTGATCGATTCCGGCGAGAACGATCGAAACCCCGATCGTTGCGGCATCCGTAGCCGTCCGAAACGCCAGGCTGAATTTCAGCTTCGGCGAGAGGGGCACGAACACAGGATCGTAGGAGGCGAAAAAGTTCGGCAATATCCCGAAGGCGCGCTGCTTCTCTTCTTGATGAACCTGCTGGATGGCAACTTGGTCCGCAAAGACAGCCGTGACATCCGTATTCACCGACGCTATGTGAAGCACAATGGGCGGCAAGGCGTAGCGCTGCCCCGGCGACAGGGTGACTTCTGGGGACACCCAGACATCGAAACCCGCGGCGTGAACCCGGATATGGAGAGGAATCGCCGAAGGCAGGTCGTTTAGAACGAAGGAGCCATCCGCGCTCGCGGTAGTCTCCCGACGGGGCGCGGCAACTGAGCTTTCCGCGTCAACCACCGCGCCGGGAATCACCGCCCCGTCCGCATCCGTTACGAACCCGCTCATAAAACCGGGCTGTGGAACAGGAGCGGAGATCGATTGCCCGTGAACATAAGCGCCGCAACCGAGCAACAAGGTCAGAAGTCGTTGTTTGAGATGCATCTGAGTAACCCTTCCTCGCGATCGATCCGACCGCCGCTTTCGCCTGGGCAAGAGGCCCGTGTGCATCTTTCACCCTGACCTATACCCTCGAGGTCTACCGTATCTGTGCCTCCGTGGTTGACGGCCCCTCGTGACAGTTGTTGTACTTAATCTCAAGGTCCGCATGTCCTCCGAGACGCACTTGTGTTAAGGAAGTGTTCCGCTCAGGAACCCATTGATCTTTCACCGCTTGGTTCGTATAGGAAAAGGTCGAGGAGGTTGTCCACCAGGATGGCATCCTCTCCGGTGTGCCTTCAGCGCGAACGACCGCAAAGTCGATTCCATCGACCCAGATACGGCCATGCCACGCAAACTTGTTTTTGTGACGGGGCACCATCTCAAGCAGATATGTGGGATGCTCCGGCGCACCCTGAACCTCTTCCAGACGAAACTGATCGTTCTCGCGGGAGATCCGAGTCTGGGACTGGATCTCTGGACGCGATGCCTCCCGCTCGCCTTCGAGTAGTTTGTGCAAAACATGATTGCGCAGAGATTCCGAACCCGATTCGCTCACAATGACCAGGGATTTACCGTCCCGGGTCGACTCCGCCCGCACCTTCATCTCCGCGTGCTTTGTGACGGGAAAGCCTTTGTAGTCCAACGTGTACAGGCGCTCGCACACGATCGTGGGCTGGTGAACAGACCGTTCCGCATTCCTTTGCTCCAGCTTTTCAATTACGTCCGGAGCGGACATGTTCTCTAAGGGTCTCCGATCTGCACACAGAGCTGCCTTGGTACAAGCGACGCAAAAAAACGCCAAGATTGCGTACATCTTCAACATGCTGCCTCCAAAGCACAGACCTAAGCTGAGTACTGAAGAGAAAGTCGATCGGCAGTAAGCTGGGCAACGTATTCTTTCAACTGTTCCTCTATGCCGTCCGCTGCCTTTCGGCGGGCGATCACGTCTTCCCGATAGCGGCGCAGGAAGTAGTCGATGGTTTCAACGCGGATGCGGATAGAGCCTGAAGGCTTGTTCTCATCGAGGTCCTTGAAGCTGAAGTACGGCGTGCCGGAACTCTCAATAATGCTCTCGATCACGCCATAGATCGGCGCATCATGGCCGCATTTGAAGCTTGAAACTTCAAGCGCGACGAGGTTGGGATGGCGCGCGGTAAACTTCGCCGCCCACACCTTGTGGTTGGTGCTGGTCGAGTAGTTGTTCTTCCACACATCGGCAATATCGAGCGGGTGCTTGATGAGTCCAGCGCGAACCTCGTCGCCAAACAGACGGTCCAAGATGTCCTCGTCCATGGGCAGCGTGCTTTGCGAAAAGATCGGATATCCGAGCTTCTGGAACTCTTCCATGATCTCGTGATTCAGACCGGGGTCGTGGTGGTAGACGCGGCCGAGCATCACGATGCCGATGCGGTCTTCGCGCTCGATCAGGTCAAGTGTCTGCCGCGCGTCGCTTCGGATGTCAGACTCGCAACGATCGAGCGCGGCAAAGCCCTGCTGGATGGCGCGTTCGTTTTCTTCACGCGAAAGACCGAGCAGCTGCGCCCATGCCTGAAACATCTGCTCGGCGGTGATGTGATGGTCCCGAAAGTTGAGAATGGGATCGAGATACGCTACGCCGTGCTCGGCAAAGACGTCGTTCTCTTTCGTGAAAGCGGCCTTTACGGCGTTGGGTGTCGCGGTCACCGTGGGGCAGGCGTTGGAGCCGGTGAGATTGACCAGCGGCGTATGGAGGATGTCGTACATCGGGAAAAAAATGGCGTGAAGCGGCTTCTTGGTGTGCTTGGTCGCGAGCAGATTGTAGACGTGGGCAATGCCGATCTTGGAAGGGTAGCAAGGGTCGATGGCGCCACGGCTTGCGCCCGCACGATAAAGCTCGGGCGTGGTGTAGTCGGAGTAGAGAAGGTTTTCGGACTTCAAGCCGAGCGAGGCAAAGTAGGCGTTGAAGAACGGCGCGTAGGTATAGGTGTTGAGCAGACGTGGCATGCCGATGCGAAAGTCCTTGCGCCCCTGCATCAGCGCGGCCCGCTCTTTCACTGCCTTCGAGGTAAAGAGTCCGCGGGAGGTCGGTTCCGGGTCGGCAACCAGTTCAACCTTGCGATGGCGAAAGACTTCGGTGGCGGCCACATCCACGTAATTGGGATTCTTGTTCTTGATGACGTCCAGGCCGGCTTTGATGTCCTTCATCTCATCCAGATCTTCGACCGTGCCCTTTTCGCATGTAGCGATAATGAGCCGCTGTTCGCCCATGATCAGCGGCACCTTTGTCTTTCGCGGCTGGAACTCCACGGGCTTCGGAAGTTCGAGAACCTTGCCGGACCCGGCAGCAGTGATCTGGATAAGCGGCTCGACTTTGGCTTTCAGTGGAGATGAGGAAGATGTGCCGCAGCCTCCGCCAGTTCCGCAGGAGCTGCCCTGCGCGTGTTGATGTTCCTCGAGATTGGCTTCGATCGCCAACAGGCTCGGCAAAGCAGCGACTACCTCCGCGGGTGTGGCAACTCGGTCGGTTTTCTCGGTCGCGTTCTCGTGCTTGTGGACGTCAGGGACGGTCGCTACATGTTTATGGGTTCCGTCTGCGTGCGCGGCCTGCTCCACAGTAAGCGACTCGCCGTTGACATCGACGTCGATAAAGGTGCGCAGGCAGTTGTTCTTGCAGAAGTAGCAGCGCGTCTCCTCGTTCCGTGTCGTGCGATACCGAATGTTGGCAACCGCTTGGAGGCCGATAAATGTCGTTGCCTTACCGTTGCTCCACAGACGCAGCGCCTCCTGTGCCGCGCCGATAGCACCAGATTCACCGCAATGCTCGTGCACGATGATCTCGGGCTCTTTGCTGCCATTTCGAAAACTCTGCTTGATAAAGTCGACCTCGGCCTTGACTACGGCGAGGTTGTTTTGCGTGCCGCCCTGCAAGACGAAGCGCGAGCCCAAGGCGGCGAGGTTGGGGATGCTCGCAACATAAAGAAATACGTTCTTCGGAAGAACGGCGGCGAGGCCGGCAAGGATCTCCTCGGCGCGCCAGCCCTGACGTTGGAAGTTCACGATGTCGGACTGCATGAAGACGGCGCATCCATAGCCGAAGACCGGCATGGATGTGGCAGCAAAGGCGAGATCAGAGTACTCTTCGACTTTTTTGCCGAACCCCTCCGCCGTAGACTGCAGAAAATACCCGTTGCCCGCGGAGCACTGCGTATTAAGCTTGAAGTCCTTGACCCGGCCGTTCTTGAGGACAATGAGCTTGATATCCTGACCGCCCACGTCCACGATGACATGTGGGTCGTCATAGAACTTGAGCGCGGATTCGGTGTGTGCGACAGTCTCCACCAGCGCCACATCGGCGTTGAGAACATCGCGCAGGATGTCCTTCGCATATCCCGTGGTCCCGACGCCAAGGACCTCAAGCTTTGCGCCGGGTCCTTCGACCTGCTGACGCAGCTTGGCGAACATGTCGATGGTGTCCTGGATAGGATTGCCGTTGGAGAGCTGATACGCCTTGCAGAGAATGTCCCCTTGCTCATCGAGCAGAACGGCTTTGGTTGACGTGGAACCGCCGTCGACTCCGACGAAACCACGCACAACGGAGCCCTCCGCGAAGGGCGCGGGGATAAAGCGTTTTTTGCGATAGAGATCCTTGAAGCGGTCGAGCTCCGATGGTTCCGCAACCAGGCCTTTTGCGCCCGAAGCGGCCTTTTCTTCCTGCCGGCCGAAGTTGATGTAGTAGTCCAGTTTCTCCGTACCGATGTACAGGCCGACATCTTCGTCCTCATCCCGGCCAAACTCGACCGAGCCGAGCGCGGCGAAGTATTGCGCGTTGTCGGGCACCTTGATGAGCTGCTCCGGAGTCATGCCTTCGGGAAGCTCGACCTTGCGTTCCTTCCACATGCGCGGAATGTTGGCCTGCCAAGCCTCTTTCATGCCGCGAATAAAGCCGTTAGGTCCGCCCAGCAGCAGCACATGCGGACGCAGCGTATGCCCGCGCGTCAAGACGCTCAGGTTCTGCAGTACGATCGCCTCAAACAGCGAGGCCATGAGTTCATCGGGCGGCGTGCCGGTCTTTTGCAGGCCGTTGATGTCGGTCTCGGCAAAGACGCCACACTTGCCCGCGACCTTGTGCAGCTTGACACCGTGGTACGCCTGATTGCTAAGTTCCTCGGCGGGAATCTTCAGCTTGGCATTGATCTTGTCGATCACGGCCCCCGTGCCGCCGGCGCACTTGTCGTTCATGGAAGGAATCTTCTTCTTGCGGCCGGTCTCCGCGTCGTCCTTGAAGACGATGATCTTGGCATCCTGTCCGCCGAGTTCAATGACGGAGTACACCTCGGGGTGAAGCTTTTCGACGGCGAGCGAGACGGCGTGCACCTCCTGAACGAACTTCGCGCCGAGCATCTCAGCCAGCGTGCCGCCACCCGAGCCGGTGATGAACATGCGCGTGTTCCCCGGTTGTACGCCGACCTCTTCGCGCATCCGAGCCAGGAACTCGAGCACCTTTTCCGGCTGGCGCGTCTCATGGCGCTGATAGTCCTGCCAGAGCGTAGCGTCCGTCGCGGTGTCCACAACAATGGCCTTCACGGTGGTCGAGCCTACATCGAGTCCGACGAAAAACTTTGTCATGCCTTTGACCCCTGGGGTGTTGGGTACCTGCGCCATTGGTTGCCGCTCCTCATCGCTCGCCGGGTACGATCGTGCGGGCAATGAGGAGCGGAGAAGGCAGATCGGTTTATGCCGCTTGCACCGCTTTGGCAGCAGACGTACGCGCGCGCAACCAGGTCTTCTCTTCGTTGCGCATGCGATCGTCGAGATGAAATGCAAACTGCGCTGCCGTACCGGCAATGCCCGCGCGGTGCGGTACGTGGTACAGAGCGCGGCGCAACTCGGGATGGTCGGCAACATAGGAGCGAAGATCGTCCAGGCTGCGGCCGGTCTTTTGCAGAACACCGTCGAACTCGGCGCGGGCTTTGGCTTTGGCCTCGGCGAGCGTCATCTGCACACGGCTGTGCGCATTCACCTCGCCCTCGCCGGAGGTCTCCACCGGAAGGAAGATCATGTCCTTGAAGGCGTTGACCACGCGGGATTGCACGCCGTCGGATTGCGCGGAAGGCATGCATCCGAAGGGCTTCAGAGCGAGCACCATGTGGCAGAGATGGTTGACGGTATAGTAAATGTTCTTACCGACCTCCATGTGGCCTTCCCCACCGCGTGCGAGCTGATGGTAAAAAGGGTGCGCGAGACCGGCGAGCTCCTCTTGCGGGATCAGGTGATGGGTGAGGCCGCCGAGATGCTCAATGGTGCGGTGGTAGAAGTAGGTCCACATCTTGCTGCCGACGGACAGGCCGGCAGTCTTCTTGAACTCGCCGAAGTTGTTGGCCGCTTGCTTGTTCAGCTGATACCACTTCACGTCTTTATGTTTTTTCTCCGCCTGAAAGCGAGCACGTGAGCCTTCCTTGGCGACATACATCATGTAGTCGATCCATGTGGCGATCGGCTCGACAACCACCTGCGCGCCCTCACGTTCAAGAAAGGCAAACATGTTGAAGTTGCCGTCCCCTTCCGTGGTCTGCGCCCAGAACTCGCCGGTGATCTTGATCACAGGCTTAACCCGCAGGCGGTCCACCTCGATGTTGTTGATCGCGTCCCTGCAGGTGTGCAGAGCATCGACGTACTCCTTGCCGTAGAGATTATGCGCCACCTTCCCCAGCGTGCACAGGATGCCCGAGACCTTGGGCTGCTTCGTGAGTACCGGCTGCATCCACTTCGGTGCAGCGTCGTCGATGTGCCAGCGCTTGCGGTCGCGCAGCGTGTCCGTCATGAGCTTGACCGACTCGTTGATGACCCGATCGGTCTCTCCCTTATGCACCTCATAGGGTCGGACCTGGTACACCATGTCGTTGATGACGTCGCCGAGATTGAGGGCGTTGAGCATGCCCATGCCGAAGTCGACGGAAAACTTCAGACCTGGTTCGCCGCTGGCAGCCTTGATGCCGTCGGTCTGCTGAAACAAAAGCACCCGAAAGCCCTCAAAGCCGGAGTTCTGCAATGCAAAGCGGTACTCCGCCTCGTACATGCCGAAGCGGCACGGTCCACAGGACCCCGCGGTAAAGAATACGTAGTTGTCGATGATCTGCTGCTTTGTAAGACCCGTGCGCTCAAGCTTCTGCAGATACTGCACAAGGTTTCCCACCGTAAAGTAAGTCGGGTTGCATTGGCCGTTGTTTCCGAATTCCTTGCCGGCCTGAAAGTCGGAAACATCCGGAGTCGGAATGTTTTCACATCGATAGCCGGAACCGTGAAAGACCGCCTTGATCATCTCCTCGTGCTTCCAGGTAAGGCCGCCGAAGAGGATGGTGACGTAGTCCCGTTCCTCGCCGGTAAACGTGCGCTCCACAGGCTTCTTGAAATCGCGCGCGCGTTGCAGGCCGGCTTGCGCGCGGAGCCGTGCACGTTCCGCATCCACCATCGCCTGGATCTCCATGTCGAACTTCGCTTGATTCAACTCCTGCTGGGCGGGGCTCAGTTGCTGCTCGGTCAAGGGCATCTGTCTTCTCCTTCGGATAGATAAAGTTGAGGCATCGAAGCTGTGGGTCGTAATGCGCGAGGGAGCTAGTCCATCTGGCCCTTCACACCCTGAAAACCATGAGCAAGCTGCTTGAAAAAGTATTTGATGACGCGCTGGTCGTTGTAGCACCAGCCAAGAATGTGGTTTAGCGTGGAAAAACAGTGCGTCTGGCAGCTCTCCTTCTGGTGATCGAGTTGCTTCGTGTCGAACTTGTGATCGCCGACCACACCCCAGTCGTAGTTGGCGGTGTACATGGGGAAGCACGGAGCCAACGACCCATCCACGCGAATAATCATGGAATTCTGTCCGGCACGGCAGTTCCAGGGGAAGTGGTTTCCCTTCATAAAGTCGACCATCTGCCATAGCCGCGCGTTCGAGTTGACCATTTTGTAGCCGGAATCCTGCTTTTCGGTCAGCCACTGCACGGTTTCTTCCACCGCCGGCCAGTCCTCGCGCATGATGTAGGTCTCGTTCTCGTCCTTATGCTTGAAGTGGTCGTCCTGCTCAAGCAGTGGCGATTCGTTGATGTGGTAATCCGTAGCAATGCCATTGTCGCGAGCGATTTCAGTTAGCTCGCGGACGTCGGAAAGATTATTGCGGCAAATATTTATATTGAGAAACACGGAGTAGCCGTAGTCGTACTGCTTGCGCACTAAATAATCAAACTGCTTGCGGATAGGTGCAAGCGCCTTGGGCAGGGACTTCCTCAGATCGACAGAATCGACGGCGATGTTGAAGGTAGACATACCGGCGTCGGCGAGCTTGTCGATCACGTCCGTGCGCAACAAGCGCGCGTTGGTGGGCAGATAGATCCAGAAGCCCTTCTTCGCCGCATAGTAGGTAACGCGTTGAATGAGGTCGGGGCGAAGCAGCGGCTCGCCCCCCATAAAGGCGAGCACACGGCATCCCGTGCCGTGCAGCCAGTCCACAGATCGCTTGGCAACGTCTTCCGTCATGCCCTTCACCTTGTTGTCGAAGGCCCAGCAGTAATGGCAATCCAGGTTGCACTTGAACTCGGTGAAAAGATACGCAATGAGCGGGTGAAAGTCGCCCGAGGTCACGCGGGAACGGACGTACGGAAACAGCCAGCCCTGCATGCTGTGATAGATCTGCGAGGCAGTCCAATGCCGTTTCTCGGGCGGAGCGAAAGGAGCTGCGAAATCGATAGGGCCAAGCAGTTCCGGTCGCTGCGGAAAGATGGGATCTGGAAATCTCTGAGGCTCGCCCTTTGGCTGAAAGCGCGGCGGAGGGCCGGTCTGCTGCGTGAGCAGGTTGTGCAAGGGAACATCGAGGCGGAAAGGCTGGGTTTCGCCGGCATTGGACTGCTGAAGCATTGTGAACCCTCCAAGAAACAACAATTCCGCTTGGCGAGCTCTTTCGCGAAGACGGAGTGCGTATGGTTATGCCGCGCTACAGGCTGGCAGCTGCTGGGTCTTTGGCTAACGATCTGTACTGACAAACCGCGTGGAGACGAACACAGGCTCGCCTAAGATAAGGAAGTCGATTTGCCCACTGAAAGCGGGCCGAAGCTGTAATCAACATTTTCCGTTTCCTCCGCATCTGTCCTTCGATTGGAAAAAGGCCCGCAACGCACACGAGCTACGAACGGGTCGACTTGGTCCCCTTGCCCCAGGACACCGCTAGTATGAGGGCTGCATGGGTTGCTCGGGACGCAAACCGGATGTGCGTCTCTTGCAACCTGTTGCCCGCTATCGATTTTTCCGTTGCGGTTGCGAACGCGATCGATAACGCATGCGACAAGCGCGTTCGCGATCTGCCGATTACGCTGGATAAGCTAATGGGAGCGCTTCGCGGTCACGGGATCAATCTGTAGCCCGGACGTCGCATAGGATGAGTTGGCCACCCGGACGCAGAATTTCCTCGTGCCCAGAGAAAGTTTCTCGATCCCATTCTTGCTTTCGTGAATCATACGATGTTATGAATCCATCGTATGGACGCAAGGAGCTTCCAAGGGGGAGTTCCGCCCAGCCCATCGCATAGCAGCACCAGCTTATCGAGGTATCTTTTCGTCATGGCCACACTTCTCGTTATTCAGTCCAGCCCGCGCGGCGGGTACTCGGTTTCGCGTACGCTAACCAGGAAATTTATTGAAGATTGGAAGTCCGAGCACACGGACGGAACCGTCGTGATGCGGGATCTTTTGAACACAGAGCTGCCCTTTGTCGATCTCCCTTGGATTACGGGTGCCTACACACCGGCCGAGCGACACTCGCCAGAGATCAAGAAGGCGATTGCGGTCTCGGATGCGCTGACTGCAGAGTTGTTGGCCGCCGACCACATTGTGATCGGCACGTCGATGTACAACTTCTCGATCCCGGCGGTTTTGAAGGCGTATATCGATCATGTTGTGCGTGTGGGGGTGACGTTTACACCCAGCTACGAAGGTTTGGTGAAGGGCAAGAAAGCGACTGTGATTCTTGCCTCCGGCGGAGTGTATACGCCGGGCGCCTACGCGGAGAGCTATAACGCAGCGACGCCGTACCTGAAGCAGATCCTCGGTTTCATCGGAATTACGGATGTGACGTTTGTGCTTGCGGGCGGAACTTCGGCGATCGACAAGGGACAGACAGAGTTGCCGCGGTTTGTTGAGCAGTTTGAGCCGGCCGTGGAGAGTGCGGCAAGCCAGGCCTGAATCTTGGCGAGCTGGAACGGCGACGTTGAGCCGGCACTCAATTTGCGACGGACTTAGAACTTGGAGGGGTCAGCGATGGCACAGGGTACAAGAGCGGCAGTTCGGGTGGTCATTGTCGGTGGAGGGTTTGGCGGACGGTATGCAGCCAGGCGGCTTGCGTATCGTTTGCCGGCAGGGTCGGAGCTGATCCTGGTGGATCGCAACGACTACATGCTGTACACGCCGATGTTGACCGAAGCGGCGGGCCGATCGGTGAGTGCAGCCCATATCCAGGCGCCGAACTGGGAGCTATCGAAAAGGATCCGGTGCGTTCAAGGCGAGGTGAAGAGTGCGGATCTGCGGGCAAAGACCGTCACTCTGGCGAATGGGCAGACGCTGGCGGCGGATCATCTCGTGTTTGCGCTGGGATCGACGACGAATTACCACCACGTGGACGGAGCGGAACAGTATTGTCTGACGATGAAGACGCTGGAAGACGCTCGCCGGGTGCGCACGCTGGCGCAGCGCAATATTGAACGGGCAAAGGTGGCCGAAAGCGCGGAGCAACGCAAGCGGCTGGTGAGCTTTGTTGTCGCGGGTGGAGGCTATACGGGCGTCGAGACGATTGCGGCGCTGAACGATCTGGTGCGCGACACGGCGAAACAGCAGTCGGTGCCGGCCGAGGAACTCGCTCTGACCATCGTAGAGCCGACCAAACGGCTGATGGGCGAGATGCCCGAGAGCCTGGCCGACTATGGCGAGGAACAGCTCAAGAAGGATGGCATTCGGGTGCGCATCGGGGTTGGTGTCAAGAGCGTATCCGCCGAGAATCTCACGCTGACCGACGGCGAGGTGCTCTCCGCCGGCATGGTCATTTGGGATACGGGAATTCGGGTCAATCCTCTGGTGGCCGACTTTGATTGCACAAAGGGAAAGAAGGGCGGAATCGAAGTCGACAGTTCGTTCCGGGTGACGGATCGGCCGGGAGTGTGGGCGATCGGCGATTGCGCCGAGGTCCCAAAGCCGGATGGCAGCGGGGAGTTTTTTGCGACCACGGCCCAAAATGCTACGCGCGAGGGGGAGCACGTCGCCGACAATATCCTGGCGACCATTCGCGGAGGTTCGGTTACGCCGTTTCGCTACAAACAAATCGGCGAGCTGGCGTTGATCTCGGGGCATATAGGCGTGGCCAACGTGTACGGGATTCAGGTGAGAGGCATCGCTGCATGGCTGATGTGGCGTGCCATCTACATCGCCAAGATGCCCAGCATGCGACAGCGAATCGGCCTGTTGTTGGACTATGTGCGTCTGGCGTTTGGCCGGCAGTTTGTCTCGACGAATTGGCGGACGAGCGAGCCGGAGGCCGGTTCTCGGAGAAGAGAGCAGACACCGTCTCAGCTCCCTTCTCCGACGGCGAGCTAGCGTTTCGGCTAGACCGTTTGCTGAAGTCAGATGGCTGCGCTGGCCAGGACGGCTCCGGGGCTCGGCGCGGTTTGCGCTTTGCGAGGTCCACGCTTGCGTGCAACCAGAACGCGGATGCGCTCGAGCATGTCGGCTGGGGAGCTGGCGTTTTTGGGAAGAAAGACATCGGCATAGCTGGCCCGGTCGGCGGCGTTGACGGTTCCTGAGAGAAGGATTGCGGGCAGGCCAGGGTGCTTGGATTTCGCGCGGCGGACGAGTTCGTTGCCGTCGACGCCGGGCAGGAGGAGATCGGAGAGCAGGAGGTCGATCGATCCAGGAAGGTGTTGTCCGAGCAGATCGAGCGCCTCGTCTGAGCAGCGTGCGCTGAGGACGCGGTAGCCGCGTGTTTCGAGGAGAAATGTGCGTACAGAGAGGGCGTGTTCGTTGGCTTCGACGCAGAGAATGGTTTTTTTGGGGCGCATGCGGTGATCTCGCTTCTGCCACGGTCTCCCAAGCAGGGGAGGTGGCCGATGGACCGTATTCCTGCTTCTGCTGGTTGGCAGACGCAGAGGTGCGGCAGTGTTCGGGGGTCACCCTCGGGCGCGGCCAGCGATCTAAGGTGCGTCGACCCGGGGCACGGAACCCGAAACTTGGACTCAGGACGAGGTTCTCCTGAGCCTTCATTCTGAAGGCTTTTCCGTACCCCAGGCGGGCGCGTCAAAGAGTCCGAGCCGTGCCTGGAGACGAGGGCGCGAGCGACGTCCGATGTTGTCGAGTGGAGTCGGCCTAACAGAGGCGACCGGCGCCGAACAGGCACCAAAAGACCGAGTACAAATGGTCGGAAGGGACGTGTGCGAGCGAGTGAAGACGCTCTGAAAGGACGGCTCTCCACAGGAGCAGAGCGGGCGTCTCTCAATCAAATTTTAGAGTTACAGGCGAAAGTACGTGTTTTCAGAGCCTCGCCTGACTTGCTTTCCGCGGACTCATCAACCAACTCCCGCTCAGAGTACGAAGGGGCATCCGGCTTAGCAACAACGAAGAAAAAGCGAAAATCTGCAATGTTTGCTCTTGCTGTTTTCGAGGGAGTGTGGAACAGACGCTGAATGCTGGAGATGAGGGCCGGGATAAATGTTGAAATCTCGTGAATTAGGACAGGAAAAGGTGGCCGGTTGCCACGGGGATGGTGCGACCTGCGACGAACACATCAGAGACGGCTCGGTTATGGAGCCGGGCTTGCAAGTGAAGGCGGCTGGGGCGGTGGATCTCGATCCCCTGCTCAAGGATCGTCGGCTGTTCGCTTGAGACTAAGCTGTGCTGGACGAGCCAGCTGATCGCGCAACCGGCGGCGGAGCCGGTCGCGGGATCCTCGCCTCCAGGCCACTGCATACGAGCGTGCCAGTCTGCACCGGAGCCGGATGCGGCTCGGGTGATGCAGAAAAAGAATCTGGCGCCGGCGGCTTCGAGGTAGGGCTGGGCGAGGGTTTGTGGGATCTGCAACCGGCGCGCTACATCGAGAGATCGAAGAGGAACGATGCAGAACGGCAGGCCGGTGGAGACGGTCTGTGCTGGGCAGATGGGGTCGAGGTCGCCTGGGGTCAGGCCGAGGGCGCGCGCGAGCGGCTCGGGACTGTGGGTCGCGCCAAAGGTGGGATCGTTCTGCCGCATGGTTGCGAAGTTGCCAGGGTGCGTTGAGGGTTCGGTGGGTTGAGGGGAGAGCTCTGCGGGGTCGAAGCGGACAGGGACGGGGCCGACCGGGAGATCGAGGGTGATGATCGGTTGGCCGCAGAAATTGGGATAGTGGTTGAAGATCCACGAAGCCGTCCCGAGCGTGGGGTGACCTGCAAACGGGAGCTCTTCGGTGGTGGTAAAGATGCGGACCTGGACGCCGCGGGCCTGCTCGGTAGCAGCGTCGCGGGGGAGGATGAAGGTGGTTTCGGAGAGGTTGGTCTCCCGGGCAATGCTCTGCATCTGCTCGGCGGAGAGATCGCGAGCGTCGTGAAAGATGGCGAGTGCGTTGCCTTCAAGAGGCCGCTCGGCAAAGACGTCGACGATGCTGAACGGAAGATGGCTGGGCGGCACGGATGCGTTTGACATGAGGACTCCGGGAGAGCTATGGTCAGGAGGATCGCAAAAGAGAGGTGAATCTGCCTCTATGCTAGCGCTGGGCTGGCTGCGGCGAAGTTTGGAGTTTCCCTATGGCGGCAACAGCAACTGCAAGCTCAACGATGGCGACCTCGAGATCCAGGGAAAGTAGATCCAGGGAAAAATCCTATGGGAGTGAGACGGTCTGCACGAACCCCTTGTGCACCTGCTCTCCGTGTCTGTGTTCGCCGTGTCTTTGCGGCGGGAGCAGCTGTTGCTCAAAGCCGGCTGGGGTGAGTTCATGAGCGGATCGCGATAAGAGAGCCTGAAGCGAGCAGCGCAAAACCCACCCAGAGCGAGAGAGCCGGGTGGGTTTCTTCTTTTGGCCCTGTCGGCAGGTGCGACTGTCGGGTAGGACTGCCAAACATCGGATAAACCAACCCTGAGAACGTCAATGAAGGAGAGAGCTGATGAGTGAGTCACGGATTCCCCGGATACTGGAGCAGGCGCCGGATTTCGAGGCCAAAAGCACGCATGGCGTGATCCGTCTGAGCGACTACACAGGCAAAGGGAAGTGGGTGATGCTGTTCTCGCACCCGTCCGACTTCACGCCGGTGTGTTCGACGGAGTTTATCGAGTTTGCAAAGCGCGGCGACGACTTCGACCGGCTGAACGTCCAGCTCATTGGGGTGTCGATCGACTCGATCTACTCGCATATCGCGTGGGTGCGGGACATTGAGCAGATCGCGGGAGTGCAGGTCAAGTTTCCCGTGATTGCCGATCTTGACCAGAGAGTGTCGCAGGTCTACGGTCTGGTGCACGAGGCGGTAAGCGACACGGCGACGGTCCGGTCGGTGTTTCTGATCGATCCAAAGGGGAAGATACGCGCTCTGCTCTATTACCCGATGCAGCTGGGACGCAACGTGGACGAGCTGATTCGGATGTTCCAGGCGTTGCAGACGGTGGACGCAAATGGGGTGAGCTGCCCGGCGAACTGGGTTCCTGGCGAGCAGGTAATTGTGCCCGCGCCGGCGACGCAGGAGGACGCTGCCAAGCGGACCGATGGCGGAGGCGCCGGCATGGATGTGAAGAGCTGGTATCTCTCCAAGAAGGACCTGCCGGCTGCGGTAAAGTAGCGGGCTTGAGACGCACGCGTGGCGCCCTGCGGCCGCGCGTACGGGCACCGATGGCGAAGTGGCTAACGCGCTGGTCTGCAAAACCAGTATTCATGGGTTCAAATCCCATTCGGTGCTCCACACTCTCTTGCGCGCTCTTCACGCGGGCGCCCCGGCGTACTGTTCAACCTCGGCGAGGAGCTTGAGCTTGCGTTCGGGCGGAAGAAAGCTAGCTTCAATGCCGTTGGCGGCGATCTCGCGCATCTGATCGAGCGAGAACTCGTACTCGCGGTGGGCGATAACGTACTCGTCGAGCAGGTTGGCGCCAAACATGGGTGGATCGTCGGAGTTGAGGGTGACCATGAGGCCGGACTCGAAGTAGAGCCGGACAGGGTGGGCTTCGTAGGACGGGCAGCAGCCGGTTCGGAGGTTGCTGGTGACGTTGAGTTCGAGGGGGATCTGGCGCTCGGCGAGGATGGCCATGAGTTCGGGGTCGTGCTGCGCGGAGAGCGCGTGGCCAATGCGTTCGGCGCCGATGTTGACTGCGGACCAGATGCTCTCGGGGCCGGTGGATTCGCCGGCGTGGGCGGTCAGGTGGAGGCCGGCGGCGCGGGCCTGGGCGTAGGCTTCACGGAACTGGTCGGCCGGGCCGCGGGCTTCGTCGCCGCCGATGCCGATGCCGATGATCGAGGGGAAGTGCGCGCGGAGCTCGGCGGCTTTTTGGAACACGCGGCTGGCGGCTTCGGCGCCGAAGTGCCGCACAGCGTCGATGATCCAAAGGACGGTGGTGCCGAAGTCCTGCTCGGCGCGCGTTCGGCCCTGCTCGATCGCGTGGACAACCTCGTCCACGTCGAGGCGGCCAAAGTGAAGGAGGATGCCGAAAGAGATGTAAACCTCGGCGTGCCGGACACCTTGCCGGCTGAGGTCGCGGACCATGTTGTAGGTGATGAGCTCGTAGTCCCGCGCGTGGTGGAGGCGTTCGGTGACGGCTTTGAAGCTCAGGAGGAAGCTTGGGAAGTCGGTGTACTGGTAGAGGTTGCCGGCTTGCGAGAGGGTGAGTGGTGAGAGGTCATTGCGTGTGGAAAGCTCGACAAGCGTTTCGGCCGTGATGGAACCTTCGTTGTGGAGGTGG
>CAXUIB010000005.1:0-40293 GCA_964250945.1 uncultured Acidobacteriaceae bacterium
GAAGGGGTGGGGGGGGGAGGTCAGGTTTAACTGCATAGCTCGGGGGATGATTGTGCAGGGCGAGGTGGGCGCGGGCTACGAGCGGTTTGCCGAGAAGACGCCGATGAAGCGCAACGGGACGGCGGACGATGTGGCAGCGGCGGCATTGTTTTTTGCGACCGGACCGCACTTTATTACAGGGCAGGTGCTGGCGGTGGATGGCGGCTTGGGGCTGTAAGAAGCGGCACATCCGATGTTTAGACTAGAGCGGTTTTCCTGTCCCTGTGCGTCGGATAGAGCGTGGGAGTGCGTTTTCATTAGGGAAAACGGCCATAAGGGCTATGTTCTCGCTGAACACCTACAGGAGAACCGCTCCAGCGCATCTGGACCCGTTTGCCTATTGCGTGTAGAGCAGGGGATCGGTTGTGTCCGCGCCACCGGCGACCTTGAGGAGGCGAAACACCGGCGTCAAGAGGCTGGCGACGGCGAGGTTGAGCAGAAGCGCCGGAACGGCCGCGTACATCCCGTGCGTGCCCCGGCCGAAGACCGCCGGCAGGTGGATCGGGTAGATGGAGCTCTTCAGGCCAAGCGATACCGCCATCGCGGTCCCCGAGATCATGCCGGCGGCCCACCCGGCGAGGAGCGCCCAGGGATGCATCCAGCGCGAGAACGCGCCGATCACCACCGAGGGAAAGATCTGCGCGATCCAGATGCCGCCGAGCAGCTGCATCTCGATCGCGTACGGCGCAGGAAGACGCAGGACAAAGAGGAGCGCGGCAAACTTGACCAGGAGACTGACGACCTTGGCCATCGCGGCCTCGCCGGCCGGCGACAGAGCCTGACGCGCAAAGACGCCGTAGAGGTTGCGGGTAAAGAGATTCGACGCTGCGATGGACATGATCGCCGCCGGAACCAGGGCGCCGATCGCGATGGCGGCCAGGCAGAAGCCGGCAAACCACTCCGGAAACATCTTCAGAAACAGCAAGGGAACGACGGAGCTGGTGTCGGACGTGCGCACACCTGCCGCCAGCGCAACATACCCCAACAGCGCGATCAGTCCCAGCAGAAAGCTGTACGCCGGAAGGAGCGCGGCGTTGCGGCGCACCGTGTTCGCGCTCCGTGCGCTCAGCACAGCCGTGGCGGTGTGCGGGTAGAGCATCAGGGCGACAGCGCTTCCAAGCGCCAGCGTCGAGTAGGGGAGGAACTGCCCCTCGCGCAGGTAAATCGTCGCGCCGTGCGTCTGGAGGGCATTGTTGGCGCGCTCAAAGATCCGCGCGTATCCGCCGAGTTTGAGCGGAAGCAGAATAAGCGCGGCGGCGACCATGAGGTAGAGCATCAGGTCCTTGACGATGGCGATCACCGCCGGCGCGCGCAGGCCGCTCGAATAGGTATACGCGGCCAGGATGATGAAGGCAGCAGCGAGCGGCCACTCCCCACGCAGGCCCATGCTGGCGAGAACCACCCGCATGCCGACCAGCTGCAACGCGATGTACGGCAGGAGCGCAAGGATGCCGGTGACGGCGATCGCGACGACAAGCGCCCGATTGCCGAAGCGTCCGCCGACGAAGTCCGCAAACGTTACGTAACCGTGGCGGTGACAAACCTTCCATAGACGCGGAAGCACGAGCATCATGTACGGATACGCGATGATCGCGTAGGGAACGGCGAAGAAGCCCAGGGCGCCGTTGCCGTAAAGCGCGGCCGGGACGGCGATGACGGTGTAGGCGGTGTAGAGGTCGCCGCCGATCAGGAACCAGGTGATCCATGTGCCGAAGCTGCGGCCGGCGAGCCCCCACTCGTCGAGCGAACCGATGCCGAGCAGAGGTCGTCTCCAGCGCGCGGCCCAGAAGCCGGCAACCGTGACCAGGCCGAAGAAGAGCAGAAAGACGACAAGCGCCGTGCGGTGGAGATCGTGCATGCGAGAGGTGGGGTCCGCCTAAGGGAGAGTAGGAGCATGTTAGCGCAAACAGGAGGGTCCTCGGGCGGAACAGACCATGTCCTCTATGGGAGCGCAGGCCGGCTTCGCGGTCAGTGCAGGCCGGCTCCGCCTTCGGTCCACTCGTACGCCACGACGCCCACATCGCCTAGCACCTTCATGACCGTCTCCAGGTTGCGGCGCACCTCCGGCCGGGCGCTGGGCGGGACCCCGTGCGCTTCTTCGACCGCGACCACGCGACCGTATGGCCAGCTGTTGCGCGGAAGCGCGTTCAGCGCCGCGGCGAGAGCGTCGGCGCGAAGTGTGACGTCCTGCCGCCGCGCTCCCACGGGCCGCAGCATGCCGCCCTGGCCCAGATCGCTGGTGTTCGCGTCGCCCAGCGTCACATGCAGCGTCACCATGTTGCTCTGCACGGTCAGGTACGGATTCTGCCAGCTGCGCAGCGAGTGAACGGCCATGTACTGCGACTTCGATGGCGGCGCGATCTCGTCGAGCTGCTGTCGGATCTGCTCGACCGGAGGTGTCTCTATGGCGGGAGCGGAGGTTGTGTGGCAACCGGCAGCGGCGGTCAGGACAGCCGCGAGGCCAGCGAGGCCCGCGAGATCTATGGCCAAAGATCTCGGTCGAGAGCGACGCGAGGCGAGGTGTCGTCGGAACATGCTCGATGAAAGAATATCAAGACAGGGCGAGCGACGAGCGTGGGCTAAGTCAGCGGCCGGTCTCGATGCTCAGCGGCCCGTCCAGACCGGCGGACGCTTTCCGAGAAAGGCTGCCGTGCCTTCGCGCTTATCCTCCGTGCCGCACATCTGTCCGAAGACGCGCGCTTCCGCGAGGAAGCCGTCGCTCTCTTGCCCGGATCGCACGGTCTGGAGCACGCCCTCGACGGCGAGCGGCGCGGCGGCGGCGATCGAGGCCGCGAGCGCATGTCCGCGGGGGAGCAGATCTTGCGGAGCGACGACCTCCTCGACCAGGCGGAGGCGCAGGGCCTCGTCGGCCGCGACGATCTCGCCGGTGAGAAGGAGCTTGAGCGCGGCACCCTGACCGACAAGCCGCGGCAGACGCTGCGTTCCGCCGTATCCGGGGATCAGGCCCAGCTTGACCTCGGGCTGGCCGAAGCGGGCGCGCGTGCTCGCGATGCGCAGGTGGCAGCTCATCGCGAGCTCGCATCCACCGCCGAGCGCGAAGCCGTTCACGAGCGCAAGCACCGGTGTCCGAGATCGCTCGATCCGATCGAAGACCTCCTGCCCGCGCAGCGCCTTTTGCTCGCCGAAGACAGCGTCGGCTTCGGCGAGCTCGCGGATGTCGGCGCCCGCGGCAAAGGCCTTCTCGCCGGCTCCGGTAAGCAGGATCGCGCGCACGCTCGGGTCGCCGCCAAGCTGCGCAAAGACCGCTTCGAGATCGTCGAAGACCTCCGTGTTCAGGGCGTTCAGGACCTCGGGGCGGTTCAGCGTAACCACGGCGACCGCACCGAGGCGATCGCATAGCAGGGTGTTCAAGGGCATAGGTTCTAGATCTCCAGAGAAGTTCGGGACCGACGCCTCAACGATACAATCAGAGAGACCAAAGCAGAGGAGACCAAAGGAGATCCGGTGATCAAGGGAATCACGCTGGTGCACGGCGTTGAAGGCGAAAGGCACGACCGTCTGGCGCGCCTGTTGCGGTCGCTGGGGTTTGAGAGCGGCAACGGCTGGAAGGACGAAGTCGGCCGCGGCGACGCGTTCTTGGCGCCGGTCGGCAACCTCGAAATTGTAAGCGGGCGGTCGCCGGCCGTGCCCGGGATCCTGGTCGAGACGACCGATCTCGATGCTGTCCATGCGGCGGTTCGAGCGGCTCTGTCAGACGGCGGTCCGGTCTCCGAGCCTGAGCTGACGCACTGGAACTCACGGATGTTTTCTGCCGAACTCGCACCCGATCTGCGGGTCGGCTTCTGGCAGTCGGAGCGGCCCTTGCACGGCCGACCGGTGGCGGTCGAGGGCGATCTTTCGGCCGCTCCGTTTCGCTTCGGTGTGGTCACGACCCGCTGGAACACCGTCATCACCGACCGCCTCTTGCAAGGCGCGCTTGACGCTCTCTATCGCAGCGGAGCGCAAAAGGAGAACGTCGAGATTGTGCGCGTTCCCGGTGCCTGGGAGGTCCCGTCCGCGGCGCGAACCCTGGCCGAGACCGGACGCTTCTCCGCCATCGTGACCCTGGGCGTGCTCCTGCGCGGCGAGACGGCGCACTACGAGGCCATCTACAACGAGGTCGCGCGCGGCATCGGGCAGTCGCAGCAGGAGACCGGCGTCCCTCATGCGTTCGGCGTTCTGACGTGCGAAACGCTCGAACAGGCGCTCGACCGGGCAGGTCTGAAGTCCGGCAACAAGGGGTTCGAGGCAGCGATCGCGGCCATCGAGATGGCGTCGCTCGGAACGAAACTGCGCCTCGCCGAGACCCCCGCCGCGGCTGAGCTTCAGCCGGCAGCGGTGAGCCGGTAGAGCGGTTCTCCTATAGGTTTTTAGCGAAAACACCGGTCTCATGGCCGTTTTCGCCAAGAAAAACGGCATTCCCACACTCTATCCGACTCGTAGCATGAGGAGAACCGCTCTAGATGGGACAGCGCCGCAAATCCCGCGAACTCGCGATGCAGATGCTCTTTCAGGGCGACCTCGGCAAGCAAACGCCGGAGGAGGTCCGACATCTGTTTTGGGAAGCGCGCGACGATGTCGATGCGGAAACGCGCGGATTTGCCGAGGATCTTTATCGCGTGGCGACCCAGAGGCGCGACGAGGTGGACCACCTGATCGAGGTGCACTCGGCGAACTGGCGCATGGAGCGCATGCCCGTGGTGGATCGCAACCTCTTGCGCGCAGGCACCGCCGAGATGCTGGGATTTCCCAACACGCCCGGGCCGATCATCATCAACGAGACGCTCGAGGTCGCGCGACGCTACGCCGCACCGGAGTCGATCCACTTCCTCAACGGCGTCCTGGACGCGATTGCTCGGGATGTGCTGAAGCGTCGGCTCGGCTGAGGCTGGATCTCTGGAAATCAGGTGGTACGTCTCGGACGCTGCGCCAGGAGATTCGGAACAGCAATATTGCCGTTCGGGTCGGCCAGCTTGGGTTGTACGGTGCTGGTGTCCGAGAAGCCGGTGCTGGATCGTGTGACCAGGTGCACGCTGTTGTCGCCCGCCGTTCCGACGTAAAAGGTATTGTTGTCGGAGCTGACGACGCCGCTTACAGGCGCGGTCGCTCCGCCGGTGAGCGGAATGCTTACCATAGCGCCCGTCGCCGGTGTGTAGGCAGGCAGAGGACCGGCGCCGATGTAGGTGACAAACGCCGTAGTCGAGTCGGAGGTGGGCAGGACGCCGGTGATCGCGGAGGCGTTGACCCCCGCCAGAGGAACGTTGGTGACGCCGGTACGCTGGGCGGTGAAGTAGGTTCCCGGGACAGCTGTCGGGCACGCTCCGATCGGCAGGCCCGAGCTGTTCGCCGTGCCCGAGCTATTGGTTCCAAGAAAAGCGAGGTCGACGAGGGTGCTCGCATTGGCGCCCGCGGCGTGCGCTCCCAGAACGTGGTGGCCGTCGTCTGTAGCCGCCAGGCGATCGGTGACAACCGCCGCCGTGTCGGCCAGCGGGTAGAACTGATTGACGGTCGTGCTCTGACCGCTCGTGTTGACGAACGTGGTCGATGGGCAGTAGCTGCGCCCCGTCGTCACGGCTCCGGCAAGATAGGCGCCGACGCTGGGAACGGTGACGGCGACATCGAGAGCGGGCGTGCTCAGCGGGATCGTCGACCATCCGGTAAAGTTCGAGTGCACCAGCAGCTGGTTGCCGGCGCTGATGTACACGGTGCCGCTGTCGGGCGAGAACTCGGCGTGCGTCGCCAGGCCGCCGATCTGGGCCGAGACGCCGTTGGCCGTTTCGAGAGACACCAGCTGCCGGACCGGGTCTGCGACCACGACGGTCGAGTTATCCGGCGAGACGGCGAGCACGGTTCCAGGGGTGTTGGCGTCCACGCGCGAGACCGCGCCGGCCGAGGTCAGCACCATCAGTTCGGTCGAGCTGCCCAGGTAAAGCGTGCTCGTGTCCTCGGAGAGGATCATCGAATTCGGCAGGTACGGCAGGCGCGCCGTCGCTCCGATCGTGCTCGATGTGAAGTCGATGATCTGCAGATAAAGCGATTGCGTGCTGCCCACATAGAGCACAGTTCCGGTGACGCCGGCCGTCGTGATGGTCACCGGGTTCGAGCTGATGGGCGTTCCGTTGCCGGCAAAGCCGATCTCATTCAAGGGCGACGAGTTGCAGGCCGGCGGAAGGCAGAGCGCCGTGATCGCTCCCGCGCCGGGAAGGTTCGGCGTGACTGAACCTCCGCCGCCGGGAAGCGTGGTCGGTGTGGTGGACACGTACTGGAGGCTCAAGCCGGAGAGCGCATTGCCCTTGGTGTCGACGACCGTGGCTGAAAGCGGGAGGGTGCTGTTCTGGTTGACGTTGGCGCTGGTCTGGCCGAGCGCGGTCAGGGCGATCGATCGCGGCGGACAGGTCGCGAAAAAGCCCGGTCCCGAGCCCGCATTCGACAGCGTCGCCGTCACCAGCGTCGATCCCGGGTTCTTGGCCGTGGCGATGCCATTCGGATCGATCGTGACGACGTCCCCATTCTGCGGCGCAAAGGTCAGGTGTCCGGCCAGCGGAGAGTAGGTCTGCTGTCCGTTCGCGCCCGTCTGAACGGCGCAGCTGATGTTGGTCTGGCTTGCGCCCGAGCCCGCGTAGACGCGCCCGGCGAGCGCACCGGTCGTGTTCTGCGAAAGGCAGCTGTTGGGGTCGTAAGGAGGCGCGGAGACGAGCGGAATATTTGTGATCGGACAACAGTTGGTCGCGAGATCCGTGCTGCAGTTGGTCGACGCCGGACCCAGGAGGATACTTGTGATCACAGGGTGGACAAAAACTGGAAGGGGGTTGCTCGAGACCCCGTTGGCGGTCGCGGTGACGAAGTAGGAGCCCGTTTTGCCCGTGATGTTGCAGACGGTGTAGTCCGGGATGCCGCCGCCGGTGTCGCGATTCCAGCTGCCCGCGCAGACCCGGTGATCGGGCGAAACGTCGATGGTCTTCTGGCTGGCATTGAGTGCGGGGTCGGTGGTGCCGTAAAGGACGCCGGTGGGTGTCACCGGGGTTCCCTTGCAGTCGGCTCCGCTGGGTGGGCTGATCGTGCCGATCTGGCCTTCGTTCAGCGAGATGCCGGTAAGCACCGGCTGGAGCGTGACGGTGGTAAGCTGCCCGACGACGGTGCCCGAGTCCGAACCCGAGTTGCAATAAACCACCGACGTCTTACTTCCGCAACCGGAGATGGAGATGCCAAACGGAACGGAAAGAAACAACAGAACCAACAACGTGCTGAAACGACGCATCCGGCCTCCCCGCGACATCTCACGTGGAGATGTGCGGTCTCTGAGCGCAACCTGCCAGGCGAGCGGGCGGATGTTGCGAGATCTCCAGTTTAGAAGGTGCGTCCGCGCGAGGCAAATGGGCCTGCGGCGCCTCCGGGCATTTACGGCCGGGGCGCGGGCATGTTTTGCTGAAACCACTGCAGCGTTCGCTCCGGGCGATCGAGCGTGTGTGCCGGGTCCGCAAAGCGGTGACCCTCGTTGGGATAGATCACCAGCTGCGTCTTCACCCCTTCGGCCCGCAAGGCGTGCCAGAACTCAAACGACTGCGGCGCCGGACACTCGCCGTCGCGGTCGCCGACCAAGACCAGCGTGGGCGTGTGCACGTTCTTGATGTACTCGATCGCCGAGCTCTTGCTGTACACCTTGGGGTCGTCGTAGACCGTCGCTCCAAAGAACGGCAGCATCCACTGATCGATCGAGTTTTCGCCGTAGTAGCTCTTCCAATCGGAGATGCCGGCGCCCGCGACCGCGGCGTGGAAGCGCTCTGTCTGCGTCACCGCGAACATCGTCATAAAGCCGCCGTAGCTCCACCCCATCAGGCCTTCGCGGTTGTGGTCGATGGCGGGGATGCGGGCTTCCAAGGTGTCCAGGCCGGAGAGAATGTCGCGCAGATCGCCGTAGCCGAAGTCCTTGACGTTGGCCCGCACAAACTTCTCTCCTTGTCCAAACGACCCGCGCGGGTTGGGCAGAAAGACGAAGTATCCGAGCGCCGAGTACAGTGTCGGCGCCTCGGCCCACTTTGCGCCCATGGCGGCCGAGGGTCCGCCGTGCACATCGACGATCAGCGGGTACTTTTTCGCCGCGTCGAAGCCGGCCGGGTAGAGCAGCCAGCCCTGGACATGAAATCCCTCGTCGGTCCACTCCACCGACTCGCTCCGGCCCCAGACGGGTTTGAGGCCGGCGTTTTCGTCCGTGATCTGCCGCGGTGCGCTCGTTGGGCTGGCCGCGAAGAAGATCTCGGGCGGGGCTTCAAACGACGAGCTGGCAAAGGCGTAGGCGCCGGAGTTTGCCAGCGAAAGGTCGGCGACCCCGGCGCTGACTCCGCCGACGATGGTCTGCGCCCCTGGGAGCTGCTGCTTCGATCCGACGCTCCAGAGCGCGACGAGATTTTTGCCGGACGTCCGCGCAACGACCCGGATCTCGCTCGGCGACGTCCATTGAAACCACGACGGGCTGACGAGCTTGTCGGCGCTGACGTCGGTCGCGATGCTCTGTCCGTCCGGGGTCGCGGGTACAGTGTAGATGTCGCCGCCGGTCGATCCCTGGTCGCTCATCAGGCCGCCGATAAACGCAATCTGCTTGCCGTCAGGCGACCAGCGCGGGTTGGCGATCTGGAGGCCGTGGAGCGCGCCCGGGGTAGTGTTCGGGTCGAAGACGACGGTGGGAGCCTCACCTCCGGCCTTTTTCGATTCCGAGCCGGAGTAGCCGCTTGCCGTGCTGATGTCGATCAGGTTCTGGGCATAGAGCTTTGCGATCCACCAGTTGTTTTCGCCGGGTGTGGGTGCCGCGATATAGGTAAGTGCCTTGCCGTCGGGGCGCCAGGAAAACTCATAGACATGGAGGCTCGATGGCGTCACGATCGACGAGTTGCCACGGGCAACGTCAACGAGCTCGACCCGCTGCACCTCGACCCCATCCTCCCCCCCCACCGCCGACCACGGCTTCATCGCCGCCAACGCACCCGCCGAGCGGGTGGCGTTCTCGACAAAAAGGAACGCGATCGACCGTCCATCGGGCGACCACGCCGCGTCCTGAAACAGACCCTTGAGGTGCGTCAGCTGCCGGCTCTGGTTGGTCGCGCGGGACCAGAGAAAGATCTGGCTCTGCTCCGTCTTCGGGGCCGTTCCGGTGCAGTTCGAGGTATACGCGAGCGTCTGGCTGTCCGGCGACCACAGGGGCGCCGTCACCCGGCAGCCGGGATCGCTGCCAAGAGGTGCGGCGATGATTCGGTCCGGCGTCTTCAGACGTCTCGCGGGCATGTCCTGAGTGGCTTCCCTCTGTTTCAGGTCGACCAGGTGGATGGTGGAGCTCTCGTGTCCGATCCAGGCGATCTCGGCTCCGTCCGGGCTAAGAGCGACGCCCGCGAAGCTCCGCGCCCGGTCCATCGCGGCAAGGGTGGACGCGACGCGCGGGTCGGGGTCCTTGAGCGGCGGCATCGGTGCCGGGTTGCCGCTCTGCGCGGGGGCAGCGGCGACGGCCGAGAAGAGGGCGAGGGGGAGCACGCAACGTGAGAACACGCAGAAGACGCGGCAGGGCATAGCGCGATTCTAGACGCGGGGGAGAGATCCGCGCGGGGGACGGTCGAAGTTCCCCCCGATCCGCCGGCCCCATCCTGCTCAGGAAGCGACCCGATACTGCTCAGCGCTGACCTGCTCCAACCACTCCACAACCTCTCCATTGGAGCGTTCCTGAACGGCAATATGGGTCATCGCCGTGGTCGGCGTTGCACCGTGCCAATGCTTCTCTCCCGGCGCAAACCAGACCACATCTCCGGGGTGGATCTCCTGGATCGCGCCCCCTTGCCGCTGCGCCCAACCGCAGCCGGCCGTGACGAGAAGGGTCTGTCCCAGCGGGTGAGTGTGCCAGGCCGTCCGCGCTCCCGGCTCAAACGTGACGCTTGCGCCGGCAACCCGCGCCGGTTCGGGCGCCTCAAAGAGCGGATCAATCCGGACCTCGCCGGTAAACCACTCTGCCGGACCCCGGCCCGAGGGTCTGGAACCGATGCGTTGAATCTCCATACAATCAGATTGTATGGGCGAGGCTCCCGGACCGACGGCAACGCGCGAGACAAATCCGTGAAACTTCGTTATAGTGAATACAAGCAGCAACCCGCCTGGATCCCCGCGTGCACCAAGGGCGTGCACCAAGGGCATCCGGTCCCACAGGCGGGTCTCATCGCAATCGAGCCCGCGACACCCTCCTCCAGGGAGGTCTATGCAGGCCGGAACAGCGAAACGGAGTCGGCCCGAGCAGGCAGTCTGTGCTCAGGAGCTCGGCCACCGTCGACTGTTACTCAACCGAGTTCGTGATGTTTCAGGCAGTTTTGGTAGGTATCCGAAGAGAGCGGCTGCTCTCTTCTCTCTCGCGTGTGCGTTCAGGCTCGCGGGAGGACGACGACAAAAAAGGTTTCGTCACGATTTTGTGACAGCGGGATCGAGCGGTTTCTAAGAGGAGCAAGTTCAGTGCCTACGTTTCATCAACTCGTCAAGCAGGGACGCACGCCCACGCGCTACAAGACCGCCAGCCCGGCGCTGCAAGGTTCGCCCCAGCGCCGCGGCGTCTGCACCCGCGTCTACACACAGACGCCCAAAAAGCCGAACTCGGCCTTGCGCAAGGTGGCGCGCGTCCGTCTGACCAACGGGATCGAGGTCACGACCTACATCCCGGGCATCGGTCACAACCTCCAGGAGCACTCGATCGTGCTGATCCGCGGCGGCCGCGTCAAAGATCTGCCCGGAGTCCGCTATCACGTGGTGCGCGGCACGCTCGATTCGGTGGGCGTCGCAAACCGCAAGCAGAGCCGGTCGAAGTACGGCGCCAAGCGGCCCAAGGCGGCCGCCGGCAAGTAACCGGAACACGACAGTTTTTAGACAGGTTCAGCGGCTTGAGAGGTCTACGGCCCTGAAGGAAGACGAGCAGGAAAAGAGAGAGTCATGCCAAGAAAAGGTTTTATCGCAAAGCGCGACGTTGCAGCGGACCCGGTCTATAACTCGACCCTGGTGACGAAGTTCGTCAATTCCATGATGTGGGGCGGCAAGAAGTCGACCGCGCAGGGCATCTTCTACGAGGCGATGACCAACCTTGAGACCAAGGGCGGCGACGAGGCGATCAAGCTGTTCAAGAAGGCGGTCGAGAACGTGAAGCCGCTGCTCGAGGTCAAGAGCCGTCGCGTCGGCGGAGCGAACTACCAGGTGCCGATCGAGGTCAACCCCGAGCGTCGGACATCGCTCGCGATCCGATGGCTGGTGCAGTACGGCCGGGCGCGCGGCGAAAAGGGCATGGTCGATAAGCTTTCGGCCGAGCTGCTCGACGCCGCCAACGGTCGCGGAGCGGCGATGAAGAAAAAGGAAGACGTCCATCGCATGGCCGAAGCCAATAAGGCCTTTGCGCACTACCGGTGGTAAAGAAAAAGCACTTCAGCAGAGTGTTCCTGAGTCCTTGTATCTCCGATCTTAGTTAGAGCAGTACCGACCGCGGGCACACGCGCCCGCAAGAAAGATAAGACCTCACCGTGGCACGCACTATACCTCTGAATCGTTGCCGAAATATCGGGATCATGGCGCACATCGACGCCGGCAAGACAACGACGACCGAGCGCATTCTTTTCTACACCGGCATCACTCACCGCATCGGCGAAGTGCACGAAGGCACAGCGACGATGGACTGGATGGAGCAGGAGCAGGAGCGCGGCATCACGATCACCTCGGCCGCGACCACATGCACCTGGAAGAACACGCGCATCAACATTATCGACACCCCTGGCCACGTCGACTTTACCGCCGAGGTCGAGCGCTCGTTGCGCGTGCTCGACGGCGCGGTGGCCTGCTTTGACGCGGTCGCCGGCGTGCAGCCGCAGTCCGAAACCGTGTGGCGCCAGGCCGACAAGTACAAGGTCCCGCGCATCTGCTTTATCAACAAGATGGACAAGGCCGGCGCGGACGCGGTCTACGCAACCTCGACCATCGTCGACCGCCTGGGCGCGCGCGCCGTTCCGATCAATATCCAGATCGGCGCCGAGGCCAAGTTTGCCGGCGTTGTCGATCTCGTCACGATGAAGGCGATCTTCTGGCACGACGAGACCATGGGCGCCGAGTATTCGGTCGAAGAGATCCCGGCCGACCTCGTCGCGACTGCGAAAGAAGCGCGCACCAAGCTGATCGAGGCCGTCGCCGACTCCGACGACGTCATCATGAACCTCTACCTCGAGGGCGAGGAGCCGACCGAGGACCAGCTGAAGGCCGGCATCCGCAAGGCGACGATCGCGATGAATATCTTTCCGGTGCTCTGCGGGTCGTCGTTCAAAAACAAAGGCGTGCAGACCCTGCTCGATGCCGTGGTCGACTACCTCCCGAGCCCGCTCGATATCCCGCCCATGATCGGGCACGATCCGGACAACATGGAGCGCGAGATCATTCGCCGGCCGGACGACAAGGAGCCGCTCTCGGCGCTCGCGTTCAAGATCATGACCGACCCGTTTGTCGGCCAGCTCATCTTCGTCCGTGCCTACTCGGGCGAGCTCCACACCGGCGATTCCGTGCTCAACCCGCGCACCGGCAAGACCGAGCGCATCGGTCGCTTGTTGAAGATGCACGCCAACAAGCGCGAGGAGATCACCGAGATCCTGGCCGGCGATATCTGCGCCGCCGTCGGCTTGAAAAACATCGTCACCGGCGACACGATCTGCTCGGATCGGAGCCCGGTCGTGCTTGAGTCGATCGACTTCCCCAAGCCGGTCATCGAGGTCGCCGTCGAGCCCAAAACCAAGGCCGACCAGGAGAAGATGGGCGTTGCCCTCTCCAAACTCGCGCAGGAAGATCCCACCTTCAACGTTCGCACCGATGTCGACTCCGGACAGACCATCATCGCCGGCATGGGCGAGCTCCATCTTGAGATCATCGTCGATCGCATGATGCGCGAGTACAAGGTCGAGGCCAACGTCGGTAAGCCGCAGGTCAACTACCGCGAGACGATCAAGGCCAACGCCGAGGCCGAGGGCAAGTACATCCGTCAGACCGGCGGATCGGGCAACTACGGCCACGCCAAGATCCGCATCGAGCCGAACGAGCCCGGCAAGGGGTACGAGTTCTCGAACGACATCAAGGGCGGAACGATTCCCAAGGAGTACATCAAGCCGATCGACCAGGGAATTCAGGACGCGATGCAGCGCGGCGTCCTGGCCGGATACGAGATGGTCGACGTCAAGGTGTCGCTCTACGACGGCTCCTACCACGACGTCGACTCGAACGAGATGGCGTTCAAGATCGCCGGTTCGATGGCGTTCAAGGAGGCCGCGCGCAAGGCGAAGCCGGTCTTGCTTGAGCCTGTTATGGCCGTCGAGGTGACCGTCCCTGAAGACTACATGGGAACGATCATCGGCGACCTGAACTCGCGTCGCGGTCGCATCGAAGGCATGGAGATGGTCGGCAACACGCAAGCCATCCGCGCGTCCGTGCCGCTGTCGACCATGTTCGGCTACGCCACCCACATGCGCGGTGCGACCCAGGGCCGCGCCAACTACTCCATGCAGTTCAAGCAGTACGAAGAGGCGCCGCGGTCGGTGTCCGAAGAGATCATCGCCAAGGTACAAGGCAAGGACGGCGACAAGAAGTAACGCGCTGAAGTCAAGGGCCGGCCACGCGCGCTTTGCCCTTAGCAGCCCAGTTTTTTTGGAACACATCTACACACGCACCACGACAAGAAGAACAGGAGACATCATTATGGGTAAGGAAAAGTTTGACCGGTCCAAGCCGCACGTCAACATTGGGACGGTCGGCCACATCGATCACGGCAAGACGACGTTGACGGCGGCGATCACCAAGGTCTTGTCCAAGCACAACCCGAACAATACCTTTCGCTCCTTTGACACGATCGACAACGCTCCGGAAGAGCGCGAGCGCGGCATCACGATCGCGACCTCGCACGTCGAGTACGAGACCGCGAACCGGCACTACGCGCACGTCGACTGCCCCGGCCACGCCGACTACATCAAGAACATGATCACCGGCGCCGCGCAGATGGACGGCGCGATCCTGGTGGTCGCCGCGACCGACGGTCCGATGCCCCAGACCAAGGAGCACGTCCTGCTCGCCCGGCAGGTCGGCGTCCCGTACATCGTCGTCTTCTTGAACAAATGCGACGCGGTCGAAGACGAGGAGCTCATCGAGCTGGTCGAGCTTGAGGTCCGCGAGCTGTTGTCGAAGTACGACTACCCGGGCGACGACACCCCGATCATCCGCGGATCGGCGCTCGGCGCCCTCAACGGCGAAGCGAAGTGGGAGGCCAAGATCGATGAGCTGATGGACGCGGTCGACAAGTACATCCCGCAGCCGGACCGCGCGATCGACCAGCCGTTCCTGATGCCGATCGAGGACATCTTCTCGATCTCCGGCCGCGGCACGGTGGTCACCGGCCGCATCGAGCGCGGCAAGGTCAAGGTCGGCGAAGCGTCGGAGATCGTCGGCTTCCGCGAGACCCGCCCCACGGTCGTCACCGGCGTCGAGATGTTCAAAAAGCAGCTCGACGAGGGTCTGGCAGGCGACAACGCCGGCCTGCTGTTGCGCGGCATCGCAAAGGAAGACGTCGAGCGCGGCATGGTCCTGGCCAAGCCCGGATCGATCAAGCCGCACACCGACTTCAAGGGCGAGGTCTACGTCTTGTCGAAGGAAGAAGGCGGCCGGCACACGCCGTTCTTCAACGGCTACCGCCCGCAGTTCTACTTCCGCACCACCGACGTGACCGGATCGGCCAAGCTCCCGGAAGGCACGGAGATGTGCATGCCCGGCGACAATATCCAGCTCGAGATCACCCTCCACACCCCGGTCGCGATGGAAAAAGGCCTCCGCTTCGCCATCCGCGAAGGCGGCCGAACCGTAGGCGCAGGGACGATCTCGGAGATCGTGAAGTAGTTTGAATCAACGAAGGGCCGGCAGTACAAGCGAAGCTGCCGGCCACTCCTACACGATCTTTGCGTAAAGAAAGAATGAGACCAAGACCATGGCTGGACAGAGAATCAGAATTCGCCTGAAAGCGTACGACTATCGCGTACTCGATACATCCACCGGCGAGATCGTCGACACGGCCAAGCGCACCGGAGCGCAGGTTGCCGGTCCCATCCCGCTGCCGACGATGAAGAACAAGTACTGCGTTCTCCGATCGCCGCACGTCGACAAGAAGTCCCGCGAGGCGTTTGAGATTCGCACCCACAAGCGCCTGATCGACATCCTCGAGCCGACCCAGCAGACGGTCGATGCCTTGATGAAACTCGATCTTCCGGCCGGCGTCGACGTCGAGATCAAGACCGTCCAGAAGTAGCCAGCTAGTAGGGCGCTCCAGGCTCGAAGCATTCGCCGGAAGCCAAAAGCTCCTCGGCAGTACCTACAGTGCCTCCACCCCGGCATGATGAGGAAAGGAAAACAACGATGTCCGTAGCAGGAATTCTCGGCAAAAAGATCGGCATGACGCAGCTGTTTGACGATCGCGGCGACGTCCATCCGGTCACGGTGCTCAAGGCCGGACCATGCGTCATCACGCAGCTCAAGACCTTGGCTAAAGACGGCTACGACGCCGCGCAGATCGGCTACGTCGACTTCATCAAGGCGTCGAAAGTCAACAAGGCGATGACCGGCCACTTCGCGAAGTCCGATGTGCCGCCCGTGCGCGTGCTCAAGGAAGTTCCGCTCGACAACACCGTCACGGCCGGCGAGACCGAGTCGAACGCCAAGGCGGGCGACCGCGTCTTGGTCGACATCTTTTCGGACGAGAAGTTTGTCGACGTGATCGGCACCTCCAAGGGCCGCGGCTTCGCCGGCGTCGTTCGGCGGCACCACTTCGGCGGCGGCCCCAAGGCGCACGGCCACATGTTTCAGGTCCAAGGATCGATCGGCGCGAGCTCGTTTCCGTCGCGCGTCTTTCCTGGGCAGAGGATGCCAGGCCACATGGGCACCGACCAGGTCACCGTCCGCAACCTCCGCATCCGCGGCATCGATCTTGAGGACAATCTCCTTCTGGTCGAGGGCGCCGTCCCCGGACCGCGCGACGGATATGTCCTGATCTCGAAGGCCAAAGCGCCGCCGCGAGAGCGTCGCGGATTTGCCGGCGCGACGACGCTTGATCCTCTGAAGGCGTCGAAGAAGGCGGCCCCGGCCAAGAAGAAGTAGAGCGGATCGCAAAGGGCTCAGAGCCGCTTGCAAAAATTTGCAACGGTGGCTAAAAAGTTCTGTAACCCCCACAGTTACCTTCCGGTGGGAGACGAAGAGAGAACATCGATGGCAAACATCAACGTAGTCAATCTCGGCGGAGAAAAGGTCGGAGAGTTCGAAATTCTCGACCAGGTCTTCACGGGCGAGGTCAATCAATCTCTGATCTGGGAGTCGGTAAAGCACTACCGCGCCGCGCTCCGGCAGGGAACCGCGGCGACCAAAAACCGCAAGCTCGTCTCCGGCTCGGGCAAAAAGCTCTGGAAGCAGAAGGGCACCGGACGCGCCCGCGTCGGTTCGATCCGGAGCCCGCTCTGGCGCTCCGGCGGCACCGTCCACGGGCCGCAGCCGCGCTCCTACGAGTACGCGTTTCCGCGCAAAAAGCTCCTCGGCGCGCTCCGTTCGGCGCTGATCGCCAAGCTCTCCGAAGGCAAGCTGACGGTGGTCGAGAGCTTCGATGTACCGGAAGCGAAGACCAAGCTCTTCCGCACCGCGCTCGACAAGCTGGACGCGAAGAAGACCGCGCTCTTGGTCGAGACCAGCCGCAAGCTCGACGAAAAACTCTATCTCGGATCGCGCAACCTCGACGGCGTCGAGCTTGTGCTCTCGTCCGAGGTCCATCCGTACGATCTCCTGCGCTACGAGCACGCCGTCTTTTCGCGCGACGCGATCGAGGCCCTGCAGGAGACCTTGCTGAAGAACGCGCCGCGGCATCGCGCCAAAGGCACAAGCGCCACCCAGAAGGAGGTTGCCTAATGCCGACGCTCTATACTGTCATTCGCCGGCCGTTGATCACCGAAAAGGGCATGGGCGTGAAAGAGACCGAGAACACCCTGGTCTTCGAGGTCGCGCTCAAGGCGACCAAGACCGAGGTCAAGCAGGCCGTCGAAGCTTTGTTCAAGGTCAAGGTCAACGCCGTCCGCACCGCAACCGTGGAAGGCAAAGAACGTCGTCGCGGCAAGTTTGCCGGCTACCGCCCGGACTGGAAGAAGGCGTACGTCCGTCTTCGGGCCGGTGAAAAGATGCCGGAGTATCTGGATAGCTTGTAAGTCTTGTAAGTGTAGACCTTCGCTCTTAGCCCCTAGCCTTTCGCTAAGACCCGAATTCCCGACTCTCCGGTTCTATGGAACCTGGATCCAAAAAAGAACTAGCTAAGAGCTAGAAGCTAGCAGCTAGGAGCATAAAAGAAATGCCGATCAAATCCTTTCGACCGATGACGCCGTCGCTCCGTTTCGCGACCAAGCTGGTCAACGACGACCTAACGACCGACACACCGTATAAGCCGCTGCTGACGGTGAAGCAGCGCACCGGCGGACGCAACTCGACCGGCGCCATGACGATCCGGCACCAGGGCGGCGGCCACAAGCAGAAGCTCCGTCTGATCGACTTCAAGCGCGACAAATACGGGATCCCGGCGACGGTCGCGACGATCGAATACGATCCGAACCGGTCCTCGCGCATCGCTCTCGTGAACTATGCGGATGGTGAGAAGCGCTACATCATCCAGCCGGTCGGCCTCAAGGTAGGACAGCAGATCATGAGCGGCCCCGACGCCGATATCCTGGTCGGCAACGCACTTCCGCTCAAAAACATACCGTCCGGAACGACGGTGCATAACATCGAGCTTCGCCCTGGCAAAGGCGCGCAGATGGCGCGTTCCGCCGGCGCACAGGTGCAGTTGATCGCCAAAGAAGGCGAGTACGCTCTCCTGAAGCTGCCTTCCGGCGAGACGCGCCGCGTCCTGGTCGAATGCATGGCCACGATCGGACAGGTCGGCAACACGGATCACGAGAATGTCACCGTCGGCAAGGCGGGACGCAACCGATGGAAGGGAATCCGTCCGGCCAACCGCGGCGTCTCGATGAACCCGGTCGACCACCCGCATGGCGGCGGCGAGGGTAAGACCTCCGGCGGACGTCACCCGGTGACGCCGTGGGGTCAGCCGACCCGCGGTTACAAGACGCGCAACAACAAGCGGACCGACACGTTTATCGTGAGCCGGCGCAACAAGTAAAAACCTGAGTTCCTGTAGATTCTGAGTTACTCAACGAGTTACTCAATGCAGTAAGGAAGATAGGGACAAGTTACTGAGGGAAGTAGAAGCCACACCAAGTCTCGCGGCTAGCCGGAAGGCAAGCAGGTCAAGAGATTCGTCGTTTCGAGCACAGGCTTAAAAAGGATGGGAGTTACAACACAATGGCACGTTCGGCAAAGAAGGGTCCGTTTATCGACGCACACCTGATGACCAAGATCACGGTGATGAATCAGACCAACGACAAGAAGGTCTTGCGTACCTGGTCGCGTCGGTCGACCATCCACCCTGACATGGTGGGTCACACGATCGCGGTTCACAACGGCCGCAAATTCATTCCGGTGTACGTGACCGAGAACATGGTCGGACACAAGCTCGGCGAGTTCTCCGCCACACGGACGTTCAAGGGTCATTCCGCGCGCGCGACCGAGACCGCCGCCAAGCCCAAGTAAGCAGACAGTTCGGGGTAGCGATCAAAGTCCGCCCCCACCTCAAGGAAAAATCAGATCATGGCAAACCGAACAGCAGCACCGGAGACACGAGAGTTTCGCGCGGAAGCCAGGTTTCAGCGCACCAGTCCGCAGAAGGCCAAGCTGGTCCTGGACCTGATCAAGGGCCTCCGGGTCGAGCAGGCGCTCAACACCGTCCACTTCTCGACCAAGCGCATGGCGCCGGTGATCGAAAAGGTCCTCCGGTCGGCGATCCAGAATGCGAACTATCTGTCGCAGGAGCAGGGGCTCGACGTCGATGTCGACAACCTGTACGTGAAGTCGGCCGTCGCCAACGAAGGTCCGCGCCTGAAGCGCATTCGACCCGCTCCGATGGGTCGGGCGTTCCGCTACCAGCGCCGGCTCGCCCACATCATCGTGACCGTCGCCGAGAAGTCTTCGGCCGGGCAAACAGCCGAGGCGGAGACGTCTGGCAAAAAGTCTGTCGCCCCGAAGAAGAAATCGTCGAAGTAGATCGATCTCCGGCGAAAAACTCCTCCCGGAGGTCGAGATCTCCGGTAAAATCAAGGTTTGTGTCTTAGCACGTAGGCCGCTCCTGCTTGGGTGGCGCGCCGGGAAGTTTGAGAAGGGAAGTTTATGGGACAGAAGGTCCATCCGTATGGGTTTCGCCTCGGCGTGAACAAGCCGTGGAAGTCGCGCTGGTTTGTGGAACGCGGCTACGACAAGCTCCTGGTCGAAGACGTCAAGCTGAAGGCGGAGCTGCGCGAAAAGCTGAAGGCCGCCGGCGTGAGCTCGGTCGAGGTGGAGCGTCCGGGCAACAAGCTCAGGTTGATCATTCGCACAGCGCGCCCCGGCATCATCATCGGCCGCAAAGGCGCGGAGATCGACAAGCTGAAGGCCGACATCCAGAAGCGCACCTCGCGCGAGGTCTTTGTCGATATCCTGGAGGTCAACAAGCCCGAGCTCGACGCCCAGCTGGTGGCCGAAAACATCGCTTTGCAGCTGGAAAAACGCGTCAGCTTCCGTCGCGCGATGCGGAAGTCGGTCGATTCGGCCTTGCGCTTCGGCTGCAAGGGCATCAAGGTTCGCGTCTCGGGCCGTCTCAACGGCAACGAGATCGCGCGGTCCGAGTGGTATCTGCAGGGTCGTCTCCCGCTTCACACCCTGCGCGCCGACATCGACTACGGCTTTGCCGAGGCGCACACCACCTACGGCATCATCGGCGTCAAGACCTGGGTCTATCGCGGCGATATCTACGAACAGAAGAAGCGTCGCGAGCAGGTTGTTCCCGGCGCAACCGCCGGAGCGTTTCAGGTCTAGAAAAGTAAGCAAAGAGCTTTCTCTTCTGCGCAAAGCCGAAGAGAGTGTCGGCACCTAAGGATTCTCAGTATGCTAATGCCAAAGAAGGTGAAGTTTCGTAAGCAGCAACGCGGCCGGATGTGCGGCAAGGCGTGGCGCGGATCCGATCTGTCGTTCGGCGACTTCGGCCTAAAAGTTATGGAGTGCGGCTACATCACCGACCGTCAGATTGAAGCGAGCCGCATCGCGATGACGCGCTTTATCAAACGCGGCGGAAAGGTCTGGCTGCGCCTGTTTCCGGACAAGCCCATCACCAAAAAGCCCGCCGAAACCCGCATGGGCAAGGGCAAGGGAGCACCGGACCACTGGGTCGCCGTGGTTCGCCCGGGCAAGATCCTCTTTGAGATGGAAGGGGTCAACGTCGAGCTCGCCAAAGAGGCTATGCGGCTGGCCGCGCACAAGCTTCCGCTCAAGACCAGTTTTGTCGAGCGGCCGGGCGTAAAGGCCGTCGCGGTCGCCAAGTAAAAGTCATTTTTTTGGAAACAAGGAAACCCACGATGGAACTGGAAAAGATTCGCAGTCAAACGTCCGACGAATTGAAGTCGACCGAGCTCCTAGCGGCCGAGCAGATCTTTCGCATTCGCTTTCAGAAGAGCCTCGGCAACCAGGAGGGTCTCAAAAAGCTGCGAAGCCTGAAGCTCGACATCGCCCGCGCCAAGACCATCCGGCGCGAACGGGAGATCGCGGCGGACAAACAAGCGCGCCCCGAGCCAAAGCCGAGCGCCCCCGCCCCCAGCCAGCGCACCGCGCGCAAGAACGCCCGAAAGGTTTAGGAAGACCATGGCAGATCCAAGCACCGAGCAGAACTCCGAACAAGCATCTGGACAGAGCACGGAAGCCTCGGGGAGCGCATCCCCGGCCACCTCCGCCGCCGCGCCGGCAAAGACCTCCCATCGCAACGAAAAGGTCGGCCTGGTCGTCTCGACCAAGATGCAGAAGACGATCGTGGTCGAGATCGAAATGCGCAAGGCTCACCCGAAGTACAAGCGGGTGATGAAGTCCAACAAGAAGTTTTACGCGCACGACGAGCAGAACTCGGCGCGCATCGGCGACGTGGTCCGCATCCGCGAAGTTCGGCCGCTTTCCAAGCTGAAGCGATGGTCGCTTGAAGAGATCGTTCGCCGGTCGTCGCTTGCGCAACTCGCCGAGATCAAGCTTGAGGAACCGAAGTAAAGACGGCAAAGACAGCCAGAGTTTCCGCCCGAGTCGGGGAAACTCTGAAGGTCCGAAGGTCTGAGAAGATGCCGAGATCGCCCCGACGAGGGGATCGGCGGACACACAAGATTCTTGTTAAGGATTCCGTCTGATTCCGACGGAGGGAGAGAGCGGCGATGGCAGTACAGATGAGAACGATTCTTGACGTGGCCGACAACTCCGGCGCGCGCAAGTTGCAGGTGATCCTCCCGCTCGGCGGCGGCCTGGGCAAGAAGGCCGGCCTCGGCGACGTCGTGACGGCGGCCGTCAAAGAAGCCTCGCCTGACGGAACGGTAAAGAAGGGCAAGGTCGTCAAGGCCGTCATCGTCCGGACGCGCAAGGAGTATCGTCGCCGCGACGGAACGTACATCCGCTTCGACCAGAACGCCGCGGTCGTCATCAACGATGCAATGGAGCCGGTCGGTACGCGCGTCTTCGGCCCTGTCGCTCGCGAGCTGCGCGAAAAGAAGTTTCTCAAGATCGTGTCGCTCGCGCCTGAGGTCATCTAGGGGCCGGACGGACGTACCCTGATGTCACCCAAAAGCGCGTGCCTTTTCAAGCACGCCGGAGTCCGGCTCCGTCAAACGTGGATACTCTCACCCGAGAGCCTCCAGGATCGCCGAGGTTGGAGAGGGAGAAGTTTTTTATGGCAACGAAGATCAAACGCAACGACACCGTCGAGGTCATCTCCGGCAAAGACAAAGGCAAGCGCGGACGGGTTCTGCGCATCCTCGCCGACAAGGACCGCGTCCTGGTCGAGCATGTCCAGATGATCAAAAAGCACGTCAAGCCGAACCCCCAGCGCAACATCAAGGGCGGCATCGCCGAGCAGGAGGCGCCGATCCACCTTTCAAACGTCATGCTGGTCGACGGAGATGGCAACAAGACCCGCATCGGAGCGCGGCTGGACGGCCCAAAGAAGGTCCGCGTGTCGAAGAAGTCGGGCAACGTGATTCAGGAAAAGAAGCGATAAACAAATCTGTTTCAGACAACGGAAAGTCGCGTTTCCCTCCGAACGGCGCGCACCAGCTTCCCCCAAGCACCGAAATCTGTAAAAATCCGCAACTCACCTTCACGCAAACGGGATGTCGGCGATCGAGCGATCGTAGGGGCCGCCTACCGAGGTCCGTGAAAAAAAGAAAGAGAGATGGACCATGGCAGCACGATTTCGCGAACGGTACAACACGGAGATCAAGCCGGCGTTGGCCAAGGAACTCAACCTCACCAACGTGATGGCGATCCCGAAGATTGAAAAGATCGTCATCAACATGGGTCTGGGCGAGGCGACCCAGAACGTCAAGATCATGGACCCGCTCGTGGCCGACCTCGGCGCGATCGCCGGACAAAAGCCGATCGTGACCAAGGCGAAAAAGTCGATTGCCGCCTTCAAGCTTCGGGAAGGCATGCCCATCGGAGCGATGGTGACCCTGCGCGGCGATGCAATGTACGAGTTTCTGGATCGCCTGATCTCGATCGCTCTGCCGCGCGTGCGCGACTTCCGCGGCGTCTCGTCCAAGAGCTTCGACGGCCGCGGCAACTACACGCTTGGGCTGCGCGACCAGCTGATCTTCGCCGAGATCGACTACAGCAAGGTCGACAAGACCAAGGGCATGAACGTCACGATCGTGACCACGGCCGAGGACGACAACGCTGCCCGTGCGCTCTTGCGCGGCTTCGGCATGCCCTTCCGCCAGGGCGCCTAAAAAGAAGTAACGGTCGCGCTCGGTCCGGTTCCGACCTGCACGGCAGCACCCAGTCACCCCAAATTTTCACCCCCCGGCAAGACACCGGTCTTCTTTCAAGGTAAGATAAAAAGGCAAGGAAAACGATGGCAACGACCGCAAAACGCGTCAAAGACGCCAGAAAACCGAAGTTCAAGTCCCGACAGCACAACCGCTGCCAGCTCTGCGGCCGACCGCGCGCCTTTTTGCGCAAGTTCGGCGTCTGCCGTCTGTGCTTCCGAGGCCTCGCCCTCAAGGGCGAGATCCCGGGCGTCGTCAAATCCAGCTGGTAAGCAGATTCTGGGTCTCAGTCCACGCGTAGCCCTTTCTTTCGGCTGAACAGTACGCTGCAAGTAGCTGAAAGTAACAGATAAAGTAACACATCCCGACCTGAGTTCAGCTCTTCCCCTTCGCGTCTTTGTCACAGAAATAGAAGAGCAGAAGACCTCGTCCGGATCGTCGCAGCAACACCGCAGCAAGACATCCCCGCCCGGTTCTCCGAGAGACACTCGGAGCGAACGGGGGATGAGGAGACTCTCTACAATGAATCTGACCGACCCTGTCGCCGACTTCCTGACGCGCATCCGCAACTCCATCCGGGCCAAGCACCAGAAGCTCGACGTCCCGGCCTCGAAGCTCAAAAGCGAGATGGCGCGCATCCTCAAGGAAGAAGGTTACATCGCCAACTACAAGCCCACCGAAGAGAAGGGCCAAAAGGTGATTCGCGTCTATTTGAAGTACGGCCCAAACAACGAAGCCGTCATCCGCGACCTCAAGCGCATCTCGCGCCCAGGTTGCCGCGTGTACCTCGGCCGCGACCAGATCCGCCGCGTCCAGGGCGGTCTCGGCATCTCGATCATGACGACGCCCAAAGGCGTGATGACCGGACGGCAGGCACGGCGCGAAGGCGTCGGCGGAGAGATCCTCGCCGAGGTCTGGTAGGCCGCGAACCTCTCGGTCGCCTGAGTCTGCCGTAGTGCACCAAAGAACGGGCTGCAGTGGAACGGTTCCGGAAATCCTCCAAAGGATCTCGGACCGCGACTCGCAAGCCAAGGGAAAGGATTTGGTTATGTCGCGTATCGGAAGAAAGCCCATCCCCATGCCGGCCGGCGTCAAGTACACGGTCTCGGGAAACAACGTTTTGGTGGAAGGTCCGAAGGGCAAGGTCAACGCTCTCCTGCCTACCGGCATCTCGCTGGTCCAAAAAGACGGCCAGCTCCTCGCCGAACGGCAGAACGACTCGCAGGCAGCCGTCCACGGTCTCGCGCGCGCTCTCGTCTTCAACGCCGTCGAAGGCGTCACCAACGGTTGGAAGAAGGAGCTCGACGTCGTCGGCATCGGCTACCGCGTCGAGCTCAAGGGCAAAAACATGGTCGTCTTCACCCTCGGATACTCGCACCCGATCGAGTTCCCCCTGCCCAGCGGCATCGAGGTCGCGATCGACCCCAAGCAGACCCACGTCACCGTCTCCGGCATCGACCGGCAAAAGGTCGGACAGGTCGCCGCCGACATGCGATCCCTGCGCAAGCCCGACCCGTACAAGAACAAAGGCGTACGCTACGCCGACGAGAAGCTCAAAAAGAAGGTCGGCAAGACCGGCGCCAAGTAAACCCGAGACCCCGGTCCCGGCCCCACAAAACCCTTCACCGAATTTCCAGCACCGAAAACAACCGAACGTCGGCAGCCTCTGCCGCTGACGCCTCTAGGAAGAGAGACACCATGATCGTCGCACCCAAGCGCAACGCAATCCGGCAGCGGGTCCACAACCGCATCCGCGCCAAGATGTCCGGCACCGCCGATCGGCCGCGCCTCAACGTCTACCGCTCGCTCAACCACATCTACACCCAGCTGATCGACGACATGGCCGGCGTCACCCTCGCGTCCGCCTCCTCCATGTCGCCCAAGGGCACGGAGCGGCAGCCTGGCGGCAACGTCGCCGCGGCAAAGACGGTCGGCCGCCTGATCGCCGAGCGCGGTCGCGAAAAGGGCATCACCAAGGTCGTCTTCGACCGTGGAGGGTATCTCTACCACGGCCGCATCAAGGCTCTGGCCGACGCGGCCCGCGAGGCCGGCCTCGAGTTCTAGTTTTTCAGTTACAAAACACTTATAGTTCAGTTACAAACCCGATCTAGTTTGAGTTACAAAAAACCGATCTAGTTTTAGTTACAAATCTCGATGCAAGATGGATCGTCCCGGCCGGCAACGGCCCGGACAGAAAGCTCTGATAGGAAACCAGACACGCGATGGCAACACTCAAAAAGCTCGACGCGAACCGGCTCAACCTGAAGGATCAGGTCGTCTCCATCAACCGCGTGACCAAGGTCGTCAAAGGCGGCAAAAACATGAGCTTCGCGGCCCTGGTCGTCATCGGCGATCCGGCCGAAGGCGTCGTGGGCTACGGCTCGGGCAAGGCCAAGGAGGTTCCGCAAGCCATCCGCAAAGGCATCGAAGCGGCCAAAAAGAACCTCCTCCGCGTCAACCTCACCCAGACCACCATCCCGCACCAGGTGCTCGGCCACTTCGGCGCCGGCCAGGTGATGCTGAAGCCCGCGCCCGAAGGCACAGGCGTCATCGCCGGCGGTACCGTTCGCGCCGTGATGACCTCGGCGGGCGTCCAGAACGTGCTCACCAAGTCGCTCGGCTCCGCCAACCCGCACAACGTCATCAAAGCCACCTTTGACGCGCTCCAGCAACTGCGCAACAAGGCCGACGTCGCCCTCTTGCGCGGCAAAAGCGAAGACGAGCTCTAAGATTGCTCTCAAATTTCAGGAGATGTCCTCATGGCTGATTCCACCGTTTCCCTCTCCAGCCCACCGGCCGGCAAGATCAAGATCCAGTACTTCCGATCCAAGATCTGCACGCCGATGAAGCACAAGCTGGTCGTCAAAGGCCTGGGCTTCACGCGGCTCAACCAGATCGTCGAACGCGAAGACACGCCCTCCACCCGCGGCATGATCAAAAAAATTCCCCATCTGGTCCGCATCGTCGGGTAGAGAAGCTTTTAGCTGTTAGCTTCTAGCTGTTAGTTAGAAGCTTTCAGGAACAAGAAACAGCCTGCTGTCCTAGACGGCAGCTCTCATAGATGCGAGTCGGCAAAGGATATTTTTAGCTAAGAGCTAAGAGCTAAAAGCTATGAGCCAGCAGCTGAGAGCCACCAGCTAAAAGCTAGCAGCCATCAGCTAAGAGCTAGCAGCTAAGAGCTAGCAGCTACCATCTCTTTCCGGCGTTAAGCGAGGAACCACAATGGCACTCAATCTCTCCAATCTCCGCGCCCCCAAAAAGGCCAACGAAAACAAAAAACGCATCGGCCGCGGCATGGGCTCGGGCATGGGCAAGACCTCCACCCGCGGTCACAAGGGTCAGGGATCGCGCTCCGGCTCCTCCCTGATGCGCGGCTTTGAAGGCGGCCAGATGCCGCTCCATCGCCGTCTGCCCAAGCGCGGCTTCACCAACATCTTTCGCGTCGAGTACACCGTCCTCGGCCTCGACCGCATCGCCGAAGTCGTCGCCCAGAACGCCGAAAACGCCGATCTGACGCTCGACCGCATCGTCGCCCTCGGCCTCCTGCGCAAAAAGAACGGCCTGCTGAAAGTCCTCAACAACGGCGAGATCACCTCCCCTGTCACGGTCCACGCGCACAAGTTCTCAAAGTCCGCCAGGGAAGCCATCGAGCGCGCCGGCGGTCAGGCCATCGTCATCGGCAGCACCGAAGCTCCCGCATCCGCCGCGTAATCCGGCCTCGAACTCCGGCCCGCGCAGGCGCTGTGGATCGGGACCTCCGGCTGCATTTAGAATTGCTCGCATCTGCTTTCCCAGGCACCTAAACAAGGATCACGATGCTCCAGAAGTTTGCCAACATCTTTCGCATTCCGGACCTCCGCAACCGCGTCCTCTTTACCCTCGGCATGCTCGCCGTCTACCGCGTCGGCGGCCACATCCCCACGCCGGGCATCAACGCCGAAATGCTGGCGCAGTTCTTCCAGACCAACTCCGGCTCCGCGCTCGGCCTGGTCGATCTCTTCTCAGGCGGCAACCTCCGCCGCCTGACCATCTTCGCGCTCGGCATCATGCCGTACATCACCGCCTCCATCATCTTTCAGCTGCTCACCGTCATCTATGAGCCGCTCGCCAAGCTGCAAAAAGAGGGCGAGGTCGGCCGCCGCAAGATCACCCAGTGGACGCGCTACGTCACCGTCCTGCTCGCCATCGTGCAATCCTTCGCCATCGGCCTCACCCTCACCAACACCTCCACCGGCTCCTCCATGGTCACCATCCCGCGCGGCGCCTTCCTTCCGATGTGCGTCCTCACGCTCACCACCGGCACCGCCTTCATCATGTGGCTCGGCGAGCAGATCACCGAACGCGGCATCGGCAACGGCATGAGCCTCCTGATCTTTACCGGCATCGTCGTCGGCCTGCCGCGCGGCATCGCCGAGCTCTACGACAAGGCCAGCACCCAGGCCTGGGGCGCCTTCACCCCCGTCGCCATCGCCATCCTCGTCCTCGGCATGGTCGCCGTCGTCGCCTTTATCGTCTTTGTCGAGCGCTCCGAGCGCCGCATCCCCGTCCAGTACGCCAAGCGCATCGTCGGCCGCAAGATGATGGGCGGCCAATCCACCCACCTCCCTCTCAAGGTCAACTCGGGCGGCGTCATGCCGGTCATCTTCGCCTCCTCCATCCTGTCCGCGCCCCTGCTCTTCGCCGGCGCCAGCTTCTTCGGCAGCGGTCCCCTGCGCGACACACGCTTCTTCGGCCCCATCTTCCGCAATCTCGGCCCCGGCGAGCCGTGGTACGTCCTCCTCTTCATGGCCGCCATCATCTTCTTCGCCTACTTCTACATCTCCATCGTCTTCCGACCGGACGACATCGCCGACAACATGCGAAAATACGGCGGCTTCATCCCCGGCATCCGCCCCGGCAGGCGCACCGCCGACTTCATCAACGACGTTCTCAGCCGCATCACGCTGGTCGGCGCGCTCTACCTCATCATCATCACCATCATCCCGATGTTCCTGATCTCCGGCATCCACTTCAATCACATCTGGCTGATCGGCACCGTCTTCGATCGCCTTCCCGCGTGGACGACCAACGGCCTCGGCGTCAGCTTCTACTTCGGCGGAACCTCGCTCCTTATCGTCGTCGGCGTCGCCATGGATACAGTTCAGCAGATCGAGTCGCAGCTCGTCATGCGGCACTACGACGGCTTCTCGCCCAAATCCGGCCGCATCCGGGGCCGTCGCAGCTGGTAAGGCGAAGCTCGACCTCGAGAGCAGCCAAGTTGACCCCTTCAGAGAACTCGATCGGCGCCTCCAGCCAGCCGGCGGCGCCGCCCAACTTCGCGCCCGGCCCGGTACTCCTGCTCGGCGCCCCCGGCGTCGGCAAAGGCACCCAGGCGCAGATTCTGATGGCGCGCTACGGCGTCCCGCAGATCTCGACCGGCGACCTCTTCCGCTCGAACATCAGCGACAACACACCGCTCGGCGTCACCGCCAAGTGTTACCTCGACTCGGGCCAACTCGTGCCCGACGATCTTGTCAATCAGATGGTCGAAGGCCGCCTCCGCTCGCCCGACACACGCCAGGGCTACATCCTCGACGGATTTCCGCGTACCTTGCAGCAAGCCGAGTGGCTCGACCACACACTTGTCGCCGCCGGAGGGCAGGGAAGCGCTCCCGTCGTCGCCCTCAGCCTCGCCGTCCCGTTCGACGATCTGCTCCATCGCATCACCGGCCGATATACCTGCCCGAAGTGCAAACGCATCTACAACCTCTACTCCAATCCGCCAAAAGTGGATCGCCTCTGCGACCTCGACGGAACCCCACTCGAGCAGCGCGCCGACGACACCGAGGCCGTCTTCCGCGATCGCATGACGACCTTTGCCGCGCAGACCGCTCCCGTGATCGAACACTACCGGCAGCAGAGCCGTTTCGCCGAAGTCGACGGCGCACGTCCGGTCGAGGAGGTCGCCCAGAGCGTCAACTCCGCGCTCACACGGCTCCGCGATCCCAGGTCCGCCGGAGGCCCCGCCGACCCCTCCAAGCCAGGTTCCTAGCTGCCATGGCGATCCTCATCAAAACGGCCGCGGAGATCGAAAAGATGCGCGCCTCCGGACGTCTGCTCCGAGAGGTACACAACGCAATCGCGCCCGTCGTTCGCCCCGGCGCGACCACCATGGATCTCGAACTCGCCGCCTCCAGCAAGATCGCCGAGTGGAGCGCGCTCGGCGTCACCGCCGCCTTCAAGGGCTACCACGGCTACCCCGCCGCGCTCTGCACCTCGGTCAACGAAGAGGTCGTGCACGGCATCCCCAACCCCAAACGCGTGCTCAGGGACGGCGACATCGTCTCAATCGACTGCGGCGTTGTGCTCAACGGCTTCTACTCGGACGCGGCCGTCACCTACGCCGTCGGCACGCCCAGCCCGGCCACCGCAAAGCTCCTCCAGACCACACAGGCCTCGCTCGACGCCGCCATCCGCGCCGCCGTCGTCGGCGGCCGCCTGGGCGACATCTCCGCTTCGGTGCAGGAGATGTGCGAAGCCGCCGGCCTCGGCGTCGTCCGCGACTTCGTCGGCCACGGCATCGGCCGGTCCATGCACGAGCAGCCGCAGGTCCCGAACTTCGGCCCGCGCGGCAAAGGTCCGCGGCTCAAAGCAGGCATGGTCCTCGCCATCGAACCCATGATCAACCTCGGCGGCCCCGAGGTGCGCGTGCTCAAGGACGGATGGACCGCCGTCACCGTCGACGGCAGCTACTCGGCGCACTTCGAGCACACCGTCGCCATCACACGCGATGGCCCGGACATCCTCACGCTCTAAGGCGCACCTCGCCCCGGTAGCACATCCCACCGGCTGGCGTAAAGCGCAAAGACGCGTTATCATAAGTTGTTGCGGCAGACCGCTGCGCACGTTCGCGTATGCGGCGTCGGTCCGCTCAAGGAGATCGTTTGTCGAAGGAAGATGCAATCGAAGTAATGGCGACGGTAGTGGAAACCCTGCCCAACGCCCTGTTCAAGGTGGAGCTTGAAAACAAGCACCAGGCGCTGGCGCATGTTTCCGGTCGCATGCGCAAAAACTTCATCCGCATCCTCCCCGGCGACCGTGTCGCGATCGAACTTAGCCCCTACGACCTCAATCGTGGGCGCATCGTCTACCGCTATAAGTAAGACGCGCAACAGGCTGCTAGCTTCTAGCCGCTATCTCAAGCCACTCTGTTCCCAAGTCACGCCTTTGGCTAGAAGCTAACAGCTAAAGGCTCCAAGCTGCGTTGTAGGAGTAGTTATGAAAGTAAGAGCGTCCGTAAAAAAGATCTGCGATAAGTGCAAGGTCATTCATCGTCGCGGCGTCGTTCGCGTTATCTGCGAGCACGCCAAACATAAGCAGCGCCAGGGATAGTTCGTTGCCAGGAACACCAGCGTTCTTTCAGGTTTGTGTTCCGCCTTTTTAGTCATTTCTTCTTTTTTTGTCCTCCGGAGCCGCCGGGCGAGTTAGCCGAAACCAAGGCTTGCGTAGAACCCGTCGGAACCCCTCCGCTAACTCCTCACTCGCTCCCGGCCAGACTTCCCCAAGCGCCGAAAGCCACACCCGAAAGGAAGAGCCTCCATGGCCCGTATCTCCGGAGTCGACGTGCCGAACAACAAACTGGCGCGCATCGGTCTCACCTACATCTTCGGCATCGGAACCTCGCGCGCGGCGCGCATCCTCGGCAAAGCCGATGTCGACCCCAACGTCAAGATCGCCACGCTCGACGAGGATCAGCTGAACCGCATCCGCCAGGTCATCGAGGCCGAAGGCCAGATCGAGGGCGACCTGCGCAAGGACGTCTCGCTCAACATCAAGCGCCTAATCGAAATCCAGTCCTATCGCGGACTTCGTCATCGCCGGTCGCTCCCAGTCCGCGGCCAGCGCACCCATACCAACGCTCGTACCCGCAAGGGCCCACGCAAGGGCACCGTTGCCGGTAAGAAGAAAGCGACGAAATAAGCCCATGGCCAAGACACAGAACAAAGCGGCCGGCGCAAAGGTCGGCAAGGGTAAGAAGTTCAAAAAGCGCGAACGCAAAAATGTTCCGTTCGGTCTGGTCTACATCCAGGCCAGCTTCAACAACACCATCGTGACGATCACCGACCAGGTCGGCAACACGCTCTCCTGGAAAAGCTCAGGCTCGCTCGGCTTCCGCGGCTCCCGCAAAGGAACCCCCTTCGCCGCGCAGCAGGCCGCAGCGGGTGCAGCTGCGGCCGCTCGCGACCACGGCCTCCGCACCGTCGACGTCCGCGTCTCCGGCCCCGGCTCCGGCCGCGAGTCCGCCATCCGCGCCCTCGCTACCACCGGCATCGAGGTTCGCTCCATCCGCGACGTCACGCCCATGCCGCACAACGGCTGCCGTCCACCCAAGCGACGCAGAGTCTAAGCAACAGCTTCTAGATCTTAGCCGTTAGCTTCTAGCTACCAGCCAAGAGCAGGCAAGCTCTGCGGTAGATCCTCTGGCTAAGAGCTAAAAGCTAAGAGCTAGAAGCTAAGAGCTGCATCAACCTGGATCGGGACGAAGGGCCACCATACCCGTAAACCGATCAGCACCTGAACTTAGGAGATCTACCAAATGGCACGTTACACAGGACCAGTCTGCCGGCTCTGCCGTCGCGACGGAACAAAGCTCTTCCTCAAGGGCGCTAAGTGCTTCACCGAGAAATGCCCGGTAGAAAAACGTAACTTCCCTCCCGGCCAGCACGGTCAGTCGAAGAAGCAGAAGAAGGTCGTCGGTTACGGTCTGCAGTTGCGCGAAAAACAAAAAGCCAAGCGCATCTACTTCACCTTGGAAACCCAGTTCCGGGCCTACTACCAGAAAGCCTCGAACCGCACCGGAGTTACCGGCGAACTACTCCTGCAGCAACTCGAAACCCGGCTGGACAACGTCTGCTACCGCCTCGGGTTCGCGACTTCGCGCCGTCAGGCCCGCCAGATCGTCCGCCACGGACACATCCAGGTCAACGGCCGCAAGGTCAACATACCTTCCTTCCAGTGCAAGGTCGGCGACGAAATCGCCATTCGCGAATCGTCCAAGGCCCTGGTCGTTCTCGAAGAATCGAAGAACTTCGCCTCCGGACAGCGCCCCGTTCCATGGCTCAGCATCAACCGCGATAACTTCTCAGGAAAGGTAGTTGCTCTGCCCAATCGCGCGGACGTCAACCTTCCCGTCAACGAGCAGCTTATCGTCGAGCTCTATAGCAAATAACAATCGAGCTTCTAGCTCATGGCTTCTAGCTAAGCTTCTAGCTCATGGCTTCTAGCGAAAGGCTAAGAGCTGGAAGCTTCCTTCCACCTACAAACTAACTCGCTACCGAACCACCCGCCAGACCGCAAAGTGCATCGCGGCTAGGTCGGACGAAAGGATCTACGTATGCTTTGGAGAGGTTTTCAAAAGCCCAAGCGTCTCGCCGTCGAGAACGAAACACTTACTGGAAAATATGGTAAATTCTCCGCGCAGCCCTTTGAGCGCGGCTTCGGCACAACGATCGGCAACGCCCTTCGCCGAACCCTGCTGTCGTCCATCGAAGGCGCGGCCGTCACCGCCGTCCGTATCGAGGGCGTCCTCCACGAGTTCCAGTCCATCACCGGCGTGGTCGAAGACGCAACCGACATCATCCTCAACCTCAAGCAGATCCCGTTCAAGCTCAGCGGCGACGGACCAAAGGCGCTCTACCTGCGCGCCGACCAGGCCGGGATCGTCACCTCCGGGCAGATCGAGGCCGACGGAGACGTCGAAGTACTCGACCCGGACGTCTACATCTGCACCATCTCCGAGGGCGGCAAGATCGACATGGAGATGCGCCTGAAGCGTGGCCGCGGATACATCTCGGCCGACAAAAACTTCGACGGCGACCTCGGCCTCGGCTTCATCCCCGTCGACAGCGTCCACTCCCCCGTCCGCAAAGTCAACTACCTCGTCGAAGCGGCCCGTCTCGGTCAGATCACCGACTACGACAAGCTCACGCTCGAGATTTGGACCAACGGCACCGTCCTCCCCGCGGACGCGCTCGGACTCTCGGCCAAACTCCTCAAAGACCACATGACCATCTTCATCAACTTCGAGGAGGAGATGGAGTCCGGCCACGACGGAGCGCACGACGGCCCGGCCATCCGCAACGAAAATCTCAATCGCTCGGTCGAAGAGCTTGAGCTCTCCGTCCGCAGCTACAACTGCCTCAAAAACGCAAACATCGCCACCATCGGCGAACTCATCCAGAAGACCGAAGCCGAGATGCTGAAGACCAAGAACTTCGGCCGCAAGAGTCTGAATGAGATCAAGGAAATCCTGGCGCAGATGGGCCTTTCGCTCGGGATGAAGATCGACGAGAACGGCAACCCGGTCCCCGGACCGACCTCCGTTCTACCCGCGGCCACGCTTGCGGCCTCCTTCGCCGACTTCGACGATGACGACGACGACGAAGATGAGGACGAGGATGAGGATGAGGACGAAGACCTCATCCTGCCAAACAACGAGTCCGAAAACTTCTAACTCGAAATCAGGCGTGACGGTCTCGCTCAGGCCGTCGCGCCGTACCTCCAGCTACAAAAGTTCCATGCACCACGGGCGAGGCTCACGCCAAGCCAACGAGATCAAAAAGGATGGAGAGGTCCAGCCAAGCGCTGTAAAGTCCAGCCAGATCCGGACCGCCTCTCAAGGGAGACACATCACGTGCGCCACCGCAATGCAGGATTCAAACTCGGACGCAACACCAGCCATCGCCGCGCCATGCTGCGCAACCTGGTCACCTCCATCATCGTGATGGATCGCGTCCAAACCACCATCACCAAGTGCAAGGCGACCCGCCCCCTGGTCGAGAAGATGATCACGCTCGGCAAACGCGGCGACGTCCACGCGCGCCGGCAGGCCGCGGCCTACCTGATGACCCCCGCTTCGGTCGACCGGCTCTTCGCCGTCGTCGCTCCCCGATACGGCTCGCGCAACGGTGGCTACTGCCGCATCGTGCGCATCGGCGCTCGCAAGGGCGACGCCGCGGAGATGGCCATCATTGAGCTGCTCGGCGCCGAACAGGAGCTGAATGAAAAAGCACAGAAGCGCGCCGAAGCTCGCGAGAAAAAGCGCGAAGAGCTCCAGAAACAGATGCAGGAGCAAGCTCCCGGCGAGGAGCCTGACCCGAACGCCGAGCCGTAAACGCCGCCGTTTCCAGTACCACAAACGCAGGGGCGCACTTCAGGTGCGCCTCTGCGTTTTCACCACCACCCCACTCGACCCGCGCCTACCCGCTCGCGTCGGCCCCATCCCCGTACAGCACCACGCGATCCTTGCCCGTCCGCTTTGCCGTGTACAAAGCCTCGTCCGCCCGTTGCACCATCTCCGACGCTTGCGTCAGCTCCGGCGCCAGCGTGGCCACACCGATGCTGACTGTCACCGGCTGCTCCCCTCCCATCTCCTTTCGCACCCGATCCATCAGACGTCGTGTAAAGCCGAGCGCCCCCTTTGCATCACTCTCCGGCAGAAGCAAAATAAACTCCTCGCCGCCGTAGCGCGCCACCATATCCGGCAAACGCACCGTCGACCGGAAAATTATGCTAAGTTGCCGAAGAACTTCATCGCCCGCCGCATGTCCGCGCTGGTCGTTGATGCGCTTGAAGTTGTCGATGTCCAGAAGCAGGACCGCAAGTTGCCGCTTTCGCCGGCGTGCCACCGAAAACTCCATCGCAAGCCGTTCCTCGAACGATCGCCGATTGCGCAACCCAGTCAGCGCATCCGTCACGCTCATCTGCCGCAGCTGCTCGTTCGCCAGCGTCATCTCCGCCTGGCAGCGTTCAAGCTCCTGCTTGCGAGCGATCTCTTCCGTCATATCCACCGCGACGCCCGCCACCATGCTGTTCCCAGCGGAATCATGACACGGAAATCGAAAGATCTTCCACGCGCTCTCTCGACCGCCGATGTCCCGAATACAGGCTTGCGACTCGACGATGCGCTCGCCCGCAATCACCTCACGATCCTCGATACCTCCGGTCGAGCTCCCGTTCTGCTCCCATCCAGGAATATCTCCGCGGCCCAGCCACGCCTCCTCGCTCACACCGAAGTTCCGCGCAAACGCCCGGTTGTAAAACAGCAGTCGCCCGGCAGCATCCTTGATATAGCTCACAAACGGACTCGCGTCCATAAACGCACGAAAGAGATCCTCGCTGGCTCGCAGCTTCGCCGCGGAGCTTTCGCGCTCGCAAAGCAGCAGATCGATCATGGTCCGCTGCTTCTCCGATTCGAGCGCCGCCTGAAGCTGCCGTCCGAGCAGACAGAAAGCCTCCTCCTGCTCTCGCGTAAGCCCCCGCGGCACTCGATCCGTCGTCGAGAGAAGTGCCTGGATCTCCCCGCCAAGAGCACCGACAGACAGCCCTGCAAAGAAGCGGATCGGATCTTTCGTCTCTCTCGCAAAGAAACCCTCGTCCGGGTCTACCGCCGGCATCACCAGCAAGGCGCCGTGGCTTAGAACTTTCTCGCAGAGCAGGTCGGAGGGCGTTCCCTCCCGCACACGTTGCCGGCCGCCGGAGATCCTCGTCCATCGCCCGCTCTCCCGCCGCAGCATCACGCCAGCCTCCGGTGCACGGCACACCGCGCGTAGAATCCGGGCAATGCCTTCGTACTCCTGCCCTCGATCGGCGCCCTTGTCGTCCCCGTCGCCGCGCGAACCGCCCACCGGCCCACTATCCTCCCCGTACATCGGTCCCATGTCCCGACCGGCGCTGCCGTGCAACGCTCCCCTTGAAAGCCAAAGTCCTCCCTGTTCCAAAACGTCCATACTGCTCTAAGCATCGCATCCCCCGCTGCTGAAAATGGAGGGGTCTGCCACCATAGTTGCAGATCGAGGTAAGCCTGCAGGAGAACCGCCCTAGCTCGCAGAGTTCCGTCGGATCGCCTCGCGCACATGCTCCTCGGCCTCGGCCTTGAAGTGCGTCAGGCTGTGTACCTCGGCCGCGTGCCGCTCGATCGTCGGCAGCATCTCGTCCTCACTCGCCCCCTCGATGTGCCATTCGCAGTCGTACCCAACGTCTTTGCAGTGAAATTGTTTGCTCGCTCCGTCGCTCATCTTCGCACCACCTCCATCCACTTTTTGGATGCGGTGCTCAGCGCGGCATAGCGGGGGCGTGTGCAGCCACAACGAGCGCGTGTGCGCTCCATCAAAGCTCACCCCGCTCTAGTTTGCTGGCGCTCTAGTTTGCTGGCGTTCTAGCGCTCTATCGCAAACATCGCCCAGCTCGCCAGGATCGTACCACCGACGAAACAGGCAAAGCAGAACAGTCCGAAACGGATCATCATCCGCGGCTGCGATCGCATCGTAATCCCAAAGACGACCGAGGTGAAAACGGAAAACAGCAGGACCGCCCCGAAGTGCGAAATCGTCACGATCGCTTTCTCCCGATCGCCAGCGAATGCGCATCCACCGCGGCAATCACATTCAACAGGCCCGCGACCACGATGAACTTCGTCCCATAATCCGCCACCGCTACCTGAACCGTCGCCGCCCCCAGATCAAACAGACGCGCGATGCCATAGAGCAGACCGTTCCCGAGGTCGCCCGCGAAGTTCAGCATGTCCAGAAGGTCGCCCGTGTTGGGCGTGTAGATCTTGCCCTGCAAAGCCACGCCGATCACAAACATGCCAAAGATCGACGCGAACAGCAGAAGCCCGCGGATCCACTTGCCCAGCAGAAAATGTCCCGCGCCTGGAAGGAGCCAACCCGCAAACAGGACCAAAGCGGAGTAGCCCGTCGACCGCGCTCCCGGAACTCTCCCCGACACGTTGCCCAAAGAGCCTACCGGCCGCGTCCCGGCTATGCGGTCGACCGCTATCTCGGGTCCGTCTGATCCCCCGGGCCGTGTGCCTGCCTCAGTCTGAACGTCGATCGCCATCTCTGAAGATGATACCAGTTACAGCCGCACGAGCTCGGTCTGAACACGCCCGGTCACTTCCGCCCGATCCGCCCGAGCGATCATATTGACCTCGCTGCGCACCCCAAACTGCCCCGGAAAATACACCCCAGGCTCCACCGAAAAACACGTCCCCGGCAAGATCGCGCGATCGTCGTGCGTCTCCAGATTGTCCAGGTTCGCCCCGTTGCCGTGCAGCTCCGTGCCAATATTGTGTCCAGTCCGATGCGTGAAAAACTCGCCCAGCCCGGCCTCGCGGATCACCGCCCGCGCCGCATCGTCCGCCTCCCATCCACACAACTCCCTCGTCCCTGAGCGATTCGGAGACGGCCCGAAAGCCTCCTCGACCCGCCGCACCGCCGCGTCGCGAGCATCCCGCACCACCGCAAAGATCTCCCGCTCGCGCTCCGTCGGCTCGCGGCCCACCACGCCGGTCCACGTGATGTCGTACCACACCGCATCCGGGCGCCCCGCCAGCTTCGCCCAGATATCCACCAGCACAAAGTCCCCCTGACGGATCGGCCGCGAACTCGTCGGCGTCGGATCGTAATGCGAGTCGGCCGAGTTCGCCCCCACGCTGACGTTCGGCCCATGATCCGTCCACAGACCCGCACGCTCGATCGCCTCGCGAAAGAAGCCCAGCAAACCGAACTCACTCGCACTCCCACCACCCGGCCCGCGAACCAGACCCCGCAGATGCTCCCACCCCGCGGCCAGGACGTCGTCAAGCCGACGCTGCGCCTCAAAGTGTGTCGCAATCTGAGCGTCCGTCAGCACCGCCTCAAACCGGCTCACCAGGTCGGCCGAAGAAACCACCTCGACACCCATCGATCGCACCAGCTCAACCGTCCCCGCATCCACCATCGACACATACATGATCGCGTTGTTAGGCGAGTACTGCATCGCTACGCGCTCCGCACCCCAAAGCATCCGTTCCAGAGTCTGTTCCAGCTCCTGCCAGGATGAATACTCCCACTTATGGCCGGGCAGGGAATCGAGCCGTCCCGACTCGATCCGGTGCACCAGCTTCTGCGGCTCCCCCTCCGCTGGGATGTAGTAGAACCACCGCCGCGTCACGTGCATCCCCTCAGGAAGCCCAAGGATGCGATACGCAATCGGATCGCGATAGTGGTGATCGTAGAAGAGCCATCCGTCCAGACCAGCCGCCCCGCCCGCACCCGAGCTCGCTTCGCGCAGCGCCCGTTGAATCTCGTCAAGGTTCACCGCACCATCCTACCGCGAACCCGCAAACGCACTCAGTCAGCTCTCCACCCGCCTCAAAAGAAAAGAGCCGAGACGCATAGCGCCCCGGCCCCCTCGGTTTCTCTCGCGTGCGTTACACAGGCACAGCAGCCGCAGCCGCCGCGGCAACCGCAGCCGCCTCGACCGCAGCCTCCTTCGCCTGCTCGATCTTGCGGAGAGCCGAGTTCTGCCCCAGCTCCGCCGCCATCGTCTCCGTCGTAAACGACTCGATTACATCGCCCGCGCGAATGTCCTTGAAGCCGTTCAGATCGATGCCGCATTCGACCCCCTGCCGCACTTCGGAGACGTCGTCCTTCACGCGCTTCAGGGACGAGATCCGGCCCTTCCAGACCTCGACCCCATCGCGCAACACGCGCACCTGGTTCTCGCGCTTGATCAGGCCATCCACCACCCGGCAACCGGCAATCTGGCCGACCTTGGTGATCTTGAAGACCTGCAACACCTCCGCGCGTCCCGCGTAATTCTCGCGAAACACCGGCTCGAGCAGGCCAAACATCGCCTTGGTCATCTCGTCCTGCAGCTCGTAAATAATCGAATGGAGCCGGATCTCGACGTTTTCGCGATCCGCCAGCTCCTGTGACTTGCGCTCCGGCCGCACATTGAAGCCGATCACCACCGCGTTCGACGCCGATGCCAGCAAAATATCCGACTCGGTGATCGCACCGACCCCCGAGTGCAACACACGCACCCGAACCTTCTCGGTCGACATGCGCTGCAGCGAATCGGCCAACACCTCGACCGAACCCTGCACGTCGCCCTTCAGGATCAGGTTCAGATCCTTCACGCCCGCCTGCTTGATCTGCTCCGACAAGCCCTCCAGCGACACGCGCGAGCTCTTCGCCAGCTGTGCTTCGCGCTCCTTCAGCTTGCGATACTGCGCAATGCCCTTGGCCTTGTCGCGATCGGCCATCACGAGGAACGTGTCGCCCGCATCCGGCATCGACTCGAGACCCAGAATCTCCACCGGAGTCGACGGCCCCGCCTCGAGAATCGGCTGCCCGCGATCGTTGAACATCGCCCGGATCTTGCCAAACGTGTTGCCGACAATGTACGTATCGCCGAGCTTCAAGGTCCCGTTCTGCACCAGGATGCTGGCGACTGCGCCGCGTCCACGATCCAGCTTGGCCTCGATCACCGTTCCGACCGCCGGCCGGTCCGGCTGCGCCTTCTGCACGTTGGTATCGGCGACATAGCAGATCATCTCCTCCAGCGCATCGAGGTTGAGCCGCTTCTTCGCGGAGACCTCGACAAACTCGGTCTCCCCGCCCGTCGACACGGACTGCACGCCGCGCGCGGCAAGCTGCTGGATCACCCGCGACGAGTTCGCCTCGGGCTTGTCGATCTTGTTCACCGCAACGATGATCGGCACCTTCGCCGCACGCGCGTGGTCGATCGCCTCCAGCGTCTGCGGCATCACGCCGTCATCGGCCGCCACCACGATCACAACAATGTCCGTCACCTTGGCGCCGCGTGCCCGCATCCGCGTAAACGCCTCGTGACCCGGCGTGTCCAGAAACACAATCTCGCGTCCAAACGCAGGCGAATCCGGCTTGGTCACATGGACCTTGTAGGCGCCGATGTGCTGCGTGATTCCACCCGCCTCGCCCGCCGCCACATCCGTCATGCGAATGGCGTCGAGCAAGGACGTCTTGCCGTGATCGACGTGGCCCATCACCGTCACCACCGGCGACCGCGTGATCTCGACCATGCCTGTGGTGTCCTCGAGGAAGCCTTCGATCGCCTCGTTTTCAAGCTGCTCCTCGACCGAGATGATCGCGGCATCCGCGCCGAACTGCCGCGCCACATCCTTCACCAGCTCAGAGTCGAGCGACTGATTGACCGTGACCAGAACGCCCCGCATCAAGAGCACAGCAATCAGATCCTTGCCGCGAACGTCCAGCTTCTCGGCCAGATCCTTGACGCTGATGCCTTCCGTCACCGTGATGGCGCGCGTGATCGGCAAGGGCTGTTGTTGCGCCATCGGCGCCCCGCCAAACCGCGGCGGAGGCGTAAATCCCTTCATCGGGCCTTCTTTGGTCTTCTCGTACCTCTGGCCGCCACGACGCTGCCCCGGCCGAGCTGCCGGTCGCGGAGCCCCGCCTGGAGC